>NZ_JBSXNU010000047.1:0-141857 GCF_056857815.1 Qipengyuania sp. B-5 | reverse complement strand
CGGACCCTTCCGCTTATCGGCACCGTCAGCAGCCGTCGGGATCAGCGCAAAGTCGAAATCCCCATAGCGCACCGCGTGCGGCCCGCGGGTTCGGGCACCGTCGACTTTCCGACGCCTCGCGGCGTCCGAAACTCTAAACGTAAGCGGAATGGCAGCTTTTTTGCTCTGCTAATCCAGAGCGGACGTCCGGCACTTCATTATCCCGCTGTCCTACAGCGTCCCTCGTGCATAATAGCGCTGATTCGCCTTGTTTTCCCATATCACGGAGACGCGGATCATGACCGATAATGCCGAGCCCACCACCGAACTTGCTCCCCGCGGCTGGACGCCCGAGCGCAAGATGCTCTTCCTCGATCGCCTTGCAGCCAGCGGCAATGCGCGCGCCGCCTGCCGCCGTGTCGGTCTGTCAGCGGAATCCGCCTATCGCCAGCGGCGCAAGGATCCGCTGTTCGCCCGGGCCTGGGCGGCGGCGGTGCTGCTGGGCCGCGATGCCAGCCAGCAGGTGCTGGCCGACCGGGCGGTCGACGGGATCGAAGAGGACGTGTGGCATCGCGGCGAAGTGGTTGGCACGCGCCGCCGCTACGATAGCCGCCTGCTACTTGCGCATCTGGCCCGGCTGGACAATCTCGCCAGCGAGGAGGCAGCCGGGGACGCGGCAATCTTCGAGGATCTGCTGACCCGTATCGGCAGCGGCGACAGCGCCGAAGGCGTGCCCGATCGCACGCGCTACATCCAGCGTGAAGTTGATCGGGCCTCCAAAGCAGCACGCCGCACCCAGCTTACCGTGGAACTGGACGAGGAAGACGGCCACCCGGGCGAGACGATCGAGGTGCCCGAACGGGACATCGACCACTTTTTCGGCTCCGATGCCGAAGCTGTGCGGGCCGATATGGAAGAGGCCGAGCAGGAAGCGGAAGAAGAGGCCCGCCGCGATGCTGCGGAAAGATGGGACAGGCTGGAGCGGCTTCGGGACTCTGCATTCGATCCGCCCTGCAAGAATCGCACCGATGCCGCATCAGGAAGCCCGGCCGAAGCGGTGAAACCGGCTGTATCACCGACGCCCCGCAACACGGGTTCGCAGCGATCATTGAACCTAGCTTCTGCAGCTCCCTGGACAGTGTCAACTGTGTCAACTTCAGCCCTGACCCGCGCTATTGCGGGGCCGCCAGCGGGGTATTCCATGAACCCGCGATCTCCGTTCGATGCTCCGAGATCTGTGCCGCGCCCATAGCAAGATTGGACTGGCGGAAATCATTTGTTCCGTTTATGTTCTCACAAATGGAACGTCGCTTCGAACCAGCCATTCCCGGCCGCGGGGCCCAGAACGCCGACGTTCCGACGCGCTTCGGCCTCGCGACTCGGGAGGTGGATGGCGACTGGCGCGATCACATGGAATCCCTCGCCGCGATCGAGGGCGGTCCGCCCGTAAAACTCCGCACCCATGTGACGGAAGAGCATCCCAAGACAATCATCAGCTTCAACCAGTCGCCAGACATAGGTTTCGACCGTTCGATTAACGCCTATCGCGGCTGTGAGCACGGCTGCGTCTATTGCTTTGCCCGCCCTACCCACGCCTATCACGACCTGTCGCCCGGCCTCGATTTCGAGACACAGCTCTTCGCCAAGCCGAATGCTGCCGAATTGCTATGCGCCACGCTGGCAAAACGGAATTATCGGCCCAGGCCGATTGCGATGGGAACCAATACCGATCCCTATCAGCCGATAGAGCGGCAGTACCGCATCACGCGGCAGGTGCTGGAAGTCTGCCTCGATGCGCGCCATCCGGTGACGATCACCACCAAGTCCGACCGCGTGCTCGACGATCTGGACCTTCTTTCAGAGATGGCGCAGCGGCGGCTGGTGGCGGTTGCTATTTCGGTGACCAGCCTCGATCCGAAGCTGTCGGGAAAGCTCGAACCGCGTGCAGCTGCGCCAGCCAAGCGTCTCGCGGCATTGGAAAAACTCGTCGCGGCAGGCGTCCCGACCCATTGCTCGGTCGCACCGGTGATCCCGGCGATCACCGACGAGTTCATGGAAGAAATCGTCGAGCGCGCCGCGGCCATCGGAGTGGGCAGCGTCGGCTGGATACCCCTGCGCCTGCCGCACGAAGTCGCTCCGCTGTTCCGCGATTGGCTCTCGGTCCACTATCCCGAGCGGGGCGACAAGGTGATGAGCATCGTCCGATCCATCCGCGGCGGCAAGGACAATGACCCGAACTTCTTCTCGCGCATGAAACCGACCGGCGTCTGGGCAGACCTGTTCCGCGCAAGGTTCCGCCTGGCCTGCAAGCGCGCGGGATTGGGCAAGGCAAAGTTCGAACTGGATTGCACACAGTTCAGGCCGCCAGCGATGGGCGGGCAGTTGCGGTTGCTTTAGAACCCCTCTCCCGCTGCACCCGGCTTGAACCGCACCAGTCTGCTGTCCACCAGCGCCGCCGTACGGTTCACGACTGCTCTTTGATAATCTGAATCCTTGATCATCTCGAAGAATGCGCCCGCATTGGGATATTGCGCCACGAAGCCATCGTGCCAGCGCATTTCTTCCGGGCCGGTCACCACCGTCTGGAACGCCCCGCGCCACACGATCTCGCCGCCAACGCGGCGGAAGATGGGGCCGCTGGTCTTGCCGTATTCCTCATAGGCCCGGCGGCCGCTCCAGCCCTTGTCGGCGTGTTCGTGGCCCTCGGGATATTCCGCTTCGTCGCGGTACAGGAGCAGGTTGAGCATGTGGATCGGTTCATCGCGAGGGAGGTCCTTGAATGCCTCGAAGTTCGCGCGGCTGGGGTCGATGTAGGTCTTGGTCACTGCGTTCTCCTCAAACTTGAATCTCACGATATGTGCCCGGCGCGATGCCATCCACGCTCCAATCGCCGATGCGCCATCGGATGAGTCGCAGCGTGGGCAGGCCCACCGCGGCAGTCATGCGCCGGACCTGACGATTGCGCCCCTCGGTGATCTCGAGTGCGATCCAGCTGTCGGGCACGGTCTTGCGATGCCGAACCGGAGGTTCGCGGTCCCAGACAGGCGGTGGATCGATCCTTCTGGCTCGCGCAGGCGCGGTCAGACCATCCTTGAGTTCGACCCCGCTCGCCAGCCGCTGAAGCGCATCGTCATCCGCTTCGCCTTCTACCTGCACGAGATAGGTCTTCGCCATCTTGTAGCGCGGTTCGGCAATGCGCGATTGCAGGCGCCCATCGTCTGTCAGGAGCAACAGACCTTCGCTGTCCTTGTCGAGCCTGCCGGCAGGATAGACATCCGGCACGTCGACCAGATGGGCCAGCGTGTCCTCTACCCCTTCCCTGCCCCCGGTGAATTGCGAGAGTACTCCGTAAGGCTTGTTGAGCAGGATCAGCAGGCTCACGCCCTAACGCGCTTCGGGCAATTTGTAGTCGCTGAAGCGCTCACGCAGATCCTTCTTGCTGATCTTGCCGGTCGCGGTGTGGGGAATGTCGTCGACGAATTCGATCGCGTCGGGCAACCACCATTTGGCGACCTTATCCGATAGAAATGCCACCACGCTGTCCGCATCGCATTCGGCGCCTTCTTTCTTGACGACGAACAATACGGGCCGCTCGTCCCATTTCGGGTGCGGCATTCCGACACAGGCTGCCTCGGCCACCGCCGGATGTCCCACGGCCGCATTTTCCAGCTCGACCGAGGAAATCCATTCGCCACCAGACTTGATGACGTCCTTGGTGCGGTCAGTCAGCTGAAGGGTGCCGTCTGGGTGCAGGATGCCAACGTCCCCGGTGTTGAACCAGCCATCTTCGGTGACTGCATCTTCGTCTGCCTTGAAATAGCGCTTGATGATCCACGGACCACGGATCTGAAGCGCGCCAGAGGTCTCGCCATCCCGCGGCAATACCTTGGTGAAATCGTCCAGATCGACGGTGCGCAGCTCGACGCCGAAAATCGGGCGTCCCTGCTTCATCGTCTTGGCGACCTTCTCATCGAAGCTGAGCTGGTCCCAATCCTGCGTTGGGCCGCCCACTGTGCCGATGGGGCTCGTCTCGGTCATGCCCCAAGCGTGCTGGACGCGCGTGCCGTTCTTCATCAATCGCTCGATCATGAACTTGGGTGCCGCGGACCCGCCGATAGTCGCAGCCTTCAACGGAGGCAGGTCGATGCCTTCCTTGTCGCAATACTGGAAATGGGCGAGCCAGACCGTGGGCACGCCCGCGCTGTCGGTTACCCCTTCCTTGATCATCATTTCGTGCAGCACCGCAGGGTCGTTCACCGCACTGAAAACGAATTTGATCCCGGCCATCGCCCCCGCATAAGGCAGGCCCCAGCTCGCCGCGTGGAACATCGGCACGACCGGCAGCATCACGCTGGCCGCGCTGAAATTGAATGCCGATGGCTGGAGGCCGGCCATCGCATGCATCAGCGTGCTGCGGTGCTCGTATTGCACGCCCTTGGGATTCCCGGTGGTGCCGCTGGTATAGCAGATCATGCATGGATCGCGCTCGTCACCCTGCACCCACTCGAAATTGCCGTCTTCGGCACCGATCCAGTCTTCGAAGGCGGTTGTCTGCTCGCCGCTGTCGAAACAGATATAGTGCTCTACCTGCGGCCAGCGATCACGCATCTTGTCGACTATCGGCTGGAACATCGCATCGTAAAGCACGACCCGGTCATCCGCGTGGTTGACGATATATTCGAGCTGATCCTCGAAAAGACGCGGATTCACGGTGTGCAGAACCCCGCCCATGCCCGCCACGCCGTACCAGCTGACGAGGTGACGTGAATGGTTCATCGCGATGCTGGCCACCTTGTCGCCCGGCTTGATCCCGAGCTTTTGAAGAGCCTGTGCCATTTTGAGCGCATCGCGGCGAATGCCGGCCCAATCGGTGCGGGTTTCACTTCCATCCGCCCAGCGGGTCACGATCTCGCGATCTGGCGCCTCACGGGCCGCGTGATCGATCACATGCGTCACACGCATGTTCCAGTCCTGCATCGCTCCAAGCATTCCAGTCTCTCTCCTCGCTTGATACCCCTTTATGGGGCCACCCTTCAGGCGACGAGGCGAAGGTGCGTGCCGCCGCGCCGCTTGTCGAGTTGCACCTTGGCAAGGCCGGGAACGCTTGCCAAGCGCTCAGCAAGCTCTCCGTCCAGGGCGAATGCGCGGCCCAGACGCATCACGGGTTCATGATCCCCGCCAATCCGTAGCGTTACAGCGACTTCGTCATTGCCGCTTGAAAGTTCGGACAATTCACGCTGAAGAATTTCCACCGCAGCGATGTCGTTGATCTCAAGCGTCAGGATCATGGGTGTCGAACCTTTCACCTCCGCCAGCGGGGTACCCCCGCGCACGGTAATGCGGGGAGGTTCATCGGGACTGGGCGAATCGAGCTCGACCTGAAGCAGCACGCAAGTCTGCTCCTCCGCCCATTTGAGGAACCGTTCGACCATGCTTTCTTCAAAACAGGCCGCACTGAACTGGCCGGTCGAATCGGAGAAGTCGGCGCGAATGAAGGGCTTGCCGCGGCGGGTGGTGCCCTTGTTCACCTTTTCGACCATGGCCGCCATAACCGCATTGGAGCGACCACCGGCGGGTGCTCCGCCTGCCATCAACGAGGCGTAGGTACGCGCTCCATTGGCCGAAGCGATGTCTTTCCACGCTGCGACCGGGTGGGCGGAGAAATAGAATCCGAAATTCTCGCGCTCTCTGGCCATTCGCTCGGCCCGTGGCCAGTCCTCGACCTCGCGAAGACGCAGAGTTTCGCCCTGGGCGGTTTCACCGCCAAACAGGCCTGCCTGCCCACTAGTGCGCTCGCGGTCGGCTGCATCGGCCACCGCCAACAACATATCCGCATTTGCGAAAACCTTCGCGCGGTTAGGCTCAAGACAGTCGAGTGCCCCGGAGCAGGCAAGCGCTTCGAGCTGGCGCGAATTCATCGAACCCTTCGGAATGCGTTCGAAAAGGTCCTGCAAGGTTTCGAACTTGCCGGAAGACTCACGCTCCGCAACGATCGTTTCCATGGCCCGCTCGCCCACGTTGCGAATGCCCGCGAGTGCATATCGTACCGCATACCCATCGTCGGTCTGTTCGACGGTGAATTCGGCTTCCGAGCGATTGATGCAGGGTGGCTCGACCGCAATCCCTTGCCGCCGCGCATCATCGACGAAGATCGTCAGTTTTTCCGATTGATGCATGTCGAAGCACATCGAAGCGGCAAAGAATTCTTCCGGATAGTGCGCTTTCAACCAGGCGGTCTGATAGGCGAGCAGAGCATAGGCGGCGGCGTGCGACTTGTTGAAGCCATACCCTGCGAATTTGTCGATCAAGTCGAACAATTCGTTCGCCTTGGCTTTCTCGATCCCGGAGACTTCCTTGCAGCCCGCGACGAAACGTTCGCGCTGCGCGTCCATCTCGGCCTGGACCTTTTTGCCCATGGCGCGGCGCAACAGGTCGGCGTCGCCCAGCGAATATCCGGCGAGGATCTGCGCGGCCTGCATCACCTGTTCCTGGTAGACGAAGATGCCGTAGGTTTCGGCAAGTATGCCCTCGAGTTTCTCATGCGGATACTCGATCGGGACCTCACCCGCCTTGCGCTTTCCGAACAGGGGTATGTTGTCCATCGGGCCGGGGCGATAGAGCGAGACGAGCGCGATGATGTCGCCGAAATTGGTCGGCTTCACGGCCGTCAGCGTGCGGCGCATGCCTTCCGATTCCAGCTGGAACACGCCGACCGTGTTGCCTGCCTTCATCAATTCGTAGACCGCCGGGTCGTCGAGTTCGAGCTTCGAAAGATCGATCTCGATATCCCGTTTCTTGAGCAGGTCGGTCGCTTTCTTGAGCACCGACAGGGTTTTCAGGCCGAGAAAGTCGAACTTTACGAGGCCGCTGCTCTCGACATTCTTCATGTCGTATTGCGTGACCGGCATGTCCGAACGGGGATCGCGATAGAGCGGCACCAGCTGTTCCAACGGCCGGTCGCCGATCACAACGCCCGCCGCGTGGGTCGAGCTGTTGCGAGGGAAACCTTCAAGCTGCATCGCGAGATCGATCAGCCGCTTGACCTCGTTATCGTTATCGTACTCGGCCTTGAAATCGGCCGCGCCGTTGAGCGCGCGGGGCAGCGTCCACGGATCGGTCGGATGGTTCGGCACCATTTTGCATATCCGGTCGACATGTCCATAGCTCATCTGGAGGATGCGGCCGGTATCGCGCAGGACGGCACGTGCTTTCAGCTTTCCGAAGGTGATGATCTGCGCGACGTGATCGTGGCCGTATTTCGCCTGCACATAACGTATCACCTCTCCGCGGCGGGTTTCGCAGAAGTCGATATCGAAGTCCGGCATGGACACGCGTTCGGGATTGAGGAAGCGTTCGAAGAGCAGGCCCAGCTTGATCGGATCGAGGTCCGTGATGGTAAGCGCCCAGGCAACGAGACTGCCTGCACCTGAACCACGGCCCGGGCCCACCGGAATGTCATGATCCTTGGCCCATTTGATGAAGTCGGCGACGATCAGGAAGTACCCGGGAAAGCCCATCTGATTGATGATGCCGACCTCGTAATCGAGCCGGTCGAAATAGACCTTGCGCTCGTCCTCGGTCATCTCGCCATAAGGTTCGAGCCGCTTTTCAAGGCCACGCCGGGCGTCCTCCTCGAGCATTCGTGCCTCGCCCTCCATGTCACCGGCAAGGCTGGGCAGGATCGGATCCCGATAGGGCGGCGCATATGCGCAGCGCTGGGCAATCACGAGTGTATTGGCCGTGGCCTCCGGCAAATCGTCGAAGGCCTCTTCCATCATGTGAGCAGTTTTTACGTAGCTTTCGGGGTTCGATTTGGGCCGTTCGTCTGCATCGATGTGAGTCGAGTTTGCGATGCACAACATGGCGTCATGCGCCTTGTACATATGCGGTTCGGCGAAGTTCGCAGGATTGGTCGCGACGAGAGGGAGGTCACGCTCATAAGCGAGGTCGATCAGCGCCGCCTCGGCAGCTTCCTCAACCGGGTTTCCGCGCCGAGCAAGTTCGACATAAAGGCGCCCAGGGAATAGCGCCTGAAGCTTGCCGAGCATTGCGATCGCATGGCTCGTCTGACCTTCGGCGAGCAGCTTCGTTACCCCGCCCTCGCTCGCGCCGGTAAGCGCGATCAGGCCTTCGGTTCGGCCCTCCAGATTTTCCATTCGGATATGGGGTTCGAATTCCAGCGGACGTTCGAGATGCGCTTTAGAAACGAGGTGGCAGAGATTGTCATATCCCGCTTCGCTTTGCGCATAGAGCGGAAGGTAATCGACCACCCGCCCTTCCTCGTCACGCGCCACTCCCAGAAGGGTGCCGGTGATCGGTTGAACGCCTTCGGCCTTGCAGGCATTGGCAAACATTACCGCGCCATAGAGGCCGTTACGGTCCGCCATGGCTATCGCGGGAAAGCCGCGCTCCTTGGCCAGCTTTGCCATCGCTTTCGGATCGATCGCCCCTTCGAGCATCGAATAGGCCGACAATACGCGAAGGGGGACAAAGGGCTTGTAGGGCATTCCGCCAAGGTAGGATTTCACGCGCCGAACTCAAAGCGCGCGAATCCGGTTATTCTCCACAACCGGTGGAGAAAATCACGGTTCGCGCACCGCCGCAATTTTGCGGCGTGTGTCGCGGATCGTCGACCAGGCTCCATAAACGATCAGCACAGCGAGAAATATCCACACCCACAAAGGTATGTTACGTCCTACAACGGCCAGATAAAGGTAGGCGGACACAAAGAAAAACCCAGCAAGCATCGTGGGAAGAACGGTAGAGCGTCCCGCCCTTGCACGCTTCACCACCCACGCAATCGACGCGAGGAAGAACGGAATTGCACCCACGTAAATAGCCCCGAAGACAAACGGGTTCACGCCGTAGTGCTCGCCAAGCGAGAGGAACCACAGGTTGATTTCAGCAAGCATGGCTGTTCAGAGCAGCTTTTCGATATCCTTGGCGATGGCAGCCGGCGCATCGGCTGGACCATAGCGCTTCACGACATTCCCTTCCCGGTCGATCAGGAACTTGGTGAAGTTCCATTTTATCGCCTTCGAACCCATCAAACCCGGCGCTTCGGCTTTCATCCAGTCAAACAGCGGACTGGCATTCTCGCCGTTCACGTCGATCTTCTCCATCAACGGAAAAGTCAGGCCGAAGTTGACCTTGCAGAACTGCTCGATCTCGCTGGCATCCCCGGGCTCCTGATTGCCGAACTGGTTGCAGGGAAAGGCCAGAACTTCAAAGCCCTGGTCGGCATAGTCCTGATAAAGCTTCTCCAGACCCTCGTATTGGGGAGTAAAGCCGCATTTGCTCGCAGTATTGACGACCAGGAGCACGCTACCAAGCTTGCCGCTAAGATCGAGTTGCTCACCCTTGTTGGTTGCGACGGTAAAATCGCCAATCGTGGTCATCAGAATTCTGTCCTTGCAGCAGGGTCCGGACGATAATCAGGCCCCTGGAAAATCCTCACGTGCAGCCAACGACTCTATCTCGGTGCGAGTCAACTTATGGTCGCCAGCTTTCTGTATCACATATTTGTCTCGATCCTCCGCCGGATAGGCCATGAACTGTCCCACCATTTCAGCGAGAGTACCTCCGCGGAGGCCTTTGCCGCCGTCGAAAACTCCTTGTCCATCGTCCGCAAGATGAAGCTCGGCGCGGTCGTCCCACTGGACGCCCTGACGATGTGTGTCATCGGCTTTGTAGGTGCTGGGATGGTCTGTCATGCAAATACTCCTTTGCATGAACAAACGGCCGAACCCCGCTTGGGGTCCGCTATTCCAGCACGCCTTCGTGCAAACGCACCACTCTGTCCATTCTTGCGGCAAGCCGCTCGTTATGCGTAGCTATCAGTGCGGCACTCCCCTCGCCTCGTACAAGCGAAAGAAATTGTTCGAGTACGCGATCCGAAGTTGCTTCGTCGAGATTTCCCGTAGGCTCGTCTGCGAGCACAAGGTCAGGCCGGTTGGCAAGGCCGCGCGCAACCGCGACACGCTGTTGTTCGCCGCCGGAAAGCTGGCTGGGTCGATGATCGAGCCGATGCTCGAGCCCAAGGGCAGTGAGCAGCTCTTCCGCCCGCACTTCCGCATCCTTGCGCGATTTCCCCGCCACAAGCTGCGGGAGAACCACGTTCTCCCTCGCATCGAAATCGGGCAGCAAATGGTGAAACTGGTAGACGAAGCCGAGATGGTCGCGGCGCAAGGTCGTCCGCGCATTGGCATCGCTCTTTTCCGCAGAATGGCCGCCGATCAGGATTTCACCGCCAAATCCGCCTTCCAGCAGACCGACCGCCTGAAGCAAGGTAGATTTACCCGAGCCTGACGGGCCGAGCAGCGCTACGATCTCCCCCGGCATCACATCGAGATTCACTCCGCGCAGGACATCGATGCGCACGCCACCTTGCTCGAAGCTGCGAGTGAGACCGCGGAGTTCGACAACGGGGCGCAACTGGCGATCATTCATAACGCAGGACCTGTACGGGATCGGTGCTCGCCGCTTTCAGCGCGGGATAAAGCGTCGCCAGAAAGCTCATGACGAGGGCAAGGCCGACGATCATCGCGATCTCGACCGGGTCGGGTTTGGACGGAATTGTACTGAGGAAGCGTACCTGAGGATCCCACAAATCGGCGCCCGTGAGCCAGCTAATTCCTCCCACAATCTGCTCGCGGAAACCGAGCACAAGCGCGCCGAGTATCAGGCCTGCGATCGTGCCGATGGCCCCCACGGTAAAGCCGGTGGTCACGAAAATCTTCGTCAGGCTGCGGCGCGTAGCCCCCATGGTTCGCATGATCGCAATATCGCGGGTTTTGGCACGAACCAGCATGACCAGGCTCGACAAGATATTGAAGGCCGCCACCAGGACCATGAAGCTCAAGGCAAAAGCCATTGCCGCCCGTTCGACCTGCAAGGCTTCGAACAGGGTCGAATTGATCGTTTTCCAGTCACGCACCACGGCCCGACCCGCCAATGCCTGCTCTACAGGAGCAAGAATCTCGCCAACTTCGTCCGGGTCGGTCACCTGGACCTCGATCATGCCGATCGTATCGCCGGTTAATAGCAGGGTCTGCGCATCCTGCATGGGCATCACCACGAAGGCGCCATCGTAGTCGTAAACACCGACCTCGAAGATGGCCGCGACCTCGTATCCAACTTGGCGCGGCACGGTTCCGAACGGTGTCGACCTGCCCTGAGGGTTGATGATCGTTATCGTATCACCCACGCGAGCACCGATATTCTCCGCGAGCCTTACGCCAATCGCTACCTTGCTGGCCCCCGACTGCAACTCGCCCATATTGCCGCTGATGACCTTTTCACCGAGTTCGCGAATGTCCTTCTGCGTGTTGCCGCGCAGGAGGATGGCCTCTACCCGGCCGTTGAACGTAGTCAGCAGTGGCTGTTCGATAAGCGGTGAAGCTTCCACGACGCCGGGTGTCTGTTCGACTTCCTGCAGAACCTGTTCCCAATCGTCGAGCCGGCCCCCGTAGGCCTGGACGATGGCATGGCCGTTCAGCCCGACAATCTTGTCCAGCAATTCTGCGCGGAATCCGTTCATCACGCTCATCACGATCACCAGCATGGCGACCGAGAGCATGACCACGGTGATCGAGATCCCCGCGACCAGCGCGATAAATGCCTCGCTCCTGCCCGGCAGCAGGTAACGTTTGGCGATTGTCCGTTCGAATGGTGAAAGCAGCAAGGCGGCCCTAGATAATAGTTGTCCGTTGGCAAGCGCGTTTAGGCAGAGTTTCATGCAAGCGCAATGAACACGGTCGAGCGACGCACATCCTCCCAACTCACTAGCCTTGTAATCGGGCCGTAACATCGCCATTGGAGCGGCATTCGAATGGCAGCGCGGACAGCACCATGATTTGCACCCACCCCTTCGTCGATGCGGATGGCGATAAGTTGCGCGAAGAGTGCGGCGTTTTCGGCGCGATCAACGCTGCCGATGCCACGGCTGTGACTGCGCTTGGCCTCCACGCCTTGCAGCATCGCGGCCAGGAAGCAGCCGGCATCGTCGCCTGGGATGGCGCCGAATTTCGCGTCCGACGCGGCCTTGGTCACGTAGCGGATAACTTCTCGTCGCACGAAGCGATTGCTGAGCTCCCCGGTCACATGGCGGCGGGCCATGTCCGGTATTCCACCACCGGCGGATCGGGCCTGCGCAACGTGCAGCCGTTATATGCCGATCTGGCAAGCGGCGGTTTTGCGGTGGCGCATAATGGAAACATTTCGAACGCAGGCACCTTGCGCGAAGAGCTCGTTCAACGCGGTGCTATTTTCCAGTCGACGTCGGATACCGAAGTGATCATTCATCTTGTCGCGACATCGCGTTATCCGACCATGGTTGACCGCTTGGTCGATGCCTTGCGCCTGCTGGAAGGCGCCTATGCACTGGTCGTCATGACGCCCGAGGGCATGATCGCCTGCCGCGATCCGCTTGGGATCAGGCCGCTGGTGATGGGCAAAATGGGCGATGCCACAGTCTTTGCCAGCGAAAGCGTGGCCTTCGACGTGGTCGGAGCGGAAATGATCCGGGAAGTCGAACCTGGTGAACTGATCAAAGTGGATTTCGACGGCAACGTAGATTCGCTTCACCCGTTCGGTTCGCACAAACCCCGGCCCTGCATCTTCGAGCATGTGTATTTCAGCCGACCCGACAGCTTCTTCGCGGGGCGAAGCGTCTATGAGGCGCGCAAGGCAATCGGCGCGGAACTCGCCAAGGAAAGTCCGGTCGAAGCAGACCTCGTCGTTCCTGTGCCGGATAGCGGCGTTCCGGCGGCAATCGGCTATGCTCAGGAAGCCGGCATCCCTTTCGAGCTTGGCATTATTCGCTCGCACTATGTGGGTCGCACCTTCATCCAGCCTTCTGACGGTGCACGGCATGCGGGCGTGAAGCGTAAGCACAATGCCAATCGCAACCTTGTGGCAGGCAAGCGCATCGTACTGATCGACGACTCAATCGTTCGCGGCACGACATCGCTCCAGATCGTCGAGATGATGCGCGATGCCGGGGCGAAGGAAGTTCATTTCCGTGTTGCCAGCCCACCAACCGCGCACAGCTGCTTTTACGGCGTCGATACCCCGGAGCGGAGCAAGCTGCTCGCCGCGCGAATGGATGTCGAACCCATGCGCGAATTCATCAAGGCAGACAGCCTTGCATTCGTGTCGATCGACGGGCTTTATCGGGCCGTGGGCGAAAAGCCGCGCGTCAAGGAATGCCCGCAGTTCTGCGATGCGTGCTTCACAGGGGATTACCCAACGTCGTTGACCGATCTGGCCAAGCGCGAGGACAAGCAGCAACAGCTCGCTTTCCCGGTGGGCAAAGTCGCATGACCAAACCTCTTGAAGGCAAGCTCGCCCTCGTCACGGGTGCCAGCAAGGGTATCGGCGCAGCGACGGCCATCGCGCTCGCAGAAGCGGGCGCGCATGTGATACTTACCGCACGCGATGTCCGCACTTTGGAGGCTGTCGAGGACCTTGTCCACAAAACCGGCGGCACGTCCACCATCGCACCAGTTGACCTTGCCGAAAGCGACGGCATCGCCCGGCTCGCCTCGGCGATCGCCAGTCGATGGGATAAGCTGGATTTCCTGATTATCTCAGCCGCATATCTGCCAACGCTTTCGCCTGTCACCCAGATCGACGGCAAACAGTTCAGTCAGGCGGTGACGACAAACCTGCTTGCAACGCAGGCGCTTCTGGCCAATTTCGATCCCTTGCTTAAGCGCGCCGAAGCGGCCCGCGTCATCGGCCTGACCAGCAGCGTCGGGAAAGAACCTCGCGCCTATTGGTCGGCTTACGGAGCGACCAAGGCCGCCTTCGACAATCTGCTCGACTCCTATGCGCAGGAGGTCGAGAAAATCGGCAATGTACGGGTGGCCACTCTCGATCCGGGCGCGACCCGGACGGCGATGCGCGCGAAAGCATACCCGGGCGAAGATCCGCAAACGGTAAAGCCGCCGGAAGAGGTTGCGGCCCGGATTGTCGACCTGTTGGTTAACGACTTCCCGACCCGGCACAGGGAGCGGGTGGGCTAGCGCGTTAACCCTACGCCATGACCATTCCTTAATCTCGCTCAGCGACACTCCGATAAATATAAATATCGCGCGCGCTTCATGTGCGCGTCTTCGGTACTCGAACTCAGGGCAAGGGATCGCCGCTCATGACCTACCAGACGCAAGATCGCTATACGATGGTCGCTCAGGAAGATCGCTGCGCGCCGCGGACCAAGCTGACCATTCCCGGCCAGCTTCGTGCCAGCGGAGGACGTGCCTTCCAGACCGTAGTGCATGATCTATCGATTTCGGGTTTCTCGGCGGCTGCGATCAACCGCATGCACGAAGGGCAGATGTGCTGGCTTACCCTCCCCGGACTGGAATCGCTTCAGGCGCAGGTCGTATGGTGGGAAAACTGCATGGTCGGTTGCGCCTTCAACGAGCTGCTTTCGCCGATCGTGCACGACAATATCCTCGCCCGCTACAGCGGCCAGGGTGCCTACCGCCCCTACTGACTTTCACGGGCACGGCGAGAATGCCGACAAATTGGCGGCGGCCTGAAGGGCCTGGCCTGAACCGTGTCCGGATGGATCGTCGTCGGTGGCGGTGTGCTGTGACAGTCACCGCCACCACTCGTATCGGGTGCCTGCCCTATTCAGCGTTTGACGAAATGAGGCTTACCAGTTCACGAAACTTCGCACGGTTATCCGAACTCGTCGCGGTAGGCCAGTTGCTGACTACCGCCACAACGATATTCCGGCTCGGCACGATCGTTATCGCCTGCCCGAAGATACCTTGAGCGCCGTAATTGCCGCCTGGAAAGGCCCACCATTGGTAGCCGTATCCGAAGCCGGGTGCCTGCGGCCCGAACTCCACCACCGGTGCGCCAGCCCTGTCAAACCAACCTTGCGGGACTACACCGTTTCCGCCTTCCAGCACGAATTGCCCGAACCGCGCATAATCGGATAGTCGCAGCGACAAGCAGCAACCGCCGATATTGCCGCCGGTGAGGTCCTGCATCCAGAACAGTGAACCTTCGAAGCCGGCAGGTGCGACGATCTTCTCCGCAGCATATGCAGCCAGCGACTTCCCCGTCGCCTCTTCCACGATAAGACCGAGCAGATTGGTTTCCAGTGTCTTGTAGACCCACTTCTCCCCTGCTGGAGCCTCTCGCCGCAACGTGCGTGCGTAGGTTACGGCCTGCGATTCACCTTCTACGGGAGTGACTGCCAGCATTTTGGCCACATCGCTGTCCGGGTCGGTATAATCCTCGTTCCACGCCACGCCCGAAGTCATTGCCGCAATCTGGCCAACGGTCACGCCCTCATACGCCGTACCTGCGAGTGCCGGGATCACATCGGTAACGGGCGTATCGAGGCTTTCGATATCTCCATCCTCGATAGCCGCACCAAGAAGTGTCGAAGTGAAGCTCTTGGCCACAGAGAAACTGGTCCATCGCTCTTCGGGCTGAAAACCGAGACCGTATTCCTCGAAGACGATTTCGCCATCCTTCAGTACCATCAGCCCGGCTGCCGAAGTATCGGCGATGAACTGGCGGGCACGGGCAACCGTGGCATTGTCGAGCGGGCTACCGGCCGGCAATTCACGCGGGGCCGGAGCAGGCGCAACCTCCAAACCGGGAAATAGCCCTTCCATATCCCGGAAGGCTGCGGAGCGGCGCTCGTCACTCCAGAAAAGGATAGAGTCGGAGGGATCCAGGCTCGCAATCTCTGCAGGTGTCGATTGCGTCACCATTGGTACGGCAGTCGGCGCCGGAGGCACCTCGACGACATTCATGCAGCCGGTGAGTGCCAGTACCAAGCCGGAAGCCAGTATCGCTCGCATCTTCATTCTCCCTCCTTCACCAGGGTTACCTGGTGCACATTGATCCCACCGCCGCGAAAACCTCCTTCGCAGTACATGAGGTAATAGCGCCACAAGTCGCAAAACCGGTTGTCGAAGCCCGGCGGCAGGCGGCCTTCTTCCACAGCACGTTCGAAGCGTTGCCGCCACAGCCACAGCGTTCCGGCATAATCGAGTCCGAAATCGGTCTGATCCTGCCAATGGAGGCCGCGTTCTTCGGCTAGGCGGCGGAATTCGCTGGTGCGGATCAGCAGACCGCCCGGAAAGATATAGGCCTGGATGAAGTCAGCGCTCTTGGCATAATCGTCGAACAATTCGTCGCGCATCGAGATATACTGGATCGCGGCACGTCCGCCCGCTTTGAGATTTCGCGCGATGCAATCCATATATGTCGGCCAGTATTCGCGGCCCAGCGCCTCGACCATCTCGACGCTGACGATCGCGTCATACTGGCCTGCGGTGTCGCGATAGTCCTGCTTGCGGAAGTCTATGTCGCTCGAATGATGCGCCCTCGCCCATGCCAGTTGCTCTTCCGACAGGCTGATTGCCGTAACATGGCTACCTTGCCTCAGAAGGTAATCCGCAAGGGCACCCCAGCCGCAACCGATTTCCAGAACCGTATCCACATCGCCGATCCGGTCGCGCAATGCGGCCCATTTGCGCCTTTGTGCAGCCTCAAGATCCTCGCCTGAAACTGCCAGCGCCGAGGAATAGCTCATCGTCGGATCGAGCCATGCCTCGTAGAAATCATTGCCCAGGTCGTAATGCGCGGAGATGTTCTTCTGAGCGCCCTTGTGGGTGTTGCGATTGACGAGATGCGCAAGTTTCAGCCCCTGACGGAAAGGCCCCTTCGCACGAGCCGTATCGCCGAGACGCTCCGCATGCTGCATGAACAAGGCAAAGAGCGGCACCGGATCGGGACTCCACCACTCGCCCGCCTCCCACGCCTGATACCACCCTACAGAGCCATTGCTCGCCAGACGGACGAGCGCATTGTAGTTGCGCAGTTCGACGACACATTCGAAGCCCGGTTCCCGGCCGCCAAGCACACAGGAGCTTCCATCGGGCAAAGTGCCGTGGATCGTACCGCTGGTCAGTGCGGCATCGATCTTCCCGAGTATCTTTCGAAAGCCGGGCGCGATCAGCCGTGCGAGCCAACCGGGCTTGCGCGCGAAGGGTTTCGAACCTTCGACGAGATCGCGTCCGCGCTGGCTGGCCTGCATGTCCATGCGGCGCGCTATGCCGCGCTGTGCGCGAGGCGACAAGTCCGCTACGGCTTGCTTGCCCTATATGCTTCGAGCGCCCGTTCGCGCGCTTCCCTGTGCCCGATCATCTTGGCCGGATAGTCACCGCGCTGCGCATCGGGCGGATCGTGAATGCAGTCGTCGTCCATGTCGGCCAGTTCGAGAACGTAGGTGCGGATATAGTCCGCTGCGCCGAACTTTTCGCTCTGGCTGAGCGGAGCCATGATCCGGCTGAACATATTGCTGTCGACGCCGGTGCCGGAAATCCATTGCCAGTTGACGCCGTTATTGCCGTAATCGGCATCGACGAGGCAGTCCCAATACCACTGCTCGCCAAAGCGCCAGTCGATCAGGAGGTGCTTAACGAGAAAGCTGGCGCAGATCATCCGGACACGGTTGTGCATCCATCCCGTCTGCCAGAGCTGCCGCATCCCCGCATCGACGATCGGATAGCCGGTCGTTCCGCGTTGCCAACATGTCAGATCTTGCTCGATCAGATGTCCGGCATTGGGGTTACGCCACAAGGTACGCTCATCGTAGTCGCGGTAACTTTCACGCGGATAGTCCGGGAACTGGTCGATCACATTCTGCGCATAGTCGCGCCAGATAATTTCCTTGGCGAAAGTCTGCCAGCCTTGCGAGCGCTTGTCCTTAAGCTTGTGCCATACCTGCGCGGGGCTGATCTCGCCCCAGTGAAGATGGGGTGACAGGCGCGAAGTGATGTCCTGTGACGGGAGATTGCGCCCCTCGTCGTAGTCCGCAACTTCGTCTGCCCACCATTCCAGACGCTGATGCGCAGCGGCCTCACCAAACTGCCAGAAGTCACGGATACCGCCTGCCCAATCCGGCTTGGTCGGGAGCAGGTTCCAGTCCGAAAGCTCATCGCTTTCGGGCCAGCTATCGGGCGAAGAGATCGTCTCCGGTTCGCCCAGGACTTCGCGGGGCGGCATCGCCTCCAGCATCGCCTTCGAAAAAGGGGTGTATATCTTGTAGGGATCTCCTGATCCCGTGGTCACCGAGCCGGGGGGCAGCAAGTAATTGCCGTCGTATAGGCACAGCTTGCGCGCATCGCCCAACGCATCCTTCAATTCGTCTTCGGCTTCCTTCCACCAGGGTTCGTAGTGGCGGATAGCATGGATGCGATCAGCCCCAACCTCGTGCGCAATGGCTGCAAGCACCTGCGGCGCATCGCCTTTGCGCAATACGATCCGCGAACGGCAGCTGCCGAGCGAACTGCCGAGGCTGTCCAGCGAGTGGTGCAGCCATACCCGGGAAGCACCGCCATAGGCATGGTCACCCGCACGCTCGTCATCGAGCACATAGACCGGGATGACGGGACCTGCTTTTGCGGCAGCATGTAGGGCGGGCTGGTCGGCCATGCGCAGATCGCGCCTCAGCCAGACGATCTGGGGAGAACTCAAACCAACCTCCGTTCGGGCTGAGCCTGTCGAAGCCCCGTCCTTCACTTCCCGCGCAGCACTCGAAGAAGAGCGGTCCTTCGACAGGCTCAGGACGAACGGGTTGTAGTCAAAACAGCATCACTCGACCGGAAGTTCCTCGCACTCCACATCGGGCAGCGCCACGGTGAAGCGGTCGCGGGCGCGAGGGTCGTAAAAGCGCGCATCGCGGAGGAGGACCGAACCATCGGGAGCGCGCTCGGCGAAGGGAGCGCGGGACCAGAACAGGAAGGCATCGAGCTGCGAGTCGTTGACACGCAATTGCGTTACGTCTGGCCACTCGCATCGTTGATCGACGATAGGCGACATCTGATGAGTATCCGGATCCTTGACCCACCAGTCATTTTCCACCCCGACGACAACTTCCCGTTCCCAAGAGGTGAGCGGCATCGGATTCGCGATCGCTATCTGTTCGGGAAGGTAGGGGGCATCATAGCGCGCTGTTCCTGCGATCGCGCTTACTGCGCCATTCACCCCAATATACGCCAGCGATACCGCAATCGCCACGCGTGCTGGCCGCATCCACTCCCCGCCCCGCCTCTCCCGCCGCAGCGAGAACCAAGTTGCGAAGCCCATCAGCGCCCAGAGCCATACGTCGATGATAAACAGCGTGTCGCCGTAGAACCACTGGCTCGAAAACGGCTCGAGCAGGCGGATGCCATAGACGTTGAGCCAGTCCAGCGCCGGATGAGTCAGGCAGCCGATGAAGCTCAGCAAGAACAACCATTTGAAGCTGACCGGTAACCGGCCTGCCGGTCTTTTCCCGCGACGCGCCTGCCAGCGGTCGAATCCATATAGCAGTCCCGCGAGTATCAGGGGCAAGAGCACCATTGCAGGCGGTCCGTGGGTGATGCCGCGACGAAAACCGAGATGCTCGACGCCCTCTAGCCAGAAAAAGCACGCCGCATCTACATCGGGCAGGTTCGCCCCGATGATCAGCGCGGGCATGGCGAGCCCGGTTTTCTTCTTCAGTCCCGCCTGCCCGATCAGCGCGCCGACGAGGCTGTGGGTCAGATTGTCCATGTGGCCTGCCCTACAATCCGCAGAGACATGGACCGGGTGTTACACTGTCCAGGGCCAAAAAAACCGGGAGGCGCAAAGCGGCGCAGAACTGCGGTCGGCGAAGGGAAAATCGGTCTCATCTGCCGGGGAATAGGCTGCGGCCCTTGCGTAGGAAAGCGTGGAACTAGACCGGATCCTGCGCGGTACCGCTGACGGTCCATGTCTGCCCCTTGCCGAGCAGCTTGGCGAGATTGGCTTCCTTGCCTTCGCTGGCCATCTTGCGCTCCTGGATTACCGCATCCTCGAAGGTCGGGCGGGGATCGTCATAGAGCACGCCGAGCGCCATGGGGAATGCACCGAAGGGCATCTCGATCAGCATGTGGGCGACCGAACGGTTGGTGACGTCGTGCACGATGACGCCCGCGCTTTCCCAATCGCCATCGATCACATCGACCACCTCCAGGCTCAGGCTATCGCGATTGAGCGCGATTCCCTTGCTATCCCCGGCGAACAGCATGGGCTTGCCGTTCTCGAGCCAGAGCTGGCGATCCTCCGCACCCTTCGGCGCAGCGAAATCGTCGAACACGTCCTTGTTATAGACGATGCAGTTCTGGAAGATTTCGATGAAGGCCGCACCCTTGTGGGCATGGGCGGCCTTGAGAACGTCGGGCAAATGCTTCGACACGTCGAAGCCGCGCCCGATGAAGCGCGCACCGCTGCCCAGCGCAAAAGCGGCGGGCCGTGCAGGATGGTCGTAGCTGCCGATGGGCGTCGACGGGGACTTGGTGCCCTCACGACTGGTCGGCGACGCTTGTCCCTTCGTGAGACCATAGATCTCGTTGTTGAACAGCATGATCTGCATGTTCACGTTGCGGCGCAGCACATGCATCAGATGGTTGCCGCCGATGGAGAGGCCATCGCCGTCCCCGGTCACCAACCAGATGTCCAGTTCCGGATTGGCGAGCTTCACACCGGTCGCAAAGGCAGGTGCACGGCCGTGGATCGTGTGGAAGCCGTAACTCTCGATGTAGTACGGGAACCGGCTCGAACAGCCGATGCCAGAAATGAACACGGTCTTCGCCGGGTCTGAACCAAGCTGAGGCAGCGTGCGCTGCACGGCCTTAAGGATCGCGTAGTCGCCGCATCCCGGGCACCAGCGAACCTCCTGGTCGGTTTCCCAGTCCTTGAGCGTGGTTTCGATCTTGGTCATTTCATTCATGGTGCGATCTCCTCAACCCGTTCGGGCTGAGCTTGTCGGAAGCGTAGCTGGCGCGAACCGCCAACCCCCGCACTTTCTCTCGAGTGCAGCGCCAAAAGTGAAATACGGCCCTTCGACAAGCTCAGGGCGAACGGATGAGGAGTAAGCGTTATCACTTTGCACCCCCATCGGTACTCGGAAGCTGCTGGTCGTTAGCAGGAACCTGCCCACCCTCGTTGCCAGCGATACCGTCAAAGAACTTGCCGATTTCCTCTTCCAACTCCGCGATCTGGAAAGGCTGGCCGCTGGTCTTGGTGAGCGGCTGAGCGTCGACGAGGAACTGGTCGCGCAGCACTGTCTTGAACTGTCCGGTGTTCATCTCCGGCACCAGCACATAGTCGTAACCGCGCAGCAGTTCGCCCATGTTCTTCGGCATCGGCCAGATATGGCGCACGTGAATCTGGCTGACATCCATGCCCTTGCGGCGGCAATTGTCGACCGCGCGGTGGATCGGACCATAGGTCGAACCCCAGCCAACCACGGCGAGCTTGCCCGAAGTCTCGCCAAGGCAGACTTCCTGATCGGGCACGACAATGCCCTCCACCTTGTTCTTGCGCGCATTGGTCATGCGCTGGTGGTTGTCGGGCGAATAATCGATATTGCCGGTGAGCTCGTGCTTCTCGATCCCGCCGATGCGGTGCATCATTCCCGGCGTTCCGGGTTTTACCCAAGGCCGCGCGCCTTTTTCGTCCCGCTTGTATGGCAGGAAGTTCTCGCCATCGTTGGGCACTTCGAGAAACTTGGCAGGAAACGGCTCGAAATCGTCCGGATCGGGCACCTTCCACGGTTCGGCCGCATTGGCGATATAGCCATCGGTCAGCAGCATCACCGGAGTCATGTATTGCGTGGCGATACGGCAAGCCTCGATGGCGACCTCGAAAGCGTCCGAGGGGCTACGTGCAGCGATCACCGGCATGGGCGCATCGCCGTTGCGGCCATAAACCGCCTGGTAAAGGTCGCTCTGCTCGGTCTTGGTCGGCAGGCCGGTGGACGGGCCGCCGCGCTGCGAATTGACGATCACCAGCGGCAGCTCGGTCATGATGGCAAGCCCCATGGCCTCTGTCTTGAGCGCGATACCTGGGCCGGACGAGCTGGTAATACCCAGCTGCCCAGCGTAGCTAGCACCGATGGCGGCGCAGATCGCGGCGATCTCGTCTTCCGCCTGGAAAGTGGTGACGCCGAATTCCTTGAGCCGCGCGAGGTGGTGGAGGATCGCGCTGGCAGGCGTGATCGGATAGCCGCCGAAGAACATCGGCAGCTCCGCCAGTTGCGCCCCGGCGACGAGACCGAGGCTGACAGCCTCCGCTCCCGTGACCGTGCGGTAAAGACCCGGTTCGCTTGGCACCGGATCGACATGGACCTGCTTCAGCGGCCCGGCGAGTTCCGCCGTTTCGCCATAGGCATGGCCCGCATCGAGCGCCGCGATATTTGCATCGGCAATATCGGGCTTCGACCTGAACTTGGCCTTCAGCCAGTCGTGGATCGGTTCGCGCGGACGATCGAACATCCACAGCGCAAGGCCCAGCGTCCACATGTTCTTGGACCGGAGCGCGTCTTTGTTGCCGAGGCCGTAGGGCTTGACCGCCTCGATCGTCTTCTCGCTGATATCGAAGGCGAGCACATCGAACTTGGCGAGGCTGCCATCCTCCAGCGGGTTGGCATCGTAATGCGCCTTGTCGAGGTTGCGCTTGGTGAAGGCGCCCGTGTCCGCGATGATGAGGCCGCCCGGCTTCAACGCGGCAAGGTTCACCTTGAGCGCAGCCGGGTTCATCGCCACCAGCACATCGGGCGCATCGCCGGCCGTGTTGATCTCGCGGCTGCCAAAATTGATCTGGAAGGCCGAAACGCCGAACAAAGTCCCCTGCGGCGCACGAATTTCCGCAGGGAAATCCGGGAAGGTCGCCAGATCGTTGCCCGCGAGTGCGGTGGAGAGCGTGAACTGCCCCCCGGTGAGCTGCATACCGTCGCCCGAGTCGCCGGCAAACCGCACGACGATGGCTTCTGGGCTGGCGGGAATGCCGTCCTGCGGCGTGGTGGAGGCTGTTGCCATCCGGTCAAATTCCTTGTCGCGCGCCGCGCAATGGCGCTGTTTCATCGGAATGGCGACCTAGGAGTCGCTCCATCCTCTCGCAATGAAGTTTCTCTGCTAGCCGGAAAAAGCGCAGTGGAAAAGCGATGCGAACACGCTAAGTCCCTTTTTGCAACGCAAGGGAGAGAACGATGACCGATACCGAATATTTCGTGCGCGACGATGTGCGCAATTTTCTCGACATGCTCGAACAGATGGGCGGCAAAGGTGTAGAGGAAGTCGGTGCGGTCGAAGGTCGCATGCAAATGAGAACGCTGGGGACGCTTGCGGAGGCGCCTCCACGCGATCTGCCGGTCAAGAAGGATCTGACCTGCCCCGGTCCCGCAGGCGAGATTCCGCTGCGGCTCTATGACACGAAGGAAAACCGCGAGGCCGGCCCGTGCGTCGTCTTCATCCACGGCGGCGGTTTCGTGATCGGCGATATCGAAGTTTACAATTCGCTGTGCACCGAGATTGCGCATCGGCTCGACCTTCCGGTGGTCTCGGTCGAATACCGACTTGCACCCGAACACCCCTTCCCCGCCGCGCCCGACGATTGCGAGGCCGCGGCGCGCTGGATTGCATCCTCGCCCGAAGCGCTGGGACGCGAAATTACAGGGCTTGTCATCACCGGAGATAGCGCTGGCGGCAATCTCACCATCGTGACGACCAATCAGCTCGTGAACAAGCCCGCCGACGTGCCGGTGATCGTGCAGGCGCCGATCTATCCGGTCGCCAGCGATGTGACGCAGCATTCCAGCTTCCGCAGCTTTGCCGAGGGTTTTCTTCTGACTGCGGCGAGCATGGCCTGGTTCACCGACCAGTATGCGGGCGATGCCAGCGATCCGCGCCACACGCCTATGGTTGGCGATTGCTCGAACACCCCGCCAACAGTGGTATGCACCGCCGGGCTCGATCCCTTGCGTGATTCCGGCCGCGAGTATGCTGCCCATCTCATCCAGCAGGGCACCGAGGTGGTCTATCTGGAATTTCCCGGGATCATTCACGGCTTTACGACGCTTAGGAAGGCGATGCCAAGCGGGCAAAAGGATCTCGACGCCTTTCTCGATGCGGTCGAACTCATGGTGGAGCGTTACAGGTGAATGAATTGGGATACCGGCCCTGTGTCGGTGTGATGCTGGTCAATGCCGAAGGGCGCGTCTTCGTCGGTCGGCGGATCGACAACAAGGAAGGCGACTGGTGGCAGATGCCCCAGGGCGGCGTCGATGAGGGCGAAGACCTGAAAGAAGCCGCCTTGCGCGAACTGGCCGAGGAAACGGGTGCGAAGGCAGAACACGTCACTCTCATCCAGCAGTCGAATGAGCCGATCCGTTACGATTTACCCGAAGAACTGATGGGCAAGCTATGGGGCGGCAAGTACCGCGGGCAGGAGCAAATCTGGTTCCTCGCGCGCTTTTCCGGCGCAGACGAGGATATCGATCTCGAGGCGCACGATCCGCCCGAGTTCTGCGACTGGAAATGGGTGAACCCGGAGCAGTTGCCGGACCTCATCGTTCCCTTCAAGAAACGCGTTTATCGCGCTGTTCTTGAAGAGTTTCGCGAGCTCGTCTGAACTTCAGTTCGCTTGTGGCTGCGGCTCGACACTCGCCTCGGCGGTCATCACCGGCTTGTGCGGGGCTGCTGCAATAGCTGCGGCCAGTTCGCGTGTTTCAGGGCAGCTATCGCCGCAAAGCGACTGAACCTTGGCGAGGTTGAGGCGAGCCCTTTCGATCGCGCCCTTCTCTGCCAGCGCCTCTCCCTCGCCAGCAATCGCGGAAAGGTTGTTGGGATCGCGTTCCAGTGCCTCGCGGTAATAGCGGATAGCCTTCCCCTGGAGTTCGTCGGCGCGCGCAGCTTCGGCCAGATGGAGGAAGATCGGCGTGTAACCCGGGTCCACAGCGAGCGCGGCCTCATAGGCATCGATTGCGGCCTGTGTATCTCCGGCGCGCATGGCCGCCTGCCCTTCGGCGATCAGCATGCCCGCGCGGGGGTCGGGATCGCGTTCCTGGCCCACACTAACGCTGGAAGTCATGACAAGCGCCAGCGACAAGGCGGCGGCGGCGGGGGCAAAACGCATTATGGTCTCCGTGAGGGAACGTGTCGCGGAAGGCTGGATGTTAGCCATAATCCCGAAGCTAACACGATCTGGCTGCACGAGCGATGAAAAATCCGTCCGTACCCTCATGATACGGAGTGAGACGAATGCCGTTCCCGCGTTTACGGCCGGCTGGCAGGGAAATGTCCTGCGCAGAGAATGCCTTATTCCTCCCAAGGAAGGATTCGAATTGCCCCGCTCCTTCCTCGTCCAGGAGCGAGCAGGTGACGTAAATCAGCCTTCCGCCGGGCTTCACGAGCCTTGCCGCGAGGTCAAACAAGTCTGACTGCAGAGCCGTCAACCTGGCCAGTTCGCCTTCGTCCAATCGCCAGCGGGCCTCTGGATTACGCCGCCATGTCCCCGTCCCCGAACAGGGGGCATCGACCATGACCGCATCGGCCTGCCCCTCAAGATCTGCCAATATCTCGAATTCCCGCTTCGGGTCGAGCAAGCGCGTCTCGATGCTCGTCGCACCAGCTCGCTCGGCGCGCGGGCCAAGGCGGGAGAGGCGGCTGCGGTCGGTATCCGAAGCTATCAGCCGCCCGAGATTGTCCATCGCCGCCGCCAATGCGAGGGTTTTGCCCCCTCCCCCGGCGCACAGATCGATTACCGTCTCGCCAGGCTGCGCGGCGACCGCGAGGCAGGCCAGCTGGGAGCCGGTATCCTGGACTTCCACTTTGCCTTCACGCCATTCGGCCCATTGCTCGACCTGTGTGCCCGGCTCCAGCCTCAATCCGTGCGGCGCAGCGGTATGAGCCGGTTCTACAGGCAGTGAAAGAGTGGCGCGTTGGGCCTTGAGCGTATTGACGCGGAGGTCCAGAGGCGCGCGGCTCAAGAGGGCGTCAGCTTCGGGACATGTGATGTCCGAACTGGCAAGCTTCTGCACGAGCCAATCGGGAGCGACGCCGCCTTCAGCAGGCTCCTCGCCTTCCGCGATCCGGGCGGGTCCATAGTTGGAACCATCGAACAATGGCGCGATATTCGCGTCTGCCTGAGCCAACCGCAGCATGGCACTCCGCCCGGTCCGAGGGATGGGACCGCACGCACGAATGGCTGCGTAAACCAGTTCGCGGATTGCGCGGCGATCCTTCGAACCCGCGAAGCGATTGTTGCGAAACCACTCGGCGAGGATGCGATCGGCAGGCGCGCCTTTCGCCAATGCCGAGGCGATTATCGCATCGAGCAGTTCGATCGATGTCTGGACGCGCGCGGCGGGCGTCATGGCTCAGCGTGTCGGATAGTTCGGTGCCTCGCGCGTGATCGCGACATCGTGGACGTGGCTTTCGGTGAGGCCGGCATTGGTGATGCGCACGAATTTCGCGTTCTTGCGCAATTCCTCGATCGTGGCACTGCCGGTATAGCCCATGGCCGCCTTGATCCCGCCCACGAGTTGATGAATCACCGCACTGGCCGGGCCCTTGAACGGCACCTGCCCCTCGATCCCTTCGGGCACCAGCTTCTGCTGCGAGACATCGGCCTGGAAATAGCGATCCGCAGAACCGCGGGCCATCGCGCCCACGCTGCCCATGCCGCGATAGGCCTTGTAGCTGCGGCCCTGGTAGATGAAGGTTTCCCCCGGTGCTTCCTCGGTCCCGGCGAGCATCGAGCCGACCATAATGGTCGAAGCACCTGCCGCCAGCGCCTTCGCGGCATCTCCGCTGGTGCGCAGGCCGCCGTCCCCGATCACCGGCACACCCGCCTTCTCGGCCTCCTCGACGCTGTCCATGATTGCGGTCAGCTGCGGCACACCAACGCCCGCGACCACGCGTGTGGTGCAGATGGAGCCCGGACCGATGCCGACCTTCACGGCGTCAGCGCCTGCACCGCACAGTGCCTTTGTCGCTTCGCCCGTCGCGACATTGCCAGCGATGACCTGCACGCTGTTGGAAAGCTTCTTCACCCGCTCGACCGCCTTGGCGACTTCCTTATTGTGGCCATGCGCAGTGTCGATCACGATCACATCGACTTCGGCATCGATCAGGGCCTCGGTACGCTCGAACCCCTTGTCGCCCACGGTCGTGGCGGCGGCAACGCGCAGCCGCCCGGTCGCATCCTTGGTCGCACTGGGATAGGCAACCGCCTTTTCGATGTCCTTGACCGTAATCAGGCCGACGCAGCGCCCGTCGTCATCGACAACGAGCAGCTTCTCGATCCGCCGCTGGTGGAGCATCCGGCGGGCCTCTTCCTGCCCGGTGCCTAGCGGCACAGTGGCGAGGTTATCGGTCGTCATCAGCTCGCTTACAGGCTGGCGCGGATTTTCCGCAAAACGAACGTCGCGGTTGGTGAGGATGCCGACCAGCTTGCCGCCGCGGTCCGTCACGGGAATGCCGCTGATGCGATTGGCGGTCATGATCTGCTGTGCATCGCCCAGTGTGGCATCGGGATGGACAGTGATCGGATTGACCACCATACCGCTTTCATAGCGCTTCACCGCCCGGACGGCAGCGGCTTGATCCTCGACTTCGAAATTGCGGTGCAATACGCCGATCCCGCCAAGCTGCGCCATGGCGATGGCCATATCCGCCTCGGTCACGGTATCCATTGCCGAAGAGACGACCGGGATGTGCAGCTGGATATCGCGCGTCAGCCGCGTGGACGTGTTCGCCATAGAAGGCAGGATATCGCTCTCGGCCGGACGCAGCAAAACGTCGTCGAAAGTAAGGCCGAGGGGGATGTCGAGATGTGCCACTATGAGAATCGCCTGCCGGGGGTTGAGTGGCGGCCCATGTAACGACGGATTGCGAATCTAGCTAGTGCCCCTCCTCAATATCATTTAGCCCGCCCAAAAACCGCAGGAGACATTCTCAATCCGCGGTCCACCCGCCGTCGACGCTCCAGTTTGCGCCGTTCACGTTCTGCGCTTCCTTGCGGCAGAGGAACACCGCCAGCGCTCCAAGTTCCTCCGGCTGGACGAATTTCTTGGTCGGCTGCTTCGCCAGCAGGACGTCGTTGATGACCTGTTCGCGGGTGAGCCCCCTCGCCTTCATCGTGTCGGGGATCTGGTTCTCGACCAAGGGAGTCCAGACATAGCCGGGACTGATGCAATTGGCGGTAATACCGTGTTCGGCCAGTTCCAGCGCGATGGTTTTGGTGAAGCCGTCGAGCCCGTGCTTGGCCGAATTATAGGCGCTCTTGAAAGGACTCGCGACCTTGGAATGCGCGCTGGCGGTGTTGATGATACGCCCCCAGCCCCTTGCCTTCATCCCCGGAACGGCAAGCCGCGTGGTGTGGAACGCGGCAGTAAGGTTGAGCGCGATGATCGTATCCCATTTCTCGACCGGGAAATCTTCGACCGGCGAAACGTGCTGCATGCCCGCGTTGTTCACGAGGATGTCCACTTCCCCAGCATCGGCCATCATCGCTTCGATCTGCGCTGTGTCGGTCAGGTCTGCACCCGAATGGCTGCCGCCGAGTTCCTCGCAGAGCCGGGTAATCTCCTCCTCGTCGCCGAAACCGTTGAGGATTACCTCGGCACCTTCCGCATTCAGGGCCCGCGCAATGGCGAGGCCGATGCCGCTGGTGGATCCGGTGACAAGTGCGCGCTTACCTTCAAGAAACATTTGGCCCTCCGAGCGTTTCGGCTACTATCCAAGTCGCCATTGCGCACAGGGAGCGCAGTGTAAAGCGGCCAATCCAAAGGGGAGTAGGATGCGTCTCAATCCGTTCAATACCGGCAATATCAACGTTCGCGGCAGCAGCGGAGGAGGCGTGGGCAAGGCCGGCGGCCTGGGGTGTGGCACAATCGTGATAGCTGCTCTGGGCTATTTCGTTTTCGGCCTCGATCCGTTCCAGACGGCAGCGACTGTCGAAAGTGTCCAGCAGGGTACGCAAGCGCAAGGCGAGATCAGTACGGACCAGAATGAGGTCTGTACGACAGGTCCCTATGCCCGTGAGGCATGCGACGGCCTGCTCTCGCTGGATCAGACGTGGGGCCGGGTCTTCGAGGAACAAGGATTCGGCGACCGCTTCCAAAGGCCGACGCTGCACCTGTATAGCGGCGCAGTGCGCACCGCCTGCGGATCGGGCAGTTCTTCCATGGGACCGTTCTACTGCCCGGGCGACCAGACGATCTATATCGACACCAGCTTCTACGACCAGTTGGCACGCATGTCGGGCAATAGCGGCGATTTCGCGCGCTATTATGTCCTTGCACATGAATATGGCCATCATATCCAGACCATTACCGGCGTCTCGGACCAGATCCGCAGCGTTCAGGGACAGGTCGGCCGTACGCAGGGCAACCAGCTACAGGTGCGTATGGAGCTTCAGGCCGATTGCTATGCCGGCGTCTGGGCGGGCAGGAACCGCAACCTCATCGAACCCGGCGATATCGAGGAAGGTATGCAGGCAGCGTCTGCGATCGGCGACGATCGCCTGACCCAGGGCCGCGTATCGGCAGAAAACTTCACGCACGGCACCAGCGCCCAGCGTAGCCAGGCTCTGCAGGCAGGACTTCGCGGAGACGACAGGGTTTGCGATGAATACACCAACCTGAGTTGAGAAAGGCGGGCTTCCCTTTGGGGAAGCCCGCCCTCGGTGGCGCAGCCTAGGAGTGCCGCGTCAGCTTGCCCGTTCCATCTCGGCAATCTCTTCATCAAGAGATCGTAGCGCCTCGGCGCGCTCTTCGGCCGAAAGTGATCGCTCGCTCGCGATGCGCGCGCGCTTGCTTGATGGCACGCAGCGCGATCTTGTCACCCGCCGTTTCGCATACGAACAGCGTTGTCCTTCCCTGCCCGTCCGTTTCCGAAGTGACGGGTGAGTATTCGTCTTTGCAGGCCACGACGACTTGGGGAGCCATGGCACTTGCATGTGTTGCACCGGCTTGTGCCTCGGCCACGGCGAGCCGGATATCGCGGCGCATTTCGCCATTTTCACCTAACTCGCGGCGAAGTTCGCGCATCTCTTCACGCAATTCGCCATTTTCGCCGAATTTCTCGCGAAGCCCGGCCATTTCCTCGCGAAGCTTGGTGCGGTCGGCCTCGCTCATCTCGCTCCAATCCTTGCCTTTGTAGCGGATCTTGCGCTTGACTTTCTTGCGATCCTTACTGGCTTCGATCTCACGCTCGATTTCGATGATCTCGCGCTCGGCTTTGTCGAGACCGCGTTCCGCATCGGCCAAATCCCGCTCGGCCTGATCGAACTGCCGCTCGACATCGACTTCCGGCTCAGCCTGCTGCTGGCGGACTTCCGAAGCGGTCCATTCCTCTACTTCTGCGGCCTGAGCTGCCGCCGCAAGGACGCGCGGCGCCCCCTCGGCATATACAATGGAAGCGGTGAGCGGCACGGCGAGGAAGGCACTGGTAATCGCGACGCGACCGGCAAGGCGACGGCGCGGTGAAATATCGGACATGGATAAACTCCTCAAACGGTGGATTATCGACTTGTCCCCCAGAACCGGGCAGGCCATCGGCGCGGCCAGAGCGGGGCGCGGCGCAATCGCAGGACGGCGAGCGAAATCTGCTATAACACCTGCATAGGCAGCGCGTTCTTCCCGTGGGCGAGCAGCCACGACACGGGCATCGCAATAGGCTTCCTGGTCGCGCCGCAGCGCATGCCATCCCACCCAGCCCAGCGGGTTGAACCAGTGGATCGCGAAAAGCGGTTGCACCGCCATGTTTACCAGAAGATCACCCCCGCGGTGATGGGCAAGCTCATGCTCGATCGCGAGATCCCGCCGACAACGCTCGCGGCCTGCCATGAAGCCATCGGGCAAGGCGACGACACGGTCGATTACCCCGAAGGCCATCGGACCGGAAATCGCAGGTGTTTCGATAAGCCGGATCGAGCCGACTTCGCCAACCGGCCGCGCATCCAGGAGCAGTTCGCGGCGAAGCTCGAAATAGAGCCAGAAGCGACGGACCAGCATGACTATCGCTCCGCCCAGCCAAAGCACAAGCAACGGGGTAAGAAAATCTACCGGCTGCTCGCTTGCCATCAGGACGACAGGTTCGGCCAAACCGGGCTCCGCAGCGGGAGCCGAGGTCGCATCCAACACCGGCTCAAATGCAGGGTCGGCTACCGAGGCCCCCTGCTCCTCGGGACGCATCCAGCTTGGCAGGATGAACGGGGGAACAACCAATCGGGCCAGCGGAAGAAACCAGAGCGCATAGGCAGTCCCGGCCCCGAAATGGTGGGCCACCGGTCGCCGCAAGACCATTACCAAGGCGATCAATGCGCCGGTCCACAACAGGGTGTCGAACAGGAACACGTCCCACGCTTGCCGCAACAGATCGATCATTTGCGCATCTCCCTCAAGAGCGCTTCGATTTCCTCGAGGTCATCTTCGGTCAGCGCTTCGCTCTCGGCAAGGTGGGCAAACAATGGCGCTGCCCTTCCGCCGAACAGCCGGTCGACAAGGCGGCGGCTTTCCCCGCCGATATATTCGTCGCGCTCGACAAGCGGGCGATACAAAAACTTGCGGCCATCCGGCTCTGTACCCACTGCCCCCTTGGCCACAAGGCGGCTAAGAAGGGTTTTCACGGTCGCGATCGACCAGTCGTTAGCTGTGCAAACTCGCTCACATACCTCGGCGGCGGCCAAGGGACTTTCCTCCCACAGCGCCTCCATCACCGAGTGTTCGGCTTCGCTGATCCGGTCGCCGGGTCCCTGCTTTCTCTGCGCCATTTTCGACTCGCTCCCTGGCTGGCTCTGCTAATTCGATTACGCCTGTAGATAAAACGACTACGTTTGTAAACATTAAGCCGGGATGAATAATTGTTCAGGAACAGCAGGATTCCTGAGCACTGCAAGGGAACTTCGATGAAAGCATTAGTAAGAGCCGATGGGCGACAACGATCGCAAAGATATATGAGAAAGCGCCTGAGAACTGGTATATCTCGGGCGAGGACGCCTGGAACCGGGCCCTGATTGCGAATATCATCTGATTTACGAAGGAGCTATTCTCCCGAAATGCTACTGCGAATCCTGCCTGCCCTCGCTCTCGTCTCCAGCCCGCTCTCCGCTCAGGAAGATGCGGCGAAGGACACGGCTGACACCACCTTGATCGTTCTCGAAACCACGGCAGGCGACATAACTGTCGCGCTCGAAACCGAACGCGCGCCGGCCACGGCTGCAAACTTCCTTCGCTATGTCGATGAAGACCGCTTCGACGGCACCGTTTTCTACCGCGCGATGCATCTCGACTGGGGCGCCCCCCCCAATGGCCTTATCCAGGGCGGCACGCAGAACGACCCGGAACGCATATTGGACGGCGTCGAGCACGAGCCGACCGATGAGACCGGCCTGAGCCACACAGATGGCGCTCTCTCGATGGCGCGGCTGGAGCCGGGGACAGCGACAGGCGACTTCTCGATCATGATCAAGGATCAGACGGGTCTCGATGCACAGCCCGATGCCGATAACCCGGACACTGCTGCAGGCTACGCGGTCTTCGGCTATGTGGTCGATGGAATGGATGTGGTGCACGCGATCCACGCCATGCCGCGTGACCCCGACAAGGGTGAAGGCTGGATGAAGGGGCAGATGCTGGCCGAACCGGTGACCATTGTCGATATCCGGCGGGTAGAACCGGACGTCGCCGACTAGCACACCTCCGCGGTGTTTTCGGGTATGGGGCCCGGAGGCACGCGCGCGTCACTCATGTGGAAGGGATCGGATTTAAGCCTGTGGTTGTCACCATAGGCCTTTCCGAGAGCGGTATAGAGCCTGGGATCATATTTTTCGAGATCCAGGTGGTTGAGTATCCGCCGCCCATCCACCACCACTAGCCGGTTGGAATTGAACCAGATTTGCGTGCCTTCGGCCCAATATTCCTGAATCGTCGTCGTGGCGTATTCATTGAGCCACAGATCATTCGCCAATGCATTGGCGTAGGCCGCTTCGACCTCGGCATAGAGCGCGGGATCGACCGCCTCGATCGCGAAGAGGATATTGTGTGCCATCTCGTGGACGAAGATCGTCTCGCCCCAATATCGCGTAGTGGGTAGGCCCAGCACATCCTCTTCGGACCCGACCGTCCGCTCTCCACCGATCCCCCTTGCCCGTGCATCCCAATAGGCGCGGTCGGTCAGCGCACCGATACGAACGTCGTAATGCTTGCGTTCGCACCGCGTCAGCCGCGGATCGCCGCGCGACGGCTTGGTCCAGTGCGCCTTGTCCGGCAGGTCGAGCAGCGCCTCCTCCTCAGCGATAATCGCAACGCGGTAGTCGTTGGCGGCAAGCCATTCGGCGAAAGCGGGCCGGTGGGCCAGCATGCCCGAGGCCATATCGCGCGCTGCAAGCAGCGCTTCGTCAGGCACGCGATCCGAGGAAAGGATCGGGATCCCGCGAGCAGACACATATTTCTGGTAATACGGTTCTGCAGCGAGAGTCGCGGGCGGGCGGACAGGAGTTATTGTGCATGCGGAAAGCACCATAGCCGCCGCCGCACCGAGTGATCGAACCGCGATGCCCCACAAATTGGCCTGTGCGGTCATCCAGTCGGTTTCCCCTTCCGCACTGTCCGAAACTCAATCTCCCGGCATAGTGCCTCGAAGTCTCCCTTTTCCGGGAAAATATGCGCTGTCAGTTGAATGTCTTTGTCCGTCTGCGTTTTCAGGCGAATGGCTGGAAATCCCTGAATACGATAGCGCTGAACCGAAACTATATTATCCCAGCGCAGCGTGACGTCGCTTGCCATGGGGCGTCCGGAAAGTCTTATGGTGGTGTCGTCCAACATCACATTCGGAGTGCCGCCGCGCAACAATCCGAGCAGAATGAAAACGCCCGGCGCAAGCATTCCGATTGCGCCGAGCAGGAAGAGCAACTGCCAGACCCACGGATCGACCGAAACATCCAGACCCATTCCGCGGTACCGCACGCTACCGGCTACATCGAACAGCGCGCTGTAGCTGAATACGCCAGCGAATGCGAAAAACAGCGCCATAACGACTAGGCTTGTCCATAGCGGGACGTGGGCATTAAATCGCAACGATCCGTCCGGATATCGTTCGACCGACACTTACCCCTCCTTGCCGCAAAGCGCGAAATCCAGTCCGCGAATTTTCGGCAAAGCGGACGTTCGCGTCAATACACCCGCTTCTTCGGCTCGATGTACTTCACATCGTCGGTCAACGTGTACTCGTGCACCGGGCGATAGTCGATTTTCACATCGCCACCATTGCCGCCCCAGCCATCGAACCAGGCGATGGTGTGCTTCATCCATTCGGCGTCGTTGCGATCGGGGAAGTCTTCGTGCGCGTGCGCGCCGCGGCTTTCCTTGCGGTTTTCAGCCGAGGCGATGGTGACGTTGGCTTGCGCCATGAGGTTGTCGAGCTCGAGAGTTTCGATGAGGTCGCTGTTCCAGATCAGCGAGCGGTCGAAGACCTTGATGTCCTCCATCCGCTTGTTGACGTTCTTCAGCACTTCGACGCCTTCGGAAAGCAGCTTGCTGTCACGGAAGACAGCGGCGTGCTTCTGCATGCCTTTCTGCATTTCGGCGCGAACCTCTGCCGTGGGCGAGTCGCCGTCGGCGTAGCGGAAATGGTCGAGACGCGAGAGCGCCATTTCCTCGCTGCCCTTCGGCAATTCGTCGTGGCTTGTGCCGGGCGTGATCAGTTCCTTCAGGCGGTGACCCGTAGCGCGGCCGAACACCACGAGATCGATCAGCGAGTTTGAGCCCAGGCGGTTTGCACCGTGGACCGAAACGCAGGCCGCTTCGCCCACGGCGAACAGGCCGGGGACGACCTTTTCCGGATCGCTCGGGTCGCCCGCCATGACTTCGCCATGGAAGTTACAGGGGATGCCGCCCATGTTGTAATGCACTGTCGGGGTCACCGGCAGTGGCTGCTTCGTCAGGTCGACACCGGCAAAGATCTTGCCGCTTTCGGTGATGCCCGGGAGACGTTCTCCCAGCACCTTCGGATCGATATGGTCGAGGTGGAGATAGATGTGGTCTCCATCCGGACCGACACCGCGGCCTTCGCGCATTTCGAGCGCCATCGAGCGGCTTACGACATCGCGGCTGGCCAGGTCCTTCGCGGAAGGCGCATAGCGTTCCATGAACCGCTCGCCTTCGGAATTGGTCAAGTAACCACCCTCGCCGCGCGCGCCTTCGGTAATGAGCACGCCCGCGCCATAGATACCGGTCGGGTGGAACTGGACGAATTCCATGTCCTGCAGCGGCAGGCCAGCACGCAGCACCATACCGCCACCGTCGCCGGTGCAGGTGTGGGCACTGGTCGCCGTGAAATAGCAGCGGCCGTAGCCACCGGTCGCAAGTACCACGGCTTTGGCGCGGAAGCGGTGGATCGTCCCGTCGTCGAGGCACATCGCCATGACGCCGCGGCATACCTTGCCGTTCGGGCCATCTTCCATGATGAGGTCGAGCGCGAAATATTCGATGAAGAAGTCTGCGGCATACTTCAGGCTCTGCTGGTAGAGCGCGTGGAGCATCGCATGACCGGTACGGTCGGCCGCGGCGCAGGTGCGTTGCACCGGCGGGCCTTCACCCATGTTCTGCATGTGCCCGCCGAACGGGCGCTGGTAGATTGTGCCGTTGTCATTGCGGCTGAACGGCACGCCGGCGTGTTCCAGCTCGTAAACCGCCTGCGGTGCCTCGCGCACCATGTATTCGATCGCGTCCTGGTCACCGAGCCAGTCGGAGCCCTTCACGGTATCGTACATGTGCCAAGACCAGTGGTCGGGCGTGTTGTTGCCCAAGCTGGCCGCGATGCCGCCCTGAGCCGCAACCGTGTGCGACCGGGTCGGGAAGACCTTGGTGATGCAGGCAGTCTTGAGGCCCGCTTCCGCGCTGCCCATAGTCGCGCGCAGGCCGGAACCGCCCGCGCCCACCACGACGGTGTCATAGGTATGGTCGACGATAGGGTAGCTGCGACCGCCGATTTCGAAAGTGTCGGTGCGGGCCATCAGGCGGCTCCTCCGAGGGCGATACGGGCGATGGAGACAAGTCCGAAAGCCGCGCCGCCGATGGTTGCAAGATTGAGAAGGGCGAGCGTGCCGAACCTCGTGCCGGAATCGTGGACATAATCCTCGATCAGCACCTGCAGGCCAAGACGCGCGTGCCAGAACACGCTTACGATCAACAGCGCCAGTGCGGTCGCCGGGAGCGTCTGCGAGGCCCAGCCGCTGACCGTACCGTAATCGTAAGAAGGCAAGAGCGCGAGGCTGACCGCGAGAAACAGCATCAGCACGAGATTGCCGACGGCAGTGAAACGCTGCACCAGCCAGTGATGCACGCCTTCATGCGCCGGGCCAAGCCCGCGCACGCGTCCGATGGGGGTTCCGTCACTCATGGATGAACTCACTTGAGAAGGATCACCGCCCAGAAGGCGGCGGTTAGAAGAATGCCGAGGACCGGCGCAACGACCGAAAAGGTCTTGTTGGTGGTCAGTTCGTAACCGGCGCCGATGTCCATCACGAAGTGGCGCAGCCCGGTCATCATATGGCTGAAGAACGCCCAGCTAAGCCCGACCAGCACGATCATGCCGATGGGAGAGCCCATTATCTCGACGAAGGTGGCGTAGCTTTCCGCTCCGCCTGCCATTGCGCCAAGCCACCAGAGCAGTACCGCAAGGCCGACCAATGCCAAGCCGTCTCCGGTTACACGGTGGAGAATGGATGCAGCCATGTGCGGGCCCCATTTCCAGATTTGCAGGTGCGGTGAAAGCGGGCGGTTTGCCATGGATATTGCGTCCGTTGCGTAAATTTCGTTGCGCCTCCTTAGCGAAGCTGTCGCCACAGGCAAGGCGCGCGGCCTCGACATTTGCCGCAAAGTTTCGAATAGCATGATGCATGACATGCATTCTACTTACCGGCGCATCGCGCGGGATTGGCGCAGCAACGCGCACAGCACTGGAAGCGCGCGGCGCCAAGGTTATCGGGCAATCCACCTCGGGCGAAGGCTCTGGACTCCTTCCTGCCGATTTTCGCGATCCCCAGGCACCGCGGGCTTTATGGGATTCTGCGCTCAACCAGGCCGGGGGCAAGATCGACGTACTGGTGAACAACGCGGGGTTGTTTAATCCCAACCCCATAGAGCGCTCGGACATCGAATGGCTCGATGCTTGGGAGGATACAATGCGGATCAACCTGACCGCATCCGCCCAGCTCAGCCGCTATGCCGTCAACCATTGGCGCGAAACCGGCCGTTCCGGACGCATCGTCCACGTGGCGAGTCGTGCCGGGCATCGCGGCGACTCGCCGGCGCACTGGCACTATGCTGCGAGCAAGGGAGGGATGCTGGCCATGCACAAGAGCATTGCGCGCGCCTATGCGGGCGAGAATATCTACAGCTTCGCGATCACGCCCGGCTTCACCGACACGGCAATGGCGGGCGATTACCTCGATAGCCGCGGCGGGCCGGGATTGCTCGCCGATATTCCGCTCGGCCGTGTTGCCGAGCCCGAAGAAATTGCCCGCATCGTCGAATTCTGCGCGCTCGACGCACCGCCGAGCATGACCGGCACCACCATCGACGCCAATGGAGCCAGCTATGTCCGTTAGAACGATTTCCCTCGCCGCCGCAGCGCTTGTACTTACGAACTGCGCTCCGCCGATACAGATACCCGATCCCCTCCCGCCACAGGAACAGGTTACCCCGCAACAATGGGCAGCAAGCTGTTCGGAATGGGACGATTGGGACAAGCCTGCCCCGCCGTATCGTATCCACGGATCGACCTACTACGTCGGGACCTGTGGGATTTCGGCGATACTGATTACCGGGGACGCAGGGCATATTCTCATCGACAGCGGAACTGAAGCCGGAGCCGAGGTCGTCATGGACAATGTCCAGAAGCTGGGATTCCGGCTGAACGAGATTGCCAGCATCCTCCACAGTCACGAACATTTCGATCATGTCGGGGGCCATGCCAAGCTCAGGCAGGCAAGCGGCGCGCATGTCGTTGCATCGCGCGAAGCGGTCGATGTCTTGCGAACCGGAGAAGATCATCCCCAAGATCCGCAATTCGGTCTGCACGAGCCGATGGCCCCGGTCCAGGTCGACGTGATTGTCGGGAATGGCGGCACGGTACAGACCGAAACCGCAACCGTGACCGCGATATCCACCCCCGGCCATTCGCCGGGCGCCCTCAGCTGGACATGGCAGTCCTGCGAAACCTCGGGGGACTGCCGGCAGATCGTCTATGCAGACTCGCTTTCGCCCATTTCCAGCGACGATTACCGTTTTTCTGATCACCCTGCCTATCTGGACGCATTTCGCGAAGGGTTGGACAGACTGGCGACGACACCGTGCGACATTCTTCTCACGCCTCACCCGTCCGCCAGCGAAATGGTGCGACGCGCGGCCTCTGGATCGCTTGTCGGAGGCCCTTCCTGCGCAGATTACGCTGCTTCGATCGGCACGCGGCTTGACGAACGGCTTGCGAAAGAAAACCCCTGATGAGCGCATGGAAGCTGTCGGTCCAGGGCACGAAGCAGGTCATTCATTCCGCCTTGCTTGCGCATGACGAGGCATGGGATTTTCCCGAAGAGCTTGTGGTTTCGGGGCGCGAGATTGCCGAGGACAGACCGGAAGAGTGGATTCTGGAAGTATGGCTGGATCACAAGCCGACGGCGGCCGACAGGAACGCCGTCGCAGCGCTTTTTGCAGATGGGACACCCCAGTTCCGAGCAGAGAAATTGCCGGATGAAGACTGGGTAACGCTGAGCCAGCACGGTATCGAGCCGATCCGTGCAGGCCGCTTCCACGTCCGCACACCTGCATATCCGGCAGACGACAGCCTCACCGATTTCGTCATTCCCGCCAGTCAGGCCTTCGGGACCGGCCAACATGAAACGACCGCGGCCTGCCTCGCCATGCTCGACCGGATGAAGCGCGACGGACTCGTCGTTCGAAATCACGCCGACATCGGCACCGGCACCGGCCTGCTCTCCTTTGCCGCCATGCATCTCTGGCCGCATGCGAAGGCCACCGCGACCGATATCGACGCTGTCTGCGCCGGGGTTGTCGAGGACAACAGTGCGCTCAATGCTATTCCCTCGGGATCAGGGCCTGGCGCACTCACGATGATAATCGCTCCGGGAACAGACCACCCGCTGATCGGGGCCCGCGGCCCTTACGACCTTCTCATCGCCAATATTCTTGCCGGTCCGCTTGTGGAGCTGGCACCCGATTTTGCTGAAGTTGTGATTCCCGGCGGCAGCCTGCTGCTCGCGGGACTGCTCGAAAAGCAGGAGGTGGAAGTTCGCGCGGCCTATCGGCAACAGGGTTTCCGTCTTGCGCGGCAGATCACCAACGGCGACTGGTCGATCCTGTGGCTGCGCAAGAGCCGCATACGGTGAAGCACCGGCGTGCTTTCCGGTGGATAGGAGGCATTCTCGCCAGCCTGTTTGCCATTGCCGCGCTGTTCTTCCTCTCCGCCTGGATCGGCAGTTCCATCCCGCGCAATGCCGATTGGACCGAGCCCGAGCAGGGCATCGAAATCATGGTCGGCGACAACGGCATCCACACCGAAATCGTGATGCCGCTGGTCTCGCAAGTGAAGGATTGGCGCACGGCCTTTCCGGCCAGCGACCTACCCGATCCCTCACGGCCCTACACCCATGTCGCGGTTAGCTGGGGCGAGCGCGAAGTGTTTCTGAATACCCCCACCTGGGGCGATCTCAGCCTTCCGACCGCGCTCAATGCGGCTACCGGCGGAGACGGCCTGCTCCATGCTGCCCATTATGTGCGCCCCGCCCCCGGCGCTTCGAACCGCCCCTTGCGAATTACCGAGACGGAGTATGCGCGTCTCGTGGCAGCAATCGAGCGGCAGATACCCGTGTCCCCGACCCGCGAGGTCTATCGCGGCTATGCCAGCTACGATGTCTTCTACGACGCTCCTGGGACCTATCATCTGGGAAACACCTGCAACCAGTGGGTGAGCAATGTTTTGGCCGAAGCGGGAGTGAAAACCGGCTGGTGGACACCGCTACCCGGCGGCGTGATGAAATGGATCGAAAAGCCGCTCGCGAATTAGGCTTCGGTTATCGAGCGCGCTTCATGATGGCGCACGACCGCGCGCGTGACTTCCTGCATCATCGCCATCCGTTCCGCATAGGACGCGCGCGTCTGACCGATCAGCACGACCAGCGAATATTGCGTTCCGTCAGGGGCAGTCAGTATGCCGACATCGTTGTAACCCGATTGCACGCCGTCGAAAAACTGGCCGGTCCCGGTCTTGTGGCCGAATGTCCAACCGCCCGGAACTCCACCCTTCAAACGGCGCGGCCCGCTGCGGGTTTCCTGCATGGTGGAATAGACCAGCCCGGTCGATTTCGCGGAAAGCAGGTCGCCACGTGCCAAGCGGGCCAGCGCTCTGGCTATGCCACCGGCGCTTGCTCCATCCATGGGATCGGCAAGATAGGCTTCGAAGGCGCGCCTGCGATCCTGTTCGGGCACAGCATCACGCGCATCGTAAAAGGCTCGGTCGAGGGCATAGGCCTGGTTCCATTCAAGCCCGGCAATCTTGCTTTGCTTGGTGCGTTCGTCGGTTCCGAATTGCACTCCATGGATCCGGTTGCGGCGCAGGAATGCCTCGACCGCTGGCGGCCCGCCTATACGGCGCAGGATACGGTCATTAGCCGTGTTGTCGCTTTCGGTGATCGCGCGGTGGATCAGGTCCGCGTAATCGGTTGTAAATGAACCGCGCGCCCTGACGATATTGCGGATGGGCTGGTGGAAGACCGTCAGATCCCCGGCACGGAGCGTGACGGACTCGGTAAGGTCGAGCGCGCCTTGATCCGCCAGATCCAGGGCGGTCAGCGTAACCCATAGCTTGCTGACACTCTGCTGCGGAAAGGGTGTTTTCCCTTTAAAGGACATGGTTGCAAGACTGTCGGCCTCGCTCACGGCAATGCCGACCTTTCCTGCGAAGCTTTCGCCAATCGCGCGAAGTTCGGCTTCGAGCTGCTTCTGCGCGGCAGTCAATTCCGGCTCGGGGGGAGGCGTCTCCTTCTGTTCGGCGAGCAACACGCGCTTCTGATAGTCCTGCGGCGATTCACCCGGCGTGCTGACGGCTGTCGCCAGCGCGAGAAACGCACCCACGATCAGGACGGTAAAGACTAGGACAGGAGAGCGCCTCACAAGGCCCCAACGACCAGTAAAACAATGGTTTCCGACAAATTATTCTAGTCCTTGCTGTCGGGCTCGGAGCCCTCGTCTTCGTCGTCGTCGCTCCGGGAAGCAGTGACACTGAAAGCCGCACCCAAGGCGACACCCAGCGCCATGCCGAGGGCAATCGAATCGAAAACCACCCAGAACATCACACCGAAGACAAGCCCAAGTGAGATACCTTGTGCGTTCATCCTGTCACCCCGCCGCGGCCACGATTTCCGCCCAGCCCGCCTCGTCGATCACTTCGATGCCAAGCTCTGCCGCCTTCTTGAGCTTGCTACCCGCGCCCGGCCCCGCGACGAGCAGGTCGGTCTTCGCACTGACAGAGCCGCTGGCCTTGGCGCCCAGTCGTTCGGCCTGCGCCTTAGCTTCGTCACGGCTCATGGTCTCCAGCTTGCCGGTGAACACCACCGTTTTGCCGCTGACGGGGCTTTCCCTTGTCTCCACCACATATGGCGGGGGCGAGACTTCGGAGAGGATATCGTCCCACACCTGCTTGTTGTGATCTTCGTGGAAGAAATCACCCAGCGCCTCGACGACTGCGCCGCCGATGCCGTCGATCGAGATCAGTGACGCCGCAGCCTCCTCGTCACCCGCCCGCGCCGCTTCCGCGGCTTCGCGCAAGGCCGGCAGCGTATGGAAGTTCTTCATGAGGTCCCGTGCGGTTACTGTACCGACGTGGCGAATGCCGAGGCCGAAGAGCAACCGCGCAGCATCGGGCTCACGCCGCGCTTCTATGCTATCCACAAGGTTGTCCACAGACCGCTCCTTCCACCCGTCGAGTGCCAGAATGGCGTCACGGCGCTGGTGGAGGCGGAAGATATCGGCAGGGCTTTCCAGCCATCCGAGCGCGAAAAACTGGTCGATCGTCTTCTCGCCCAGGCCGTCTATATCGAGCGCACCGCGACTGACGAAATGTTTAAGCCTTTCCGTACGTTGAGCAGGACATATGAGACCGCCTGTGCAGCGCACATCGACCTCGCCCTCTTCCGCCACGGCCTCGCTGCCGCATTCCGGGCAATGATCGGGGAAGTTGAACGGCTCTCTTTCGGCCTCGCGAGTGAGGTTATCCACAAGCTGTGGAATAACGTCACCCGCACGCTGGACCACCACCCGGTCGCCCGGGCGCACGCCGAGCCGCGCGATCTCGTCACGATTGTGTAGCGTGACATTGGTCACAGTCACCCCGCCCACCAGCACAGGCGCCAGACGCCCCACCGGGGTGAGCTTGCCTGTCCGCCCGACCTGGATATCGATCGCCTCCAGCGTCGTCTCGGCCTGCTCCGCGGGAAATTTGTGCGCCAGCGCCCAGCGCGGCGCCTTGGCGACGAAGCCGAGGCGCTGCTGCCAGTCGAGCCGGTCAACCTTGTAGACGACACCGTCGATTTCATACGGAAGATCAGGTCGTTCTGCCGCAATCTTATCGTAATGGGCGAGCATTCCGTCGATGTCATGCACGCGCGCGAACAGCGGCGACACCGGAACGCCCCAGCTTTCAATCCTGCGCACCATTTCTTCCTGTGTCGCCCCTGGCACCTCGCTTGCAGCACCCCAGCCATGCGCCCAGAATTTGAGCGGACGCTTTGCCGTCACGCTGGCATCCTTCTGGCGCAGCGAGCCTGCGGCGGCGTTACGGGGATTGGCAAAGAGCTTGCCTCCCGCCTCCTCCTGCGCAGCATTAAGCGCGAGAAAGTCCGCCTTGGACATATAGACCTCGCCGCGGATCTCGAAGACATCCGGCACATCGCCGTCGAGCTGCTGCGGAATGTCGGCAATATGCGCGACATTGGGCGTTACATCCTCGCCGACCTGCCCATCCCCGCGCGTGGCTGCACGGACCAGCCTGCCGCCCTCGTAGCGGAGCGAGCAGGATAGCCCGTCGATCTTGTCCTCGGCGGTGATCGCCACCCGCTCGCTGTCATCCAGCGCAAGAAACCGCCGCACGCGCGCCACCCATTCCTCGACCTCCTCCGCAGAGAAGGCATTGTCGAGGCTCATCATGCGAACCTCGTGGCGAACCTTGGACAGCGGCGAGGCGGCGATTTCGTGCCCCACCACTTTCGAAGGCGAATCCGCGCGAACCAGATGCGGGAAAGCCGCCTCCAGCTCCGCATTGCGCCGCACCAGAGCGTCGAACTCGGGGTCGGTGATCTCGGGCGCGTCCTTGGCGTGATAAAGCTTGTTGTGCTTCGCGATCTCACGCGCGAGCCGCATCAGCTCATTGGCTGCATCGGCTTCGGTGATGTCCACAGGCTTGCTCGCGGGCATTTGGTCGATTCCCCTTTCCCTCGCTATGCATGAGCCAGCGCAACGGGAAAAGTGCCGCAAACGGGTCGTAGTTCAACCGGTGGGGGAAACCATGATCGACCGTGCATTAAAACCGCTGTTTGTCGCCATTTTCGGCCTGATGGCACTGCTATACGTGATCCATAACATCATCAATCTCGACGCTGCCTACGGCGCAGTCGGCTATGTCCTCGGACTTGAGAACAATGCCGTTTTCACGAACAGCCTCCTGCCCGCAATCGACACCGGCGCTGTTCCGATCTTCGCCTGGATCATCTTCCTGTTCGAGATCGCGACCGGCCTGATTTGCCTGTGGGGTGCATGGAAACTCTGGAGCGCACGCGGCAGCGACGCGGAAGGATTCGAAGGCGCCAAAGGCATGGCGAAACTGGGGCTCGGCCTTGGAGTGGTCACCTGGTTCGGCCTTTTCGGCACCTTTGGCGGTGCTGGCTACCAGATGTGGCAACACGAAATCGGTGCAGGCTCAATGGGCGATGCCTTCAAATTCAGCGTCTGGGCATTGCTGGTGCTGCTATATGTCGGGCAGAGGGAGAGCGCGACCTAAACCCCCTCCAGCAACCGATCAGCCTGCGCCCTCGCCTCTGGCGTAACTTCTGCGCCGCTCAGCATACGCGCGATCTCTTCCTGGCGCCCCGCATCATCCAGCAACGCAACGCTTGTGCGCGTGACGGTGCCGTCGGAGGTCTTGGCAATCATGTAATGTGTGCGGCCGCGCGCGGCAACCTGCGGGCTGTGCGTCACGGCGAGAAGCTGACCGCCCGAGGCCAGTCTTGCGAGCCGCTCGCCGATGGCGCTCGCCACCGCACCGCCCACGCCGCGGTCGATCTCGTCGAAGATCACCGTCGCCGCCCCGCCCTGCTCTGCAAGCGCGACTTTCAGTGCGAGGATGAAGCGCGAAAGTTCGCCGCCGCTGGCGATCTTGTTGAGCGGCGCAAAATCCGCCCCTGGGTTGGTGGCGATGAGGAATTCCACGCTGTCCATACCGTGCGGCCCCCAGCGTTCCTGGGGCAGTTCGGCCACCGCCGTCCTGAAGCGTGCCGCATCGAGCTTGAGCGGGGCAAGTTCGCGCGCCACCGCTTCGTCGAGCCGCAATGCCGCCGCCACGCGGTTGGCATGGAGGACCTGGGCCTCTGTGCGATAGCGCTTGCCCGCCTCCGCCGCCGCTGCTTCCAGCGCATCAAGCTCGGCTTCCCCGCCTTCGATGGAATCGAGCTGGCCGCGCATCCTGCGCATGACTTCGGGCAGTTCGTCCACTTCGCAGCGGTGCTTGCGGGCCAAGGCGCGCAGTTCGAACAGGCGGGTCTCGGCCTCCTCCAGCGCCGCTGGATCATGCACCAGAGCTTCGGCCGCAGCTTGCAGCTTTTCTTCCGCCTCGCCCGCCTCGATCACAGCACGGTCGAGCGCGCCGAGCGCTTCGGCAAGCAGGGCGTGTTCGGGCGCTATCCGGTCAAGTTTGCGCGCCGCCACCCGCAGTGACGCAAGCGGCGATTCCGAACCTTCCCAAAGATGCCGAAGCTCCTCGAGATCGCCCGCCAGCCGCTCGCCCTTCTGCATATCGGCACGCGTTTCGGCGAGGCGTGCCTCCTCGCCAGCCTGCGGTTCGAGCGTGGTCAGTTCGGCCAGATGCGCCAGCAGCAGATCCTGATCGAGCTTGGCCTGTTCCAGCGCCCCGCGAGCTTCGGCGAGCTGGCTTTCGGTGGCGCGCCATTTCGACCACGCCTGCTCCACGCGCGCCGTTTCCGCCCCGGCAAACCGGTCGAGTAAGGCACGGTGGCCGCGCGGATTGACCAGCCCGCGATCGTCATGCTGTCCGTGGAGTTCCACCAAAGCACCGGCGATGTCGCGCAGCAGGGCCACGCCAACGCTCTGGTCGTTGATGAAAGCCTTGCTGCCACCATCCGCCTTCAGCTGGCGCCGGATGATCAGCGGTTCGCCCTTTTCGATCTCGATATCTGCATCGTCGAGCGTTTCTGCGATGGCATCGGGCAAAGAAGCGAATTCGAAACTGGCCGAAACGCTCGCCTTGTCCTCGCCCGCGCGGACCAGCCCGCTATCGGCGCGATTGCCCAGCACCAGACCCAGCGAATCGAGCAGGATCGACTTGCCCGCCCCGGTTTCGCCGGTCAGCACCCCAAGCCCGCGCCCGAAATCGAGATCGAGCGCCTCGATCAACACGATATTGCGGATGGAGAGGCGGGTCAGCATTTCCGGCATTTCCTAGCCTAGCCGCACCCGCCCGTCATCCTTTCCCGTGCAGTTTCAAACAGGCGGGCGCTCTACCCCTTCCGCCGGTTCGGCAGGCCAGTCTTCCTCTTCCCCGGTCCCTGTCTTCCACAAGGAGTAAAGAACGCCCGCAGCAATCAGCGCAAAGGTGACACCAAGGCTGATCCACGCCGGGAATTTCTCGCCGCCCAGCAGGAAGTCGGCGACAAAGATTTTAGACCCGATGAATACCAGCACCGCTGCCAGCGCATATTTGAGGTAGTGGAAGCGGTGCACCATCGCAGCGAGCGCAAAGTAGAGCGCGCGCAGGCCGAGGATGGCGAAGATGTTTGATGTGTAGACGATGAAGGTATCGGTCGTGATGGCGAAGATCGCCGGCACGCTGTCGACCGCGAAAACGAGGTCGGCGAGATTGATGACCACCAGCGCCAGGAACAGGGGAGTTGCCGCGCGCACCATCTTGCCGGTCTTCTCATCCGGGACCTTCACGAAGAAATGCTGCGCATGCAGTTCCTTCGTCACGCGCATGTGACTGCTGATCCACCTTACCACCGGATTGTTGCCGACATCCATCGGCTCGTCCCCGGCGAAGAACATCTTGATCCCGGTCACGATCAGGAAGGCGGCAAAGAGGTAGAGCACCCAATAGGCCTCGGCCAGCAAGGCCGCGCCGCCCGCAATCATCAGTCCGCGCAGGACGATCACCGCCATGATACCCCACAGCAGCGCGCGGTACTGATATTTGGCGGGGATGGCGAAATAGGTGAAGATCAGGCTGATCACGAAGACATTGTCGATCGACAGCGCCTTTTCGATGAAGAAGCCGGTGTAATATTGCATCCCGGCATCCGGCCCGCGCTCGAACCAGACCCACGCGCCGAACAGCATGGCGACGCCGATATAGAAGGCCGACAGCTTGAGGCTCTCGGATATGCCGAGTTCCTTGTCCTCCTTATGGAGCACGCCGAGATCGAATGCGGTCAGGATGATGACGATGGCCAGGAAGGCGGCCCAGAACCACACGGGGGTCCCGAGCCAGTCCTGCGTGAGGAATTCGATCATACTACATTACCCTTGGAAGCTGGCATCGGGCGGAAGCATGGTGCACCCGGAAAAGACAATTCCGGCAGGCGGCATCGACCACCCCGATCCTTGATTGGAAATGCGGCGATGGGCAGCCGCCGCCTGCGCTATGGGGAACTTGCGCGGCGACGGCCCCCGTGGCCTGCCGTGTCAGGCAGGTTTGCCGTGTTTCGCAAGTCGATGAAGCGCTTCTTTGACACGCAGCTTCATATGTTTCAGGCGGGATATCTCGCCGGGATCGGGCAGCATCTTGCGCAACTCCATGCGCAGCCGCTCGTCGATCCGTTGGTGAATCTGCGTCAGTCTGAAGGTTCGGGCCGTCATTTTCGGTCTCCATGATCGAGATGAAATCGATCGGACAACCGATGGGCCATCAGGCTGGGAGGGGAGGAAGAGGGGCCTGCCAGCACGCATCGGTTGTCCGATGCGGTCCGACATCACGTGAGCTGGAAAGCGCACGCCAGAGGGGCCCGGTCCGCATTTCCTAAATGCGCCAGGATCACTCCGGTTTCAAGTCTTGGCGAGGAATTTTTTGACGGCGGGACCGCCCTACGTGACCTAGCTTGCTGCCACGCCAGCAGCGTGGTCCTCGATCAGTTCGTAAGCTTTCTCGTACCATTCGTTGCCGGGATAGTTTGCGCCCAACACGGCAGCGTATTTCACGGCTTCGGGGCGGATACCCAGCGCCAGGCTGCTTTCCACGAGGCGATAAAGAGCCTCGGGCGCATGGCTGGTGGTCTGGTATGTATCGATCACGTTCTGGAAACGGATCTGCGCGGCAATCCACTTGCCCGACCGCTGGTAGTAACGCCCGATCTCCATTTCCTTGCCCGCGAGGTGATCTTCGACGAGATCGATCTTGAGACGGGCATCCGAAGCATATTCGGTCTGCGGGAAACGGCGATTGACTTCACGCAGTGCAGTCAGCGCCTGCTCGGTCACTTTCTGGTCGCGATGGACGTCGCTGATCTGCTCGTAATAGCTGAGCGCGATAAGGTAATAGGCGTAAGGCGCGTCCTGGTTGCCGGGATGGATCGAGAGAAAACGTTGCGCCGAAGCGGTCGCCTTGTTGTAATCGGCGGCGACATAATAGCTGAATGCGCTCATCAGCTGCGCGCGGCGCGCCCAGGGCGAATAGGGATGCTGACGCTCGACTTCGTCGAACAGGGCAGCCGCCAGTTGCGGCCTTCCGCGATCCAGCTGCCGCTTCGCTTCCGAATACAGCGTTTCCACATCGCGCGCGACATAGGCGGTATCTTCCGGCTGATTGGTCCCGCCGCCGCAAGCGGCAGTGAATGCAGTGGCTGCGGCGAGTGCACCGAGGGCGAGCGTGCGGCTGATACGCGAATGGGTCGTCATAGGGCCGAGCCTATAGCCACGGCTCCGCTGAACGCCAAGTGAAGTTGTGCCCGCTTTCCCCGCCGGTTCATAACTCGTTGATCGTCTCGGGGGCGTCCCACAGGAGATGACGCGTCTCCAGCAGGACGAGATTGTTGCTGCGGACGATTTCCCCACGGGTCTTGTAGCCAAGCAACTGCTCCGCTTCCGTATCCGGATTATGGGTCAGGACGCGCAGTTCTTCAGAGGTGAAATCGGACAGGCCGCGAGCGCGCTCGATCCCCTTGCTGTCGTAAATGTGGAGGACATCACCGCGGGTGAAATCCCCATCCATCGAAATTATGTCGCCCCGGCGGATCGGCCGCTTGCCCTCGGCGAGGGCGTCCGCCACCGCTTCCGCGACGACAAGGCTGCCTGCCATTTGCAGGCGGTTGGCAATCCAGCTGTCCCAGCCCGATAGGGGATTGGGATGTGGCAGGACCTTGGTGGCCCGGCGCCTTCCATCAAGCACGGTCGATAGCGGACGATCGACCTCCCCCTGCGCGATCCAGGTGGTGACGCCGGCTTCCTGCGCCATGTTGGCGGCCTGAAGCTTGGTTTCCATCCCGCCCGTGCCCAGCGTGCTCTTGCCCTTGGTCGCCGCCATAAAGGGGGCCACCTCGGTCACTTCGGGGATGAACTTGGCTTCGGGGTCATCGGGATTGCGGTCGTAAAGGCCGTCGACACCGGTCAGGATGATGAGGTCCGTCGCGCCGACCATCTGGGCGACTTTGGCAGCCAGTCGATCGTTATCGCCGACGCGGATTTCCTCCGTAGTAATCGTGTCGTTTTCGTTCACGATCGGCATCACGTTGGCTTCGAGCAGACGGTGAACGGTGTTGCGTGTGTTGAGGAAGCGGCGGTGATCCTCGAAATCGCCGAGGGTCAGCAAGACCTGCGCAATTTCGAAGCCGAATTCGTGGCCTACCTGCTTGTAAGCATTGAGCAACAGCGGCATCCCGCAGGCAGCGGCCGCCTGCTTGTCGGATATTCCTGCGCTTTCGGGCGTTTCCCCGATAATGCGCAGGCCGAGCGCGACCGATCCGGACGAACACAGGATCACGTCATTTCCCTGCGCGCGCAAATTCGCAACGTCTTCGAGGAGGCGCTGGAGGAAACCGTAACGCGGAGTCAGCATTTCCTGGTTGGCGAGGAGCGCCGAACCGATTTTGACAACAATATTACGTTTCTGGGTCATATAATGAAAATGTGCCTACCTTGAAATTTCTGCTATACTACGTAGATAGAGATGGTGCAGTGCACAACCGGATTTTTCAAATTATCGAACTCGCAAGAACTTTATAGAAATGAGCCAAGAAACGTTTAAGACTTCAACGTTCTTTATTGTAGATTGAACCTAAAGCAAGAATTACACAAAGCGCCCGAAGCGCGGAAACGGAATTCTAAAATCGTAAACTCTATTCTTATTGTCGGCTGCGGAAAAATGGGCTCCGCTTTACTTTCGCAATGGGTCCACGGGGACGAGTCCATTACCGTCGTCGACCCCATGGCGGGCGACCTGCCGGACGGTGTTAAACTCGTCCGCGAACGCAGCGACATTTCGTCCGAAAGTTTCGACTGCATTGTCGCCGCCGTCAAGCCGCAGCTGATTGACGAAGTATTGCCCGACTATGCCGAAAACCTGGTGGAAGGCGGATATGTCCTGTCCATAGCGGCGGGTTATTCCGCATCTCGCCTGTCTAAACTGATGGGCGATGCCCCCGTGGTCCGGACAATGCCCAATCTTCCCGCTGCGATCGGCCGCGGCGTGAGCGGCCTCTGCCCCGGCCCCCATGCGACGGATGATCACATGAAGCACGCGCAAGAATTCATGGGCCGTGCGGGCACTACCATAACCGTCGACAGCGAAGAGAAGCTCGATCGGGTGACCGCAGTCGCAGGCTCGGGCCCCGGCTATGTATTCGAAATCGCACGTGCCTATGCGGAAGCTGCGATGGCGCAGGGGTTCGACGAGGAAGAAGCACGCGAAATGGTGCTCGGCACCATCGGCGGAGCGATTGCCATGGCCAGCGAACCTGGTGCAGCAAGCCTCGAGGACCTGCGCAATTCGGTGACCAGCAAGGGCGGCACCACAGCGGCCGGCCTGAATGCACTGAACGGCGACAATGGCCTATCCGACCGCCTGCATGCTACACTGCAGGCAGCCTACGACCGGGCAGTCGAGTTGCGCTGAACCTGAAGCGCCTCCAGCCCACCACGAGACGAAGAGAGTACCCATGAACGACCAGACCCTAGACCCGCAAATCCACATTACCACGCTCGGCCAGAACGCCCGCAAGGCGGCGCGCGGCCTGCTTTCCGCCAGCACCGAGGCCAAGAACACCGCCCTGCGCGAAGCGGCCAAAGCCCTGCGCGCGGCGACACCCGAGCTGCTGGAAGCGAATGCCGAGGACGTGAAGAGCGTGGAGGGCAAGAAGCCCGACAGCTTCATCGACCGCCTCAAGCTGACCGAAGACCGCATCGAAGGCATGGCATCGGCACTGGAAGAGATCGCCGAACTCCCTGATCCCGTCGGCCGCGAGCTGGCGACTTTCGAACGGCCCAACGGCCTTTCTATCCAGCGGGTGGCGGTGCCCATCGGCGTGATCGGCATGATCTATGAAAGCCGCCCCAACGTGGGCGCCGATGCCAGCGCGCTGTGCCTCAAGAGCGGTAACGCCGTCATCCTGCGCGGCGGCAGCGAAAGCCGCCATTCGACCCGCGTGATCGTCGAAGCCATGCGCAAGGGCCTCAAGGCCGCAGGCCTGCCCGAAGATGCCGTACAGACGGTCGGCACCACCGACCGCGCCGCCGTTGCAGAGTTGCTCAAGGCAGATGAATTCATCGACCTCGTCATCCCGCGCGGCGGCCGGGGCCTTGTCGAACTGGTGCGCGACCAGGCGAGCGTCCCCACCCTCCTCCACCTCGACGGCAATTGCCACAGCTATGTCCACGAGGCGGCCGATCTCGACAAGGCAGCCGAAGTCATCCGCAATGCCAAGCTGCGCCGCACCGGCGTCTGCGGGGCAACCGAAAGCATCGTGGTCGACCGTTCGGTGGCGAAGGACTTCATCCCGCGCCTCACCAAGGTCATGGGCGGCGATTGCGAATTGCGGGGCGACGAGGAAGCCGTTGCCATCAATTCCAGCATCAAGCCCGCAACCGAGGCCGACTGGAACACCGAATATCTCGATCCCATCGCCTCGGTGAAAGTGGTCGGCGGATTGGACGAAGCGATCGACTGGGTCGACACCCATTCTTCGCACCACACCGACGCGATCATGACCGAGGATGACGAGGCGGCACGCCGTTTCATGACCAGCATCGACAGCGCCATTGTCATGCGCAACGCCAGCACGCAGTTCGCCGATGGCGGCGAATTCGGCATGGGCGCGGAAATCGGCATCGCCACCGGCAAGATGCACGCCCGCGGTCCGGTCGGGCTGGAGCAGCTGTGCAGCTTCAAATACCTCGTCCACGGCCAGGGCCAGACGCGTCCATAACGCGCTACGGCCCCGCTGCCTGAGCGCGGGGCTGTAGGGTTTCGCCTGCGGGCGATCCTATTCCGCTTTCCTACGCGCTGCCGCCCCGCCCATTTCGGCGCTTTTCCTACAGGAGCGCCCGCATGACCCGCCGCAAGGACCCCGCCGAAACCCGCACCCCCGTCGCCGCAGAGGACCTCCCTCCGTTCGACACCGTCCCCGTCAAATACCGGCACGACGGGTGGACGCCCGCCCGCCAGCGCGCCTTTATCGGTGCGCTCGCCGATACGGGCTGCGTCACCCGCGCCGCGCGTTATGTGAACATGAGCCCCGAGGGCGCCTATTACCTGCGCCGCCGCCCGGGCTCCGAAAGCTTCCGCCGCGCGTGGGAAGCCGCGCTGGACCTCGGCGTGCAGCGGCTGAAGGACATCGCCTTCGAACGCGCGATCGAGGGCCAGCTCAGCCCCGTCTTCATCGGCGGCAAGCTGAAAGGCTTCCGCCGCATCCGCAACGACCGGCTGCTGATGTTCTGCCTGAGGATGAACGCCCGCGACGAACGCGGCAAACGCCTCTCCGCGAGTTACTTCGACTCACAAACGAACCACCCCGCTTCCTTCACTACTCCCGCCCTCACCCGCGCCGAGAAGGACGACATGAACGCCGCGATCGTCGAACATTTCGATCCGGTGGACATGAACCTGGACGAGATCGAGGCCATGCAGACCCAGCTCGCCGAGATCGCGCAGCGCAAGCGCGCCGAGGCAGACGGCTCGCCCGAGCATAATGAGGATGCGTCCTTCCTCCAGCTCGGCCATGGGAAGGACTGGAAAGCGATGGGGGAGCTGGAAGACCTGATCGAGGTCGAGGACGAGCTGGAAGAGTGGAACGAGGATGAAGACCACTGGCGGGCCAATCCGGGGCGGGAGTGAGCGCTATCTTGCGAGGAAATACCCCTCATCGCCATGTCGCGCGCCGCCCATGTCGGCCATGATTTCCAGTACGCGGGCGACACGCTGCTTGCGTTTGGGCGTGTTGCGGCCCTTGAACAGGGCGGACAGCGCTGCTGCGGCGAGCGGCGCTTCGGCTTCGGCCAGCACGTCGCGCATGGTGGCGAATTGTTCGCGCTCGTCCGCAGGCCATGCGCGCTCTTCGACCACACCAGCATCGACCAGTTCGATGTCGAGATCGTCTTGCCCCTTCACCTTGTGGGCGAGGCGCGGCTTCTGGTATTCGGGGCGCAGCCAGCGAACGAGGCCGCGCTTTTCCTCCGCCACACGCTCCTGGTTGAGCGCAACGAGCCGCACGAGTAGTTCCTCTTCGGCGGCTTCCTGGTCTTCGGATTTTTGGGGGCTGGGCGTGGTAGCGCCGGGGCGGCCGACCAGCCGCGCGCCAAGGTCTTCCCAGCTATAAGCAGCGAACACTTCGCGATCTATATCGTCATGGATATCCCTAAGCACCGAGATCAGCCCAGCCTCGTGAATGTCGCGCTCCTTCTGGCTGAACGGCTCCCCCACGCCCTGTTCGAGTTCGCGCAGGCGTTCGAGCACATTGTACATGTCGGTCATGGTGAGGAAATCGTGCTCGGCCAGCCGCTCCTTGCGAAAGGCATCTAGTCGCTCGCCAAGCTGGTCTAGCTTGGCGGATTGCGCGTCAGTGAGAATTGGGAATGGGAAAGGCTCAAAGCACGTCGTCGTGATGTAGCGAGCATCATTCCCCACACCCATCCATGCACAGTTTGCCAAGGTCCAAGTAAGGTGAGGTTTGGCAGATAGCTGAGCGAGATAGTGTGGAGCCTCAACCGCGAAATTTACGAGGCCATTCTCAGGTAAAATGGAATGGTCGATATACAAGAAGAAGCGATGCTTACCGGTGTGATTAGAGGCGATCCAACGTCCGAGATCCTTGCTAGCCTCTCTCAACTTCTCGCGAGGCTCCCCGAAAATCCACCAATTTTCTCGATAAACCTTTCGGTTGTTCTGATCCCTCTCAGGCTTCACGTTTTCGAGAACGTGTTGATAAACTTCGGGAAAGCGACTCTGTATCTCTGGCGGATGAAGGCCGTAGAGATCGATAACCATCACACCACGCGGTCGTTGCGCCATATCGCGCCCGTTTCGGAAATTTCGGAGATGCCGCTCAAGCCCGGGGTGCCTGCCTAAACCAAAGTCTGCTGCCTGCTTTGGGCTCACTATGAACCCACTTCCATGCAATTTCACTCCGGGATTCGTTAGTAGCTCATTGGAATAAAGGGGAAGGGCCGATGCGACATCCGCTCCGACCGTGAGGTTTGAGGTTACCTTACCCTCATCCACCTCCAGCCGCACCTCCGGCGTATCGGTGTTCAGCCCGCTCTCGTGCAGCACTTCCGCCAGTTTGCCCTGCCGCTCGCCGCGCACAGCGACGGTCATGGCGATGCGCACCGCCGCCTTGTCGCTGGCCTTGAGCCAGGGGTGGTCGGGAATGGCATAGACGAGACTGAGCGGCAGCTTGGCGTTCATATGCCGCTCCACCACGCGGCGGCTGAAGGTCTGGGTGATCGAATTGGTGGTGATGAAGCCGAAACGGCGCAGCGGGTTCTCGCCCTTGGCGCCCTTGGGAGGCTTGGCGAGCAGGCGCGTCGCCGCCTCGTCCCAGAAATGCATCACGAAATCCGCACCGCCGGGCACATCCTTGCGGATTTTCCACGCAGCCTCAGCATAGCCATCGCCCAGTTCGGCGCGCATGTCCTTGCCGCCGATGAAGGGCGGGTTGCCGACGATGAATTCCACCTCCGGCCAGTCGGCGCGGCGCGGGTTCACATATTCGTACAGCTCCATCTTGGCGTCGGGATCGGGGATTTCCTCGCCTGTGATGGGATGCAGCTTCATCGTCTCGCCGTCCCAGCGGCTGAGCGGCTTGCCATCCTTATCGCGCAGCATCTCCATGCTGTCATATGCAAGCAGCGCGTCCTGATGCCGGATCGTGCCATAGGCATGCAGGATCGGTTCGGGCAGGTTCTTCGCCTCTGTCGTGCGCAGCTGCCATTTGAGAAAGCCGATCCACAAAACGAGGTCCGCAATCGGCACTGCGCGCGGATTGATTTCCAGCCCGTAGAACTGGCGCGGATTGACCGTTTCGCCGTCGAGCAGCAGTCGCGCCTCGTCGTCCCCCAGCGATTCCAGCGCGTCGAGCACTTCGCCTTCGAGGCGCTTCATCAGTTCGAGACTGACATAGAGGAAATTGCCCGTTCCGCAGGCCGGGTCCAGCACGCGGGTGGTGCAGAGCTGGTGGTGGAAGGCGCGCACGGCCTCGACCGCTGCATCCTGCTTGCCCTGCCGGGCCAGATCTTCGGCGAGCTGCTGAACTTCGCCCCAATCTTCACGCAGCGGCTCGATGATGGTGGGCACGACCAGCCGTTCGACATAGACGCGCGGCGTAAAATGCGCGCCCAGCTTGCCGCGCTCCTTTGCCGCCAGCGCACGCTCCAGCAACGTACCGAAGATGGCGGGTTCGACATCGCGCCAATCGCGTTTCGCAGCCAGCCACAATTCGCGGATATCGTCTGCTTCCAGTTGCAGCGCGGTGCGCGTCTTGAAGAGTGATCCGTTGAAGCGTTTCAGCGGCCGGCCGATGTCGCCCGACCAATCGCCTTTGTCCATGGCAGCCCACAGGCTTTCGAGCGCACGCGGGAAGTAATCCGGCGTGGCGATCATCCGCTCCAGCATCGCCTCGAACGGACCGATGCCGGTGCGCTTTTCCTCTTCTGTTTCCGCTATCAGGCCCACGTCCTCGGCGAACATGGTGAAGAGGCAGCGCATCAGAAATTCGGCGATGTCCTTGGGATCGTATCGCCGCTCAAGGCTCTTGGCGATCCTGGCCAGCCGCTGCGCAATATCCTCTGTAACCTCGGCGCTGATGCGCGCCGGATCGAGGCTGTGGGGATCGGTCCAGATTGTGCGGAGACGGTGCTGTACATCCTCTTCGAGCAGGTCAGCCATCGACAGGCGGTAGCTCTGGCGGTCAGGGAAATGGGCGTAGTTGCGGCCCTGCCCGCTGAAATCGGCATAGACTTCGATGACATTGCCAATGTCGGCAACGAGGATGAACGGCGGGTAGGAATGATCGTCCGGCAGCGCGCGCGCATAGTCTTCCGCCTGCTTCTTGGCGGCTATCATCACCCGGTCCCACGATCTGGTTCCGCGCTTGGCATGCCCAAGCTTCTGCGGTGCTTCCACGCCGACTAGTTCAAGCTGCTCGGCCTCGCGCGATTTGGCGCGCTTGGCCGATTGTTTCGCTTCCCAGATGAAACAATCCCGCTTGTAGCAGTCGATGCGTCCGGTAGAGATCGTGCCGTTGGGATGCCGGAAGGTCACGTTGCGCTCGAACACGTAATCGTTGTGGCGCGTGTCTTCCTGTGCCGGGGACGGCTGCTCAACGCCCAACGCGCGAGTGAAGCGCTCCAGAAAAAGTTGCGCATTTGCCATTTCCGATCCGCCCGACTGTTCGAAATCGGCGATCAGCTTTTCCAGCGCGGCTCGGTCGATGTGCCCCATGTGCGCCTATTGCGTGGATTTTAGTCGTCAAACAAGTGTGTTAGCCTTGGGGAACACCAATCCCTCCCTCAGCCCTTCTTCTTGCGCGCCTTGCGTGCGGCATACTTCGCATCGCGCGCGGCCTTCAGTTCTTCCTCGGTCGGTTCGGGCACGGCTGCCGCTGCTGCAGCGGCTTCGGCTGCGGCGGCCTTCTCGGCCTTGGCCTTCTCACGCGCTTCGCGCTTGGCGGCGCTCTTTTCCTTCGCGGCGGCTTCGCGGGCTTCCTGCACGGCCTTGCGCTTGGCGATCGTCGCCTCGTCCATCCTGGGCTTGTCGGCGAGTTTCTTCAGCGCCTTTTCGCGGGCCTTTTCGGCAAGTGCCTGGCGTTCTTCGAAGGTAGGTTGCTTGAATGAGGGCATTATCGATCATGTCGTTTCTGGTTGGCCGGTATTGAACCGGCTGGATATCGGGCCGCGCGGGCGGAGGATTATTCCTCGCCCATACGCAGCGCGGCGATGAAGGCTTCCTGCGGGATAGACACGTTACCCCCGGCCTTCGCCGGGGCAGGCCGCCTGAGGCGCTCTGGCATCCTCAGAATGAGAGTCATTCCTCGCCCATACGTAGCGCAGCGATGAAGGCCTCTTGAGGGATCGAGACGTTTCCGTATTCCCTCATTCTGGCCTTGCCCTTCTTCTGCTTCTCCAGCAACTTTTTCTTGCGGCTGATGTCGCCGCCGTAACATTTGGCGGTCACGTCCTTGCGCATGGCGGCAATGGTTTCGCGGGCGATCACCTTGCCGCCGATCGCGGCCTGGATGGGCACCTTGAACAGATGTCGCGGGATCAGGTCCTTCAGCCGTTCGCACATGCCGCGGCCGCGCTGTTCCGCCACGTCGCGGTGGACGATCATCGACAGCGCATCGACCGGTTCGTTGTTCACCAGGATGCTCATCTTCACCAGATCGCCTTCGCGCAGGCCGATCTGTTCATAGTCGAAGCTGGCATAGCCGCGGCTGATCGATTTCAGCCGATCGTAGAAATCGAACACCACTTCGTTCAGCGGCAATTCGTAGGTCACCTGTGCGCGGCCGCCGACATAGGTCAGGTCCACCTGCACGCCGCGCCGATCCTGGCACAGCTTGAGGATGGAGCCGAGATATTCGTCGGGCGTGTAGATCACCGCCTTGATCCACGGTTCCTCGATCTTCTCGATCCGGCTGGGATCGGGATAATCGGCCGGGTTGTGCAGCATGATTTCCTGCGCCGGGTCGGTCCGCGACTTGTTGAGCTGGATCCGGTAGACCACCGATGGCGCGGTGGTGATCAGGTCCAGATCGTATTCGCGGGTCAGGCGTTCCTGGATGATCTCCAGGTGCAGCAGGCCGAGGAAGCCGGCGCGGAAGCCGAAGCCCAGCGCGGCGCTGCTTTCAGTTTCGAAGCTGAAGCTGGCATCGTTGAGCCGCAGCTTGCCGATGCTTTCGCGCAGCTTCTCGAAATCCGCGGCGTCGACCGGGAAGAGGCCGCAGAAGACCACGGGCTGCACTTCCTTGTAGCCGGGCAGCGCCTTTTCCGCCCCGCCCTTCACCGTGGTGATGGTGTCGCCGACCTTGGCCTGTTCGACTTCCTTGATCTGCGCGGTGATGAAGCCGATCTCGCCCGGGCCGAGTTCGGGCAAATCGGTGCGCTTGGGGGTGAAGCAGCCCACGCGGTCGATCAGATGCTGCGTGCCGCCCTGCATGAAGCGGACGTTGAGGCCCTTTTTGATCACCCCGTCCATCACGCGGACGAGGATGACCACGCCGAGATAGGGATCGTACCAGCTGTCGACCAGCATGGCCTTGAGCGGGGCGTCACGGTCGCCCGTGGGGGGCGGGATGCGCTTGACCAGCGCCTCCAGCGTATCCTCGATGCCGATGCCCGATTTGGCGGAGGTGAGCACGGCGTCCGACGCATCGAGGCCGATGATGTCCTCGATCTCGGCCTTGACCTTCTCCGGTTCGGCGGCGGGCAGGTCGATCTTGTTGATGACGGGGACGATCTCGTGGTCGTGCTCGATCGACTGGTAGACATTGGCGAGCGTCTGCGCCTCGACCCCCTGCGCCGCGTCCACGACCAGCAGCGCGCCCTCGCACGCGGCGAGCGAGCGGGAGACCTCGTAGGCGAAGTCCACATGGCCGGGCGTGTCCATGAGGTTCAGCTCATAGGTTTCGCCATCCTTCGCGGTATAGTTCAGGCGCACCGTCTGCGCCTTGATGGTGATGCCGCGCTCCTTCTCAATGTCCATGTTATCAAGGACTTGCTCGGACATCTCGCGATCGGTCAGCCCCCCGCAATGCTGGATCAACCGATCCGCCAAGGTAGACTTGCCATGGTCGATATGGGCGATGATGGAAAAATTGCGGATCTTGGAAAGGTCGGTCATTGCGCCGACCCATTAGCGCCGCTGCGCCGCCCTGTCAGCCGGATTCGCGCGTGTCAGGTTTCTTGCGGGCCGCCACCCTGTTTGGGCGCGTTGGCCGATAGCTTGAACTGAGCGAAACTCCCCGGCGAAGCCTCGGGCGCCTGGCTGTATTTGCCTGGCGGCAATGCGGTAAGCGGCGCACCGGCCGCCGCCAGCGCATAGGGATTGACCCGGTGGCGTGTGCACAACCCGCCAGCTCCGTCATCGACCAGTTCCTGCTCGAACTCCACTCCCTGGGTATCGTCCATGCTGCGGCGAACGGTGCACACGGCCAACTGACCCTGTCCGAAGTCGAGCACGAACTGGGTACCGATCGGCACATCCTCCAAACCCTGGATCATCGCTCCCGAGCGCGACATGTTGCGCAGCGTCACGTCGTAATAGTGATCCTCGTGGATCAGACCGATCTTGCGGAAGACCGTACGCCGGCTGGCGCGCTGGCTGCCATTGTCGGTGGGTTCGAGCACCCATTCGCCCTTCGCGATCTCTTCGAGCACATTCTCTTGGTCGAGCGCATCGGAGAAGACGAAACCCTGCACGTGACCTACGCCGATCTTCTTGAGTTCGCCCATCAGTTTCACGGAATCGACGCCAGTCGCGACGGTCTCCATGCCCATGGCTCCTGCCAGGGCAACCACCGCCCGGACCAGTTCCATGTCGCCCAGATCGTTGCCCATGACCGGCTCGAAGAAATTCGCACCGATCTTGAGCGCGTTGAACGGTGCACGGCGGAGATAGGACAGGGATGAGAGTCCAGTGCCGAACTGGTCCAGGGTCAGGCGCACGCCAAGCTTGAAGAGCGCGCCGAGAGCGGCATCGACTTTACTCGCATCGCCGAGCAGAACCGATTCATTGAGTTCGAGTTCTAGTCGTGCCGGGTCGAGCCCCGTATCCTTGAGCACGCTATCGACCATCGCGACGAAATCGCTGGCCTCGAACTGCACGGAGGATATGTTGATCGAGAGGCGCAGCGCTTCGGGCCATTGGCTGGCTTCTTCGCATGCTTTCCGCAAAGCCCACTCGCCGATGGGGATAATCAGGCGACTTCCCTCTGCCACCGGGATGAAGGTCTCTTGCGAGACCCGGCCCCTTTCGGGATCTTCCCAGCTGTACTTCGCTTCAAGGCCGATGACCTTGTTATCCGTAAGCGTAACACAGGGCTGATATTCGAGCGTAAAGTTTCCTTCTTCGATCGCGGTGGCGAGATCTTCCTCCATGCGTTTGCGCAGATGAGCCTCGTGTTCGAGATCAGCCGCGTAAAACCTGAACTGACCGCGGCCGCCATTTTTCGAAGCGTAGAGGGCAAGGTCGGCCGCACGGCTCAATTCCTCGCGCTCGACTCCGTCATAGGGTGCGATGGCGACACCGACGGAGCACCCGATACTGCAACGCCCTTCCTCGACCGAATAAGGCTGTGAAAGCATCTGGATGATTTTCTTGGCGATCTCTCCGAGTTCGCCGCGGTCATCCATATCGGGAATGAGTATCTGGAACTCATCGCCTCCGAGACGGCCAATCTCACCTCGACCCGCGACCACTGTATTCAATCGCTCTGCCACCTGCTGCAGCAGTTTGTCGCCAGCTGCATGACCGAGCGTATCATTGACCTGCTTGAACCGATCCAGATCAAGCATAAGGAGCGCCGCAGCGCGTTTAGCACTACGGAAAGTCTGGAGAGTGGAATCGATTCTCTGTTCCATCCGGTGGCGGTTGGCGAGGCCCGTCAGCGTGTCGAACTTAGCGAGACGGCTTGCCTCTTCCTCGCTGCGGAATTCTTCGGTGATATCCGTCGCTGTTCCACGAAAGCCTAAAAACTCTCCGGCATCATCGTATAGCGGTCGGCCGGTTAAACGCAGAACGAGATCTGCTTTTTCGTCTCCCGTTTCGACGGTCATGCCAGCGAAGCTTTTACGTGTCCCCAGTTTCAATCCCAGCGAACGAGCATCTTCATCGGTCGAAACGGGCTGAAGTAGCTGCTGCAAGGGCACCTCGAAAATCCTGGAAGCCCTGTGACCGAACTTCTCTTGGATTTGCGGGCTAAGGTAGCTGAGTATCCCCCGAGTGTCGGTCGCCCAGAAACAGGCAATACCAGAGCTTTCCAGCTGCTCGACGATCGCAAGTTTATCCGATTGCGAAAACTCCGCCGACGGCTGCTGCACGCCGACCACATCCATCATTTCGGCAGATTTGCGGCCTTTGAAAAATTCGGTGAAGGGCATGGCGCCCATGGCTTTCAACCTTGTCGATGGCGGGTTCGGTTGAACCGGACTAGCCTAAAATGGTTAGCATCGAGCTAACGCCGCACGATTCCCTTGTGCTCTGCATCGAGCATTTACGTCGGTTCGAACTCCATTTCAGCAAACCGCGGAATACTCGGCATACGCTTCAGTCCGCTTTCCTGGAGAACACCGAATGCATCATGAGGCAACGCGGCGAGAGGCCGTCCCGCAGCTTCGAGCTCGTAGGGCGAGACCCGATGACGCGTGCAGAGACCGTCGGCACCATTGCTGATCAGGGGGGTTTCGAATTCAACCCCCTGGACATGTTTTCTCGACCGGCGAACGGTCGCAACCGCCAGTTGCCCATCGCCAAGGTCCAGCACCACCTCTGTACCGACCGGCACATCGAGCAACCCTTCTATGCGCGCTCCGGTTTTGGAGATGTTCCTGAGCGTGACGATATAGCGATGGTCATCGTGAATAAGACCAATCTTCCGCAGCACCGATTTTCTGTCGGCCCGATATTTTTCGGGTCCGCGCGGCTCGTAGATCAGTTGACCTTTGGCAAGACGTTCGAGTGCTTCTTCATGGCTTATTGGCTGAGAGAATATGAAGCCCTGCACATGGCTGGCACCCCGCTTCTTGACTAAAGCGAGTTCGTCCTTGGTCTCGGTTCCTTCGGCGACCGTCTCCATCCCCAGTGCGTCAGCCAGGCTTACGATCGCGCTGATTATGGCCGAATTATTATTCCCTTCTTCGGTCGACCCGCGAACAAAGCTCTGGTCGATCTTTATCTTGTCGAAAGGCGCATTGCGCAAATAGCTCAGCGAAGAGTATCCGGTGCCAAAGTCATCGAGAGCGAGGCGTACACCAAGATTTTTCAACTCGGTGAAGATTGTACGCGTAAGATCGTCGTCCCCGGCAAAAACACTTTCTGTGATTTCCAACTCGAGCCTGTCCGGTGCCAGCCCCGACTTCTGCAATGCCCGTTGCACAACCTGGACGAAGTCGCTGCTTGTGAACTGGGTCGGCGACACATTCACCGCAACGCGCAATTCGATTGGCCATTGCGAGGCCTGCTCACACACCTTGTGCAAAGCCCACTCGCCTATCTGCCCGATCATTCCGATATCTTCAGCGCACGCAATGAAGATTTCGGGCGAAACGAATCCGCGTTCTGGATGCTCCCAGCGAATCAGGGCCTCAACTCCAGATAACTTGTAATCGCTGGCCTTCACGATGGGCTGGTAATGCATAACCAGCTCGTCCTTGATTAGCGCGTCGCGCAAGTCCTCTTCAAGCTGTCGGCGAAGCTTCGCACCTTCCTGCAACTCGCGTGAGTAGAAGCGATACTGGCCACGCCCCCCGCCCTTTGCCGCATAGAGTGCCAGATCGGCCGCCTTGACCAATTCTTCTGCATTGAGACCGTCATAGGGCGCAATGGCAATGCCCAGAGAAACGCCAATAATCGCGCGCAACCCGTTGATGGAATAAGGCTGCGCGATCATCTGGATAACGCGCGCGCCCAATTCGCCGAGTTCCCCGCGATCATCGACGTCAGGCAGCATGATGAGAAATTCGTCGCCACCAAGGCGCCCTATCTCACCCTTGTTCCCGAAAATCTGGCCAAGTCGGCCGGAAACCTGCTTGAGGAGTTCATCCCCGGCCGGGTGACCAAGCGTATCGTTAACTTGCTTGAAGCGGTCGAGATCCAGCATCATCAGGGCACAGGCACGCTTGTCGCTGCGGTATTTATTAAGAGATGAATCCAGCTGCTTGTTCATGCGGTGCCGGTTGGCAAGGCCGGTAAGCGCGTCATACTGCGCGAGGCGCTTCGCGTCGCGCTGGCTTTCATGGGTCTTGGTAATGTCCTTGGCACTACCTCGATAACCGCAAAAATTGTGCTGGGCGTCGAATTGGGGTTTCCCGGCAATTTCCAGGATCAGATTCTCGGCAGACGCGGCAACCTTGACCGGTAGTTTGACGATAGAATTGCGAGCGCCAAGATAATAGGCCAGAGGGCGCCCTCCGTCGACCTCCGCGTTCTCGGCATCGTCGCTCTGGAAGATTTCGGTAAGGTGCTTACCGATGACCCCTTCATCACCCAGTCCCAGGCGAGACTGGGCGTTTTGAGACAAATAGATCATCCGACCATGCTGGTCGGTTGCCCAGAACCAGCCCAAGCCCGAATTTTCGACGCTATCGAGCAATTCTACGCGGCGTACGAGGTCGCCCTGCGAGATCGGCACGACTGCCGCCTCGTCAGAGTCGAATGTTTCCGCTCTCGATCCTCTCGAGAAAAATCCCGCCATCCGTTTCCCAGTCTCGGGCTTTCGCCCTGTGCGCACTGCAGAAATGTTACTCCAATGGCCTGGAAGATAAGTAGAAACCCTTACCAAACGAATAACTATAGCGCTTTCCACGACGGGCCTGCTTGCCATGCATGGCCCTACGCGCCATGGTAACGGTTCGGAGAGGGCCGTATATGCGTCACATCGCTATCGTCGGATCGGGTCCGGCCGGATATTACACAGCCGAGGCGGCGGGCAAACAGTGGGGAGAGGATGTGCGGGTCGATGTGTTCGACTCCTTGCCCGTCCCGTATGGCCTTATCCGGACGGGAGTTGCACCGGATCACCAGTCCATCAAGAAAGTCTCGGTGCGGTATGAGAAGACCGCGCTTTCCGAAGAAGTCCGTTTCGTCGGCAACGTGCAGGTCGGCAGGGATGTATCGATTGCGGAACTCCAGGAACTCTATGACGCGGTAATTCTTGCCACCGGAGCACCGCACGACCGCAATCTGGATCTCCCGGGGGAAGAGTTCGCCAATATCTTCGGCAGCGCCGCCTTCGTCGGATGGTACAATGGCCACCCTCAATTCGCCAACCTCGCCCCCGATCTTTCCGGCCGGCACGCGGTGGTGATTGGAATGGGCAATGTCGCGCTGGACGTAGTACGAATCCTGTCCAAGACGGAGGGCGAATTTGCAGGGTCCGACATTGTCGCCCATGCCCTCGATGCGCTGCATGGTTCGGAAATAGAGACGGTCACGATAGTGGGGCGGCGGGGACCTCACCAGATCATGATGACTCCCAAGGAATTGGGTGAACTCATGCATCTTGAACGGGCGAGTCCGCATGTTGACAAGAACGATTTGCCGCCCGGGGCTGACGACGCGATCCTCGAACCGGGTTTGCGCAAGTCGGTTACCCTTCTGCGCGATTTTGCGGCTATCCCGGAAAACATCCATGGCGAAAAACGGATCGCCATCGAGTTCGATTTCTTCGCCAGCCCCAAAGCGTTCAAGGGCAAAGACGGCAAGGTTAGCGCTCTTGAAATAGAGCGTACCACGATCGAGAAAGGCCGCGCGGTCGGCACTGGCGAAATTTATGAAATCCCTGCCGATATCATCGTGACCTGCATCGGATATCGCTCTTCGCCGATAGAAGGCGCTCCCTTCGATGAACGTGCTGGCCGTTTCGCGAATGATGACGGGCGCATCCTGCCCGGTTTGTACTGTGTAGGATGGGCAAAACGCGGACCGACCGGAACGATCGGAACGAACCGGCCTGACGGCTATGGCGTGATAGAACTTGTTGCCGATGACATCGGCAACGGCTCTCGCAAGCGCGGCCGCGCCGGTTTCGACGAACTGGCCGAGAAGCGCCGACTGGATATAGTTACCTTCCGCGACTGGCAAAAGATCGAACAAGCGGAGAACGCCGCCGCTCGTGATGGTTCGCCACGTGAAAAATTCGTCGATATCGAAAGTATGATCGCCGCACTTCGCTAACTGGAACAACGCTTAATCTGTCCATCCAAAAGAGGACCCCTATGCCCAAGCTCGAAGACGAAGCCGTCCAGCACACCACCGCACTCGGTCCGCTCATTGGCCTGACGCGCGAGGACATTTTCGGCGCCGTCGCGGTCATGCTGCGCGAGACAACTTCGGATCCGCAGCGTCTGATGAAGCACAGCCAGGCGATGGGCGAGGACATGATCAAGATCATGACCGGGAAAAGCGATCTTGCGCCCGATCCCAAGGATCGCCGTTTCCAGGATCCCACCTGGCAGTATAACCCCTTCATGCGGGCCGGGATGCAATATTACCTCGCTGTGCAGAAGGGTGCGGCGCGCTGGCTCGAAGACCTCGATCTGGATGAGCTGGAAAAGGACCGAGCGCGGTTCATCTCGAATATCATCGTCGACAGCCTTGCTCCCACGAACACACTAATCGGCAATCCGAGCGCACAGAAGATGGCGATCACCAGCGGCGGCCTGAGCCTCGTGAAAGGCCTCAAGAACGCTTACGATGACATGGTCCATAACAAGGGCATGGTCAGTCAGGTCGACAAAAGGCCTTTCAAGCTGGGCGAGAACATCGCCACCTCCAAAGGGCACGTAGTGCTGCGAACAGAGATGATGGAACTGGTCCATTATGCTCCCACGACCGATGAGGTCTACGCGATTCCCCAGCTGACAATTCCTCCACAAATCAACAAGATGTACATAAACGATCTTTCGCCCGACAAGTCCGTGGTGAAGTACCAACTGGACAATGGTATCCAGACATTCGTTATCAGCTGGAAAAACCCCTCGCCCGAACAAGGGCACTGGGACATGGCGGATTATGTCAATTCCTGTCGCGAGGCGATGGAAGCAGTCGGCAAGATCACCGGCAGCAAGAAGGTCAATGTCTCTGCAGGCTGCTCCGGCGGACAGACAGCAGCCATGCTGGCCAGCAAGTTAGCAGCCGAGTCCAATGATCTGTTGGGGTCGCTCACGCTCATGGTCTGTGTGCTTCACCCCAAACAGAACGACATCGAAGCAGGTTCACTGATCAGCGAGAACGGTCTCGCGCTTGCTCGGCGACGCGCGGAGAAGAAAGGCGTGATCAAGGGCGACGATCTTGCTCGCGGTTTTGCATGGCTGAGGCCCAACGATCTCATCTGGAACTATGTCATCAACAATTACCTGCTTGGGCAGGACCCGCCAGCTTTCGACGTGCTGTTCTGGAACGCCGATGCAACCAATCTTTCGGGGGCGCTGATGGGCGACTTCCTGACCATTTTCGAGACGCTCGCTTTCACCAAGAAGGGGGAGGTCGAGATGGTCGATCACAAGATAGATCTTTCCAAAGTTACCAGCGATATGTTCATTCTGGGTGGCGTAACGGACCACATCACTCCGTGGAAGGCGACCTATCGCTCCACTCGCCTGTTCGGCTCCAAGGATATTACCTACGTGCTATCCCATTCCGGCCATATGCAGGCGATCCTCAACCCGCCCGGCAACCCGAAGGCGCGATATTACGTCCAGAAAGACGGCAAGAGCAAACTGCCTGAGACTGCGGACAAATGGCTGGAAGGCACGGAAGAAGTCGCAGGCTCCTGGTGGCCATATTGGATGGACTGGTTGCAGAAGCGTTCGGGTGCAAAGAAGAAGGCACCCGCGAAAACGGGGAACAAGACCTATCCGCCGCTGGACCCCGCCCCGGGTCTGTACGTTATGGAAGCGTGCTGAAATCTCTCCAGGACCAGATGCGTGAACGCTATGACCAAGAATGAGCTGACCGCTTCGGTCGAGATGATGGAAGTCGGAGGCCGCACCTTACGCGTCGCTCACTGGCGTCTCGACGAACCCGGGGATCACCCTCCGCTCCTGTTTTTCAACGGGATCGGTGCCAATATCGAGGCGGTGGCCCCGCTCGCCGAAATGCTGACCGAACGCGCCTTCATTATGTTCGATATGCCCGGCACCGGAGAAAGCCCTGATCCCACCCTTCCCTATAATCCATTCACCATGTGTTGGACGGCCACCCAGATTCTCGACCATCTCCGCGTAGATGTGGTCGACGTTATGGGCGTATCATGGGGCGGCGCCATGGCGCAGCATTTTGCCCTCCAGCATCCCAAGCGAACGCGTCGCTTGATCCTGGCAGCCACAACCGCGGGAATGCTGATGGTCCCGGGCAATCCTGCTGCACTCTCGAAAATGGCAGATCCGCGCAGATACATCGACCCCGAGTACATGAACGAGCATTTCGCGACGCTTTATGGGGGCGTGGACAGAGACGGCTCTGCTCACCAGAAAAATAGCCATATCGGCAGACTGAAGCCGCCCTCCCCGCGCGGATATCTTTATCAGCTTCTCGCCATGTTCGGCTGGACCAGCCTGCCTGCCTTGCCCTTCATGAACAAGGAGGTACTGATCATGATGGGCGAAGACGACCAGATCGTACCGCTCATCAACGGCAAGATACTCGCTACCGCCATCCGGAATTCACAGCTTGAAATCATCGAGGGCGGCGGACATCTGTTCCTGCTCACCCATGCAGACGAAAGCGTGGCCAGTCTGCGGACATTCCTCGACGCACCGCAAACCGACGCGGAACTTGGCAGAGCCGCCTAACCTGCCGGTCCCTGAAAGGTTGCTTGCCAGACCAGTTGCAATGTGGAACCTTCTCTTCCGAGAGAGGAGCCATAATCATGCCTGCATACGATCTGATTATTCGCGGGGGAAACATTGTCGACGGAACCGGTGAGCCGCGTTTCACCGGCGATATAGCGATCAAGGACGGTCTGATTGCGCAAGTGGGCGAGATCGATGACAAAGGCGCCGAGGAGATCGACGCTCGCGGAATGACGGTCATTCCAGGTTTCGTCGACATTCACACGCACTATGATGGCCAGGCCACCTGGGATCAGGAAATGGCGCCCAGCAGTTGGCATGGGGTAACGACGGTCGTCATGGGCAACTGCGGCGTGGGTTTTGCGCCTGCCAGATCCGATCAGCACGACTGGCTCATCGGTCTGATGGAAGGCGTGGAGGATATTCCGGGCACCGCGCTGGCTGAAGGCATTACCTGGAACTGGGAGACGTTCCCCGAATATCTCGACGAGCTCGAGAAGCTGCCGCGCACTGTCGATGTCGGGACGCACGTCCCCCACGGCGCTGTAAGAGCTTATGTCCTGGGCGAACGCGAACAGCCGGGTGCAGTGCCAACAGACGACGACATCATGGAAATGAGCAAGATTGTCGAAGAAGGTGTTCGGGCGGGTGCGCTCGGCTTCTCGACCAGTCGCACAGTGCTGCACAAGGACGTAGGCGGCGTTCTAGTTCCCGGAACGACGGCCACCGCAGAAGAACTGGTGGAGCTTGGCCGGGCCATGGGCCGGGCGGGACACGGCGTCTTCGAAATGGCGAGCGATCTCAAGCGCGAATGGAATGAATTCGCATGGATGGGGAAACTCAGCCGCGAGACGGGTCTTCCGGTGACCTTCGCGGCGTTGCAATCGATTGCGAAAGAGCTGCCACTCGACGAGCAGATTGCCACCATGCGCGCCGAGAACGATAATGGCGCCAACATCGTCGCCCAGATCGCACTTCGTGGGAACGGCATCATCATGGCGTGGCAGGGTACGGTGAACCCGTTCGTTTATCGCCCCAGTTGGAAAACGATCAGCGAATTGCCCTGGGATGAAAAGAAAGCGAAGCTGTTCGATCCGGAATTCAAGGCCCGACTTCTGTCAGAAGCGAACGACTATTCCGAAGCGCCCGCAGACATTCTCCCGGTCGTCGCTGCAGTCACCCAAGGCTGGGCGCTGATGTACGAGATGGACGACGATTTCGACTACGAGCCCGAAGACAGCGCCACTGTTCAGGCGCGCGCCCAGAATGCCGGGATCGACCCGCAGGAATACGCCTATGATATGCTCTGCCGCGACAATGGCAGAGGTTTCATCTATTTTCCGATACTCAACTATGCCGACAAAAATCTCGATTTCCTTCACCCACTCCAGCATGCAGACGATACCGTAAACTCGCTGTCCGATGGCGGCGCACATTGCGGGACAATCTGCGATGCGGCCTCACCTACCTTCATGCTCCAGCACTGGGTGCGTGACCGCAAACGCGGCGAGCGCATCACGCTGGAAAACGCAATCAAGCGCCAGTGCAACGACACTGCGCGGCTTTACGGGCTCGAGGATCGCGGCGTAATCGCCCCCGGCTACCTGGCCGACATCAACATTATTGACATGGACCGGCTCAAACTCGGCAAACCCTGGCTTGCCTTCGATTTGCCGGCAGGCGGCAAGCGCCTGCTCCAGAAGGCCGATGGCTATGTCGCGACGATAAAGAGCGGCGTGGTTACCTTCCGCGAGGGCAAATGGACCGGAGCGACCCCTGGAGGCCTTATCCGGGGACCGCAGCGGGCCGAGTTTGCGGAGGCTGCCGAATAACAGCATCCGAACCGGTATCGGGCCAGCGACGCGCGATACTATCGGCGCGATCGTGGTGGAAATTCAGGCGATCAGACCCTTAAACGGCTGTTAAATTGTAAACTTACACTTCGACCTGCTTTATCAATCTGTAATATAATGAAATTTTCCGAACCTCACGGCTTGTTCGGACCTAAAACGTCAAGAGCAGTCGCTTATTGAGTTGGCATGTGGTGGTTCGATTAAGCCAACTTATCATCACTACCACAAGGGGCGCACGAGAGCCGTGTGGCATGAAGCATCATCCGCGTTGCGTCCATTTTGAGCGGCTAAGAACGCTGTCCCCTGATCCGGCGCAATTAGATTGCTATTTTACATCCGTCTGATTGGAACTCATTTCTCCGGTGTATTTTCCGCTCGCATCAAAGCGGAGAACGACCGCTTTGGACCGCGCACTACCGAAAGCGTTGGCTCTAGCGTGGGACCATCTCGGTGCGCCGCGCCCGAAAAGAGGAGATCGGATACTATGAAGGCAACTGAATTTGACAAGAAGTTCGACGCCGGTGAGGACATGAGCGGTGCAATCGACTGGTCCCAGGCACGCCGCCCGAATAACCAGCCCAAGCGCGTGAACGTGGATTTTCCGGCGTGGGTCGTCGAGGGCCTGGACAAGCAGGCGCGGCATCTGGGCGTTACACGGCAATCCTTGATGGGGGCGATGACGTTATCGCTGATAGTCCGCAAATTCGCCTTGGGCGGGCGAAGCGGGCAATCCAACAGTCCGGAAGTTAATCAGGAATCCAAGCAGGGCACACGCAGCCCCGGCGACGTTGAACCAAGTGGGACCAGCGATCGCAAGTACTGCTCCAAGGGCTACAAGTGCCGTTCCAACCTTTGTATCTCGCCAATAGCAGCTACTGGCCAGGACCATCCCGAAGTAAAGCACCTCTTCAGACCCATAGAGCATAAAGGGCATCCAAACTGATGGTGTTGTGATGAGCTCGGCAACCGTTGCGTTCCGGAGGGCATCATCGGCGATTCCCCAAAAGACGAGGTCTATCACGCACATCCCAATCGTGCAGATGAGTCCGATCGTCAGAACCATGGAACTTGCGATCGCCAATAAGTTCTCGCGCATGTTTACTGCGAAAGGCAACATGAACGTCGCGCCGGTCAGCAACAACCAGTGGGAATAGTCGATCTCAGTTTCTGTCTTGTTGCTGGAGCCAATCGCGAAAATGAGAACAAGCGCGCCCAAAAACACCGCTAGGCCAGCCAAGAATAGTGCTCGGTCAATGCGGTTCGGCATCGAAAAATTTCCTTGAATTCTGGCAAGGCCGTTTGGCATCCAAGGCCTTAGGATTCTGTTACCTTCACACCAACTCTTTACACTGCATATTGACCGCGACCTAGACCCGCATCGGCATCAGGACGTAGAGCGCCGGACTGTCGTCATTCTTGCGGATCAATGTCGGCGCACCGGCATCGGCAAGATGGATTTCCACCTGGTCGCTGTCGATCTGGCTAAGGATGTCCTTGAGATAAGTCGCGTTGAAACCGATCTCGAAACCGTCAGCCGAATACTCTGCCGCCAGTTCTTCCGAAGCCGTGCCGTTATCAGGCGATGTAACTGTCAGCGTCACGCGATCCTTGTCGAGGCCCATCTTGACCGCACGGGTTTTCTCGGTGGCAATCGTCGCCACGCGGTCGACCCCTGCGAAGAAGCTCTTGGGATCGATCTTCAGCAGCTTGTCGTTCCCTGTTGGGATCACGCGCGAATAGTCCGGGAAAGTGCCATCGATAAGCTTGCTGGTCAGGACGACACCACCCTCTCCACCGAGCGTAAAGCGAATTTTGCTGGCCGATAGGTCGATCAGGACATCGCCGTCCATCTTCTCGTCCAGCAGCTTGCGCAATTCCGCAACCGCTTTACGCGGCACGATCACGTCGGGCATGCCTTCTGCACCTGCCGGACGGGGGAGCGTGAAGCGCGCCAAGCGGTGGCCATCGGTAGCGGCGGCTTTGAGCACCGGTTCGTCTTCATCCGATACGTGCAGGAAGATGCCGTTGAGATAGTAACGGGTTTCCTCGGTCGAGATCGCGAACCGCGTCCGATCGATAAGTTCCGCCAGCGTCTTGGCAGGAAGCGAAAAGCTCGTCGGCAAATCGCCTTCCACGATCACCGGAAAATCGTCGCGAGGCAGCGTCGGCAGCTTGAAGCGGCTGCGGCCTGCCTTGACCTCCATACGGTTCTCGGCCGTTTCCAGACTGACCTGGCTGCCTTCTGGCAACTTGCGAGCGATATCGAAAAGAAGATGGGCCGAGACCGTGACGGCGCCGTCACTTTCGACGCTGGCAGCATCGATGTGTTCGACGACCTGCAAATCGAGATCGGTCGCCATCACGCGAAGACCGTCACCCTCCGCTTCGATAAGCACGTTCGAGAGGATGGGGATGGTGTTGCGACGCTCGACCACCGACTGGACATGCGAGAGACAGCGCAGCAGGGTGGCGCGTTCGATTGTGGCCTTCATGGTCCTTCTTTCGTCCCTTTTGAGCGCTGTGAAGGCCGGAATCGCCCCACTAGCGCCGGAATACGGATAGCGACCTTAGCGAGGCTGTCATGCCCTGCAAGCTTATGGCGCTAGTGTGCGGATTTCGCTTGGGGATAACCGGAGGAATCAGCCCAGCATCGCCATGCCGCCATTCACATGGATCGTCTGGCCGGTCAGATAGGCAGCCTCATCGCTAGCAAGATAGGCAACGGCAGCCCCGATTTCCTCGCCCTCGCCCATGCGCCCCATCGGGATTCGGCTATTGATAGCCGCCTTCTGATCGTCGTTCAGCGCATCGGTCATCGCGGTGCGGATGAAGCCGGGCGCAACGCAGTTTACGGTGATGTTGCGGCTCGCAAGCTCCTGCGCCAGGCTTTTCGACATGGCCGTCAGGCCGCCCTTGGCTGCCGTGTAGTTCATCTGTCCCGGATTGCCCGTGTGACCGACGACGCTTGTGATCGAGATGATGCGACCTCCCTTGGCCTTCATCATCGGGCGCGCGCTGGCGCGCATCAGGCGGAAGCTGGCTTCAAGGTTGATGCGAATCACCTCGTCCCATTCCTCGTCCTTCATCCGCATGGCGAGGTTATCGCGCGTAATGCCGGCATTGTTGACGAGAATGTTCATGCTGCCGAGAGTATCCACCGTGGCCGGGATCAATTCTTCGACCTGCTTGGAATCCGAGAGGTTGCAGGTAATTTCAACGTGATCGTGCCCGAACTCGTCGTTCAGTTCCTCGCGAAATGAGCGCAGTTTCGCCGGGTTCGATCCGGAAAGGGCCAGCCTCGCGCCCTGCCGCGCCAGCGCGCGGGCTATCGACGATCCGATTCCACCGCTGGCCCCTGTAACAAGAGCGGTTTTGCCTTCGAGGCTGAACATCAGGCGTACTCCTTCGCGAATTTCTCGAGATCTTCCATTGTGACGAGACTTATCGTCATCGCCTCCTTGTCGATGCGGTCGACCATTGGGCCGAGTACCTTGGCGCCAAGTTCCACAAAGCGCTCGACCCCGTCTTTGCGCATGGCGAGCACACTTTCGCGCCAGCGGACCCGTCCGGTAATCTGGTCGACCAGCAAGCCCTGCTCTTCGGCCGGATCGGTCACGCGGGCGGCAGTGACGTTTGCATAGAGCGGCACCATAAATGCGCCCGGCGCGGGGTCGGACAGCGCCATTTTCATCCGCTGCGCCGCAGGTTCCATCAGTGAACAATGGAACGGAGCGGATACAGGCAGCTTGATGCCGCGCTTGATCCCGTGATCCTTGGCCAATTCGATGGCACGGTCGATAGCCTCTGCATGCCCCGAAATCACGACCTGCGTAGGATCATTGTCATTGGCGACTTCGCAAACCTGCCCTTCAGCAGCCGCTTCTGCCAGCGCAGTGGCTTTCTCGATATCCGCACCCAGCAGAGCAGCCATCGCGCCGACACCGATCGGCACAGCGTCCTGCATGGCGATCCCGCGCAGGCGCAGGAGTTTTGCGGTGCGCGAAAGATCGAATGCGCCAGTTGCACACAGAGCGGAATATTCCCCGAGCGAGTGGCCGGCAACGCATTCTGCCTTCTCAGCCAGCGATACACCGAATTCCTTTTCCAGTACGCGCAGGGTGGCAATGGAATTCGCCATAATTGCCGGCTGTGCATTGGAGGTAAGCGTCAATTCGCTTTCGGGACCGTCCTTCATCAGGCCGGACAGCTTCTGGTTCAGCGCGTCGTCGACTTCCTCGAACACTTCGCGGGCGTAGGCGCTGGCTTCGGCAAGCTCGACACCCATGCCGACTTTCTGGCTTCCCTGACCGGGGAAAATGAATGCAGTCATGAAACTCTCCTTGTCGCCAGCGCGCTTAGGCGGGTGCGGCTCTGGCCTCAAGGCCGAAGGGCACGATCCTGTTCGCCGCGCTGTGGCCGATCATCGCCCGCCCCAGGTAGTCGATGCCATAGCGCGCGCACCAATACCGCACGATCTCTTCTGCATCGGCGCCGAATGGACGATCGTTTTCCGGAATTGCGGTGACTTCGCCGAGCCGGATGCCCGCGGCGCCCCGCAGGTTCTCGGCCAGATGAAACATCAGCCGGTCGATCGCATATTCATATTCGCCCACCTCTTCGATCAGGACGTCGTGACCCTTGAGGACCGGCATGAACTGCGTACCCACCAGCATGGACAAGGTGTACAGGTTGAAGGCGACTGCGGGCCTGCCTGTAAGCGATGGCTCGATTCCGCTGTCATCGCCCGACATCCAGCCCATTGCGCGGCGCACCGCATTGCTGCCGCCATCGCGTTTGATATCCACCGGCATTGGGGCGTGGACGGGATAGCCGATACCGGCACGATAGAGCGCGCCGAGCAAAGTCCCGCAGTCCGAATAGCCGAGGTACGCTTTCTCGTGCGCTGCGTCTTTGAGGTGGCTGATGAAGTCCGCTGCAATACGGTTCGAACCGTAGCCACCTTTCGCAAACCACACGGCATCGAACTGTGGATCGTTCGAACATTCGAGCAGTGCAGCCAGACGAACCTCGTCCCTTCCCGCGAAATGGCCTTCGCTTTCGAAGCACTGATCGTGGAAATGCAGGTCGATATCGGGAAATTCCTGCGCTGCGAGTGCTGTTACAGCCTCGGCATATCTGCGTCGCAGCGGAGTCGCGGGGGCGCATATGGCGACTTTTCTGATCGGTCGGTGCACGCCCGGACCATGCCCGCTTGTCATCGTGCTTACAACTGCATAGCGAGACTTGAATGACGGACTTCCCCAGCCCAGACGAGCTTTTCGCACGCCCCTTCTTTTTCGTCGGGATCGGAGGCTCGGGTATGCTTCCGCTTGCTCAGATCGTGAAGGGTCGCGGCGCAAAGGTCGCCGGTTCCGACCGCAGCTTCGATCAAGGCCGCACGCCGGACAAGTTCGCTGCGCTCGAAAAGCAGGGAATCGAATTGCATCCTCAGGACGGAAGCGGCATCGTTTCCGGCGATCAGGTTGTCGTCGCCTCCGCAGCTATTGAAGACACAGTGCCGGAAATCGGCAAGGCAAACGAGCTCGGATGCCTGCGCCTGACCCGTGCGGAACTCAATTCGATCCTTTTCAATACGAGCGGCGCCGGGCTCGCCGTTGCGGGAACCAGTGGCAAATCGACTGTCACCGGAATGCTCGGCTGGATCCTGCAGGCGACGGGCCGTGAACCGACGATCATGAATGGCGCGGTGATGAAGAATTTCGTCTCCCCCGAGCGCCCCTTCGCCAGCGCTGTTGTGGGGGGGCAAAGCCTGTATGTCAGCGAAGTGGACGAAAGCGATGGCTCGATCGCGCTTTATCGCCCCGCAGTCGGCGTACTGCTGAATGTCAGCCTTGATCACAAGAGTATGGAAGAACTGCGCCAGCTCTTCGCGGATTACCTCTCGCGAAGCCGCATTGCAGTCATCAATGCAGATGACAAAGAAGCGCTGGCACTTCTGCCCCATGCCAGAGAAGTCATCACCTTCGGTATCGACCAGGAAAAGGCGCAGATCGGAGTAGCGCCGGGTAGTATTGCCGAAGGTCCGATTCGGCAGGCTGCGATGATCGTGGACCGGCACGACGGATCCGAGCATCCGCTCAGGTTGAACATGCCGGGAAGGCATAATCTATCCAATGCCCTTGCGGCTATCGCGGCAGCCGCAGCCGCTGGCGTCCCCGTCGCAGCTGCTGTCGAGGCGCTGGCGGGGTTCGATGGACTGGCCCGGAGGTTCGACATTATTGGGACAAACCACGCCGCGATCACAGTGATCGACGATTTCGGGCACAATCCGGAAAAATGCGCCGCCACCCTGAGGACCCTGCGCGCGCATCAGGGGCGCGTAATCGCATTCTTTCAGCCGCACGGCTATGGACCGTTACGGCAGATGGGCGACGAACTGGCTCAAACCTTCGCCAACGAACTGGAAAAAGATGACAGGGTGCTCTTTTCCGACCCTGTTTATTTCGGTGGGACAGTCGATCGGAGCGAGGGCAGTGCGCGCATCGTGCAATTGATCAACGAAGCAGGGGGCAATGCCTCGCATATCCCTTCGCGCAAGAATATCGAAGACCGCCTGGTGAATATGGCGCGCCCCGGCGACCGGATAGTGGTGATGGGCGCGCGCGACGATACGCTGAGCGAATTTGCACGGCGCGTGTTCGAACGCCTGTCCTGAACTCTAATGTGCAGCGCTGGCCGCATCATCATTACCGATTTTCAGCACATTGTGCAGAACGATCGCGATGATGAAGCCCAGTATCAACCCCGTCACGGCGGACAGACCTGCAAAGGTCATCCAGCCCAGTATTCCGCCGGCTTGTCCGGCTATTTCGGAAACGCCGTACTGGATTCCTTCCACCCAGTGTTCGGGACCGGCAATACCGATTTCCGCCAGCCCATGCAGGATGATCCCGCCACCCACCCAGAGCATGGCAATCGTACCGATAAAGCTTAGCGCAGTGAGAAGCTTCGGCATGAATGCAACCATGCCGCGCCCCAGTTTCTGCGCGAAAGTGCTTTCCTTCTCGGCCAGGTGAAGTCCGACGTCGTCCATTTTCACAATCAGTCCGACCGTCCCATAGACAGCGATTGTGACTGCAATGCCGACCAGAGCCAGCACACCGGCGCGCGTCCAGAGATCTTCCGCCGCCACTTCGTTCAGCGTGATGGCCATTATTTCTGCAGAAAGGATCAGGTCGGTACGGATCGCGCCCGATATCCGCTTCTTTTCGAATGCGGCCGGGTCGTCGATTACATCGTCGACCGTCTTGCCGTGCTTTGCCCCGCCCAGCTTTTCCATCACCTTTTCGGCACCTTCATAAGACAGGTACCCCCCACCCAGCATGAGGACGAAAACGATGGCCTGGGGCAGGAATTCGCTGAGCAGCAAGGCGCCCGGAAGCAGTATCAGCAGCTTGTTCTTCAGACTGCCAAGGGTGATCTTCCAGATAATCGGCAGTTCGCGTGCCGGGGAAAGACCGGTCACATAGGACGGCGTTACCGCTGCATCGTCGATGACCACGCCGGCCGTCTTCGACCCGGCGCGCCCGGCGGCAGCGGCAATGTCATCCACGCTCGCAGCCGCGGTGCGGGCAATGATCGAAACGTCGTCGAGTAAGGCAACCAATCCACCTGGCACGCAGAATCTCCCTGTTCGGCAAAGCCAACGACCCCCTGCCCATCCCGTTCCGCCTCGGCAAGGTTCAAGTTGGCTTGCATTCTCCGTCAATCCCGTTATGTGCGCGCATCCCACGCTTTCGGGCGGGGAATTGAAGAAAGCCGGAGGGGCCCCGCAATCCCGCGGATCAGCCAGCGATCGGCCAGCAGTTGAAAGGACAAGAGCATGGCTCTCTACGAGCATGTCTTCTTGGCGCGACAGGACTTGAGCCAGGCTCAGGTCGATCAGCTCGCCGCCACGGCGACCGAAATCGTCGAAAACAACGACGGCAAGGTCACCAAGACCGAGACCTGGGGTCTCAAGAACCTCGCCTACAAGATCGACCGTAACCGCAAGGCGCATTTCGTGATGCTCAACATCGAGGGCCCCGGCTCCGTTGTTGCCGAGCTCGAACGCCAGACGCGTATCAACGAAGACATCATTCGTTACATGACCATCAAGGTCGACGAGCACGAAGAAGGCCCTTCGGTGATGATGCGCAAGAACGAGCGCGATTCGAAGAAGCGCAAGGATCGCGAGGAGCGTAACTGATGGCCCGTCCGTTTTTCCGTCGCCGCAAGACCTGCCCGTTCTCCGCGAAGAACGCACCGCAGATCGATTACAAGGACGTTCGTCTGCTCCAGGGCTTCATGTCCGAGCGTGGCAAGATCGTCCCTTCCCGCATCACCGCCGTCAGCGCGAAGAAACAGCGTGAACTCGCCAAGGCGATCAAGCGTGCTCGCCACATCGGCCTGCTGCCGTACATCGTGAAGTAAGGAGAAGACCTCATGGATATCATTCTCCTCCAGCGTATCGAAAAGCTCGGCTCGATCGGTGATGTCGTCACCGTGAAGGATGGCTACGCACGCAACTTCCTTCTTCCGCAGAAGAAGGCCCTGCGCGCCAACGAAGCCAACAAGAAGGTCTTCGAAGCCAATCGTGAGCGTCTCGAAAAAGAAAACGCTGAACGTCGTGCCGAAGCCGAAAAGAGCGGCGAAAAGGTCGATGGCGTCGAGATCGTGCTGATCCGCGCCGCCTCGAACACCGGCCAGCTCTATGGTTCGGTCAACGTCCGCGACATCGTCAACGGACTGGTCGAAAAGGGCCACGAGATCGACAAGAAGCAGGTCATCATGGGCAACCCGATCAAGACGATCGGGATGCATGACGTGCGCATCGATCTCCACCCCGAGGTTTCCGTCACCGTGAAGGCCAATGTTGCCCGCTCGGACGACGAAGCCGAACTGCAGACGCAGGGCGTCGATGTTCTGGCGCAAATGTTCGAAGACGAACAGCGCGAAATCGAAGAACAGGCCGAAGCAAACCGCACCGACCCGACCCTCGAACCGGGCGAGATCCCTGCGGACATGCTCGAAGAAGGCGTCGAAGCCGAAGCTTCCGACAGCGAAGAGAAAGCCGAAGGCTGAACTCTCGCAGTCGAGAAATCAATCAGGGCGCGGCGGCTTCGGTCACCGCGCCCTTTTTGTAAGCGGCGCCGGTCTGTGGCAAGAGGCGTCACGAAAACGAAAAGAGCCAGGAGAAATAGGCCCGTATGGATTCGATCGAACAGATCCTCGACAAACTTCAAAGCGTTTATGACGCAGCCGTCGGACGTTTGCGCGACGATGTTATCGCTTTCGGGCGGGATCGCGAATTGCCGCCCGCCGAGCGACGCAAGGACGGGAGTTACGCCTACCCTGAGCTGCGCCTGCTGTTTCGCGGCAGCGTCTTGCCGGAAGGTGCGAGCCGGGCTTTCGGTCGCCTCAACACGCCCGGACTGTACGCCACCACAGTCACGAAACCGAGCCTGTTCCGCGACTACCTCCGCGAGCAAATCGAACTTATCGAAAGCAATTACGAAGTCGAAATCGAAGTCGGTTCCTCGCGCCAGGAAATCCCCTTCCCTTACGTACTCGATGGTGAAGCTGGCGCGGAACTGGCCGGCATAGACCCCAACGAGATCGCACGTCACTTTCCATCGACCGATCTCGCCGACATCGGTGACGAATTGGCCGACGGTATCGAACTCGAACATCCCGACGATCCGATACCGCTATCGCTGTTCGATGGCCTGCGCACCGATTTCAGCCTTGCGCGTCTGGCACACTATACCGGCACCGATCCGAAGCACTTCCAGCGATTCATACTTTTTACGAACTATCACCGCTATGTCGATGAATTCGTTGACTGGGCAGGCGCCCAGCTGGGCAAAAACGGATATACCGCCCTGGCCGGTGCCGGAGGTATGCTGCTAACCGACAAAACCGAGAATGCGCGGGGCCAGTTGTCCGACACGGCATGGCGGCGTCACCAAATGCCCGCCTACCATCTCGTCGGTGAAGGACGCGGTGGGATCACGCTGGTCAACATCGGTGTTGGCCCCTCCAACGCAAAGACGATCTGCGATCATCTTGCCGTGCTCCGGCCCGAGGCATGGCTGATGATCGGACACTGCGGCGGTCTGCGCCCCAGCCAGAAGATCGGCGACTATGTTCTGGCCCACGCATATCTGCGGGACGATCATGTACTCGACCCGGTGCTCCCTCCCGAAATTCCCCTCCCCGCCATTGCAGAGGTCCAGCAGGCCCTCGCAGGCGCTGCGGAGACGGTGTCGGGCGAACACGGCAGCGACCTGAAAAAGCGCATGCGCACAGGCACGGTCGTCACGACCGACGATCGAAATTGGGAGCTGCGCTACACCCAGTCATCCCGGCGTCTGTCGCTGAGCCGCGCGGTCGGTATCGACATGGAAAGCGCAACCATCGCCGCGCAAGGCTACCGCTTCCGCGTCCCTTACGGAACGCTGTTATGTGTCTCGGACAAGCCTCTCCACGGCGAGATCAAGCTGCCCGGGCAGGCGAACAAGTTCTACGAGGAAGCCATCGCGGCGCATCTGCAGATCGGCGTCACGGCATGCGATCTGTTGCGCGAGGAAGGACCCAAGCTGCACAGCCGCAAGCTGCGCGCATTCAATGAACCGCCGTTTAGGTGATAACCGATATAGGTGGAGAGCAGACCTAAGGCGTTGTGCCTAGATGAAAGTCCGTGTGCTGCAATGCTTGTCTGCTTTCGGGTGGGTAGCGAACGTCACCCCTTCCCCTTGGTCTTGGTCTTCCCGACCTTAGCATTGGCCGCCATGTAATCGATAATCATCCCGGCGATATCCTTGCCGGTGGCGTTCTCGATGCCTTCCAGTCCGGGGGAGGAGTTGACCTCCATGATCACCGGGCCGTGATTGCTGCGCAGCATATCCACGCCGCACACGTTCAGGCCCATACGCTTGGCAGCGCTGACGGCAGTCGAGCGTTCGGCCGGAGTTATCTTGATCAATTCCGCACTTCCCCCTCGGTGAAGGTTGCTACGAAAATCGTCAGCCGCGCCGGTACGTTTCATTGTGGCAACGACCTTGCCGCCGACCACCAGCGCACGAATATCGGTGCCGCCTGCTTCCTTGATGAATTCCTGCACGAGAATGTTGACGTTCGCCCCGCGGAAGGCCTCGATGACCGACTTTGCGCTGCTCATCGTCTCAGCCAGCACCACGCCGATGCCCTGCGTTCCTTCGAGCAGTTTGATCACCACCGGCGGCCCCTTGACCGCCTTGATGATTTCCTCCGCCTGCTTGGGATCGTTGGCATAGGCGGTCAGCGGCAAGCCAAGGCCGTGCTTGGCCAGGATCTGCATCGACCGTAGCTTGTCGCGGCTCCGCCCGATGGCAACGCTTTCGTTGAGCGGCCAGCAACCGCGCATTTCGAATTGCCGCAGTATCGCCAGACCGTAATTCGTGATCGAGGCGCCGATGCGCGGGATTACCGCGTCGTAACCGATGCAAGGTTCGCCGTTGTAATAGACCTCGGGCCGATGGCTTGCGATATGCACCGTGCAGCGCGTGGTGTTGAGAATATCGAACTCGTGGCCGCGCTCTTCCGCCGCGTCCTTCAACCGCTGGTGCGAATAGAGATTCGGATTGCGAGCAAGCATCGCAATTTTCATGGCTTATGGCCTTTCTGGACCGTCATCTCGGGCGTCTGCAACCAGGAATATCCCGAGTCCACTACAAATCGGCGGCGGAGCGACGAACGGCCGATCAACATCGGAAATTTCATATCGCTACGATCGGCAAGGCTTACCTCGGCGCGGAATTCGACATCGCCAATCTTGAGCGGTGTCTTGATCACATAGCGATACTGGGTCTCGCCATTCGAGCTGGTAATTCCCCTCACATCGACATGCACGGCCTCGCAAACCTGGCGAACGTGCTGTCGTTCATAGTCGACCGCGAACCGCACATATTTCTGGCCGTCGCGTTCGAACTCTTCGAGCACGGTCCCGTGCAGCGACGATGTGCGCGCACCGGTGTCGATCTTTGCGGATACGCCGTGAAGGCCGAGTTCGGGCAGATGCACCAACTCGCGCCAGCCGACGACTGGAAGTACTTTCGGCGTTTTCATTCGATGATTGCGATCCCGTCGCCACCGCCGTCACCAGGCAAGCGGCGAAGCACTTCGCCCGTTCCGAAATCCACTTCGGCAATCGTATTTGCCATGGTTTCGGCGACATATATACGTTCGCCATCAGGCGAAAACAGAATGGTGACCTGAGCCTTTGCCTCGGCTTCATCCCGGCTGGATACGGTAATGGAGCGCACCTTTGCCCCCGTGGCCACATCGATGACGGAGAGACCCCCGTCGGCAAGATCGGACGTAACCGCATAATCGCCCTGCGGCCGCAGCTGGATGCGCAGTGGGAAATCTCCGACCGATATGTCCTTGATCTTCTTCATGCTCTGTGGATCCAGCGTATAGGCCATATCCGACCCACGGGCAGAGACCCACAGTGTTTCTCCATCGGGAGCAAGCGCGATGCCTTCCGGCTCGCCTCCAACCCGTACCGACAATGGCGCGCGGCGGGTTACCAGATCGACGCGTGTTACGGTCCCAGACCCTAGGTCAGTCGTCCATGCATGCATCGCGTCGGGAGCAACCGCGAGCATGTGGCTGCCTTCCTTGCCAGTCGCATATTCGAAGGTTTCTGTTTCGCCCAGAGGATTGCGGATCACGAAGACCGATTTTCGGCCTTCTGCGGTGGAGTAGAGGCTTCCGTTATCGTGCCAAACGATACCGTGGGGGCGCGCGTTCTCACCCAGTTCGATACTCTTGATTTTGGCCAGATCGCGCGTGCGGAATATATCCACGCTGGTCCCGCCATAGCAGGCCAGAGCGATATATTCGTCATCCGGCGAAGTCGCCAGTTCGTGAGGGTTTGCACAGCTTTCCACCCGGGCAGTTTCCTCGCCACTGCCCAGATCGACCTTGGCGAGTGTGTTCCCGAATTTGCCCGCTACGAAGAGCGCCCCGGAGACCTCCTGGCTTGACGACGCCCCTGCCCGCTGCCCGGAAACAGGGGCGCAGGCTGCCGCTAGGAGCGCCGGAAATAAAGCGAGGCCGAGCCTTACCACCCTTGCGGCTTGCCTTCGTTCTGCTCGTCCAGCCAGGCTTTGAGCGGCGCGAAATACTCAACCATCGCCTTACCGCTCATCTGCCGTTCGCCGGTGAATGCCTCGAGCGCGTCAGGCCAGGGCTTGCTGGCGCCCATTTCAAGCATAGCGTTGAGGTTCTGGCCGACTTCCTCGTTACCATAGAACGAACAGCGATGAAGCGGACCTTCCCATCCAGCCTGGTCACAGGCGGCCTTGTAGAACTGGAACTGCAGGATCCGCGCGAGGAAGTAACGGGTATAGGGGACGTTTCCGGGGATGTGGTACTTCGCGCCCGCATCGAACTGGCTTTCGTCGCGCGCCACCGGCGGCGTGATACCCTGATATTCGAGCCGGAGGTCGTTCCAGCCGGCATTCAGGCTCCCGGCCGGGATCGAGCCGTCGAACAGACCCCAGCGATAGCGGTCGACCATCAAGCCGAACGGCAGGAAGGCTACCTTGTCCATGGCCTGCCGAAGCAGGAGGCCGATGTCCTTGTCAGCGCTCGGAACCTCGCCGGGCTCGAGCATATCGATTTGAACGAGGTATTCGGGCGTGATCGACAGCGCGATCATATCGCCGATCGCTTCGTGGAAGCCGTCGTTTGCGCCATTGAGATGGAGATAATCCTGCTCGTTATAGGCGCGCTGGTAGTAATTGTGTCCAAGCTCGTGATGGATCGTGACGAAATCGTCGGCATTGCGCTTGATGCACATCTTGATCCGCAAATCGTCGACATTGTCGACGTCCCATGCGCTGGCATGGCACACCACTTCACGGTCCGCCGGCTTGGTGAACATGCTGCGTTCCCAGAAGGTTTCGGGCAGCGCTTCGAAGCCGAGCGATGAGAAAAACTGCTCGCCGACCTTGACCATTTCCCGCTCGTCATAACCCTTCTGCTCGATCAGTTCGGTCAGGTCATAGCCGATATCACCAGCCCCCTCGGGAGCGACCACAGGATAGATATTACCCCATTCCTGTGCCCACATATTGCCGAGCAGGTCGGCGCGGATCGGGCCGGTCTCGGGCTGGATCTCGTCGCCGTATTTCTCGTTCAGCTTCGACCGCACATAGGTGTGAAGCGCCATGTAAAGCGGCTTGACCTCCTGCCACATCCGCTCGGTCTCTGCGGCGAACTGGTCGGGATCCATATCATAGTTGGAGCGCCACATGGCACCGAGGTCGGAAAAGCCGAGTTCCTTGGCGCCTTCGTTGGCGATGCCCGTCATGCGCAGATAATCTTCACGCATCGGCGCACCGACATTGTTGTGCCAGCTGGCCCACATTTCCTGCAATTCCGCAGGCGTGCGTTCAAGATTGCCCATTTCCGCCTCGATATCCGAGCCGGAGATTTCCTCGCCATTCAGCGTGCCCTTGCCCTTACCGTAAGCCGAGCCAAGGGCCGTGGCGATCTCGTTCAGTTCGGTGGCAGCGCCATCGCGCACCGGCGCAGGCATGACGATGCCATTGCGCAGCATGTCCAGCTTCCGAGCGACTTCGGGATCGAGACCCTCGACACGCGCATATTCCGCAGCCTTGTTGGCATAAGCGACCGACTTTTGCGTCGAATCCGCGCCGTATTTCGCGGCGAGCATGTCGCTGTCATGGACGATATAGGTCGAATTCAACCAAAGAACCCGCCCATATTCTACCGAGAAATCGAACAGGTCCTTCTCTACCATGGCGACCCAGTCAGCCGCACCCTGCGGCGTCATGGGATATGCTTCATCAGCCGCGGCTACCGGGGCCAACGGGGCCACCGGTTCTGCATTTGCAGTCGTGCAGGCTGCAAGCGATATGGCAAGCGCGGACAAGGCGACGGGGGCGAACTTCATAGGACATTCCTCCCTGGGAATTGGATATGTTTTCGTTGACTGCCGGATTGCACCTGCAACGATGTGGAATCAAGCCGGATTGCCCAGCCAATCCGCCATTGCCTGCCCGAGATCAGGCTTCGTCACGCTCCACATATGGGTTCCGGGCACTTCTACATATGTCGCATCTGGCAGCAATTGCGCCAGTTCTTCAGCCGATCCATTATCACGATCTTCGTCCCCGCAAACGACAAGAGCAGGAATGGTAATATTGGCGAGCTTGGCGAGATCGAGGTCTGGCATCGTGTCCAGCAGCATGCGCGCGGCAATCCGGTCTACACCCTGAGATTTCAGGAATTGCATCGAGAAATAGGCGGGATCGCCCCGCGGAATATTCTCGAATTCGTCAATCACTCGCTTGAAATACGCCGAACGTTTCTCCCATTCACCCAGTCCCGCAGTTCCCATTCCGCCAACGATCAATCGAGCCGGATGAATCACGCCATGCGCCACGGCATGGAGAGCGGTGCGCGCACCGAGCGAGAAACCGCCCAGGTCGTAATCCTCGATCGCCAGATGTTCTATCAGTGCGGCAACGTCGCGCACGAGTACATTTTTCGGATATGCAGCCTTGTCGTGAGGCGCTTCGCTTTCGCCGTGAACGCGAAAGTCGAGCATCAACACTTCATAGCCACGTTCGGCGATAAGCTGCGCGTGCCCCCATTTTATCCAGTTCATTTCCGCGCTGGAGAATAGCCCGTGGAGCAGGACAAGCGGCCTGCCTTCGCCCGTCCGATGAAGAGCGAGCCGCGTGCCGTCGAAACTCTCGAATGTTTCCATTTTCATCGCTTCTGCAATCCCTTCTGTTCCATGCGCCACTTGGCCATTTCTATGCGGTCCTGCCCGAAGAAGGGTTCGCCGTCGAAAACGAGAGTGGGCACACCCCAGTGCCCGGCCTTTTCGAGAGCATCCTGATTGGCGGCAATCTCGGCATCGAGCGCCTCTCCTTCTCCCTGAACCTCTGCGATGATTTCCTCGACGCCCAGCCCGGCCGCCTCGATGGCCCGTTCCAGATGGCCACCCTCATGCCAGTTTTCCTGGCCACCCCAGATCATACGACCCGCCTCTGCGGCAAAGACGAGGCCCACACCGCGGCGTGCGGCGGCCTGCCCCATCCGCGTTACGCGGCGGATGTAGGGTTGGTCCTCGGCAATCTGCCGGGTCGCCATGTCCTGTATAATCGGATCGGGCCGCGGGGCGCCGAAAGGGATGCTGTGAAACTGTGCCACGCGCAGCATATCGCGCATCGTGTAGCCGAGCCAGTTCGGATGGTTCCGTTCGAAGAAATCGGGCTGCCGGATCGCCAGCGGATAAACCGGTCTCAAGGCAATCTTGAGATCGAATTCTTCCGTCATCGCCCGGTATCGACCGACAGACAAATAGCTATAGGGCGATCGGAAACTGAAATAGAGTTCTGCGGTCAGGGTCATTGCGCCCTTATACGCAGCAGCGCACTCAGCGAAAGAAGCAGGTCACACCTGCTGCCAACGCCGTAATCGTCCCATCCGTCTCGCTACCTTCGAAGAAGCCGGTGATCATGCCGTAGTCCGCACTCTGGTACTGGAACTCACCCTCCAGCGTGCTGCCGGTGATTACCTGTACCGGTCGCTCGTCGCGCAACTCGGCCATCGTCGCGCCGGTCTGCACCCCGTCGGAAGTCACCACACCCTCGCCCTCGCCCACGAACCAGCCGACGAAGCGATTGTCCTGATAGGCCACCTGAAGCGGGCCGGCCTGGGAAAAATCGGTAGGGCCAGCGCCGCATTCGTCGTTCGTGGTCTTCCCGGGCTCGGCCCCGAATGCCGTAGTCAGAAGCGCATCGACTTCGCCACGCGGTGTTCCAAACCGCGGCGCTTCGCGGAATTGCCCCCTGCCGATCGCGAGCCCATTGGCGTCGACAACGACTTTTGCCGCTGAAACAACCGCGTCATTCCCTTGATCGGCAGCGGTCGTCGAATCGGATGAACTTCCTTCTGCGCCCGGACCGCAAGCGGCAAGGAACAGAAGAGAGGCGAGAGCAAGGCTTTTGCGGATCATCCCTTCTTAAGGCATTCACGCCCCAGTAGTTCCGCGATCTGTACCGCATTCAGCGCCGCACCCTTGCGCAAATTGTCGGACACGCACCAGAGTGCAATGCCATTGTCGACTGTCGGGTCGTCCCGCACGCGGCTGATGTAGGTGGCGCTGTCGCCCGCGCTCTCGACCGGGGTGACGTATCCCTCGTCCTCCCGCTTGTCGATCAGCATGATACCGGGTGCTTCGCGCAGGATCTCCTGCGCCTGCTCGGCCGAAAGCTCGTTCTCGAATTCGATATTCACGCTTTCGGAATGGCCGACGAATACCGGCACGCGCACGCAGGTGGCGTTGAGCTTGATCTTGGGATCGAGGATCTTCTTCGTCTCGACCATCATCTTCCACTCTTCCTTGGTGGAGCCATCGTCCATGAAGACGTCGATATGCGGAATGACGTTGAAGGCGATCTGCTTGGTGAATTTTTCCGGCACCACCGGATCACCAACGAAAATAGCCCGGCTCTGCTGGAACAGTTCGTCCATGCCCGCCTTGCCCGCGCCCGAAACCGACTGGTAGGTCGAGACGATCACTCGCTTGATCGTCGCCGCATCGTGCAGCGGCTTGAGCGCCACCACCAACTGCGCGGTCGAGCAGTTGGGATTGGCAATGATGTTGCGCTTCTTGTAATCGTGGATCGCGTCGGGGTTCACTTCGGGCACGATCAACGGCACGTCCGGGTCCATCCGGTAGAGTGAGCTGTTGTCGATCACCACGCAGCCAGCCGCTGCGGCCTTGGGCGCATATTCCTTTGCGGGTCCACTACCTGCAGCGAACAGGGCGATGTCCCAACCGAACCAGTCGAAATGCTCGATGTTCTTGCACTTGAGCATCTTGCCGGTGTCACCGAATTCGACTTCGGTGCCGTGCGAGCGCGAGCTTGCGACCGCGGCCACCTCGTCACACGGGAATTCGCGCTCGGCGAGAACCTGCATTATTTCGCGTCCGACATTCCCGGTCGCGCCGACTACGGCAACTCGATAACCCAATTCACTTCTCCAAGATCGCTGTGCCGCCGAGATAGCGATTGGCCGCGCGCCCGCAAGCGCACATTCGGTTGCGGCCCATAAATTCCTATTTCGGCGGTGTGACCCCGTGATGCTCTAGAAAGCGGAACACGGTATTGTAGCGATGCGGCGAAATCTGTTCGCCCGAGACGCGGTGCGTGTAGCCCGGGTACAGCATCATCTCGAACGGCACATTACCTTCCTGCATGGCAGAAATGACCTCGGTGGCGTTTTCGAACACCACATTGTCGTCGGCCATGCCGTGGATGAGCAGCAGGGGATCGGCGATCTTGGTTGCATCCGGAATGGCGGAGGCCGCTTCATAGGCCTCCGCATCATCCTGCGGCGTGCCCATGTAGCGTTCGGTGTAGTGCGTATCGTAAAGCTCCCAGCGCGTTACCGGCGCTCCGGAAATGCCGGCCGCATATAGCCCCGGATCGGCTTGGAGCTGTTTCAGCGTCATGTAGCCGCCGTAGGACCAGCCATCGATGGCGATCTTGTCAGGATCGACGAAGTCGAGCGTCTTGAGGTATTCCGCCCCCGCCTTCTGATCCCGCACTTCAACGCTTCCCATGGCGCGGTAGATCGGCTGCTCGAAGGCGACACCGCGATTGGCGCTGCCGCGATTGTCGAGGGCGAACCAGATATAGTCTTTGTCGACGATTGCCTGGCGCAGCGCGCCGTTCCAGCCCTTGTTGACGATCTGCGGCCCGGGGCCGCCATAGTGGTAGAAATAAACCGGATAGCGTTTGCCGGGCTCCATTACGGGGGTGACCATCTCCCAATGGAGCGGAGTGCCATCCTCGGCAGAAATCGTTCCATATTGCGTCGGCCGATGGCTCGCGAGGAACGAGGTATAGGGATGGCCTGCATCAAGCCTGTTCTCCTCGATCCAGGCGAGACGCTTGCCGGTCGCATCGGCGATATAGCTCTGCGGCGGCGTGTCATCGTTCGAGCGGCTGATAAGCAGCGTCTGCCCCTTGCCATCCATGCTGACGGAATGGGTGTAGGCCGGATCGGTCAGCAGGGCAGGCTCGCCCGGACCGGTCAGGTCGAGCGAATATACCTGCTGTGCAAGCACATCTTCTTTCGTGGCGGTGAAAAATATCCGGCCTGCTTGCTGATCCACTCCGACAAGTTTGGTCACGACCCATTCGCCATCGGTCAACTGGGTCCAACCGCCATCGTTGAAGCGGTATAGGTGGCCGTATCCGTCACGTTCCGACCACCAGATCAGGCTGCCATCGTCGAGCCATTTGTAGTTGTCGGAAAGATTGATCCAGTAGTCGTCGATCGCCGCGCGCTCGGTAAAGACCGCCTCACTAGCTCCGGTCGCGGGATCGACCCGCAATACGTCGAGCACAGTCTGCTCACGGTTCTGCCGCTGGACGTAGATCGCACTTCCATCCGGTGCCCAGTCGACCCGGGCGAGATAGATGTCGGAATTGTCACCCAGATCGACCTTCACCCGGTTTCCGCCATCGGGATCCATGACGTAGAGGTCTACCACGGCATTGGCGCTGCCCGCCACCGGATAGCGCTGGTCGAAAACTTCGGTGCCGGTTGCGCCGATAGCCGCGCGGGTAACGATGCCAACATCGCTTTCGTCGAAACGCTCTACTGCAATGCGGCGCTCATTGGGGCTCCACCAATAGCCGGTGTTGCGGCCCATCTCTTCCTGGGCGACGAATTCGGCTTCGCCCCAGCGCACCGCTTCGCTTTCCTGCGGAGTTATTGGGGCTGCCTCTCCCGCCACCTTCCCAACCCAAAGCTGGCGGTCGCGCACGAAGCTGAGGAAATTCCCTTCCGGACTTAGCGCCGGATTGAGTTCGCTTTCCTCAGTGTCCGTTAGACGGGATACCGTACCATCCAGCCCGGCCAGATAGAGATCCCCGTCGAGCGGCACGAGGATGGCTTCCCCGTTCGACGTCCATTCGTAGCTGATAATGCCCGAGAGATCGCCCACGCGTGCGCGTTCGCGCTGCATCTTTTCTTCTTCGGACAGGTCGCGGCCCGAGCCAACTTCTTCGCTGTCGACCAGCATCGACCACTCTCCGCTTTCACGGTCGAAAGCCCAGAGGTCGTAGCGCGAGCGGTCATCCTCGCGGTTGCGCAATACCGTGAGATAGCGGCCATCGGGCGACAATTTTGCCTGCCTTGGGCTTGGCCCGTCGAGACTGGGCGAGGCGAAGACTCGCTCGAAGGTCAGGTCCATAGCGGTCTCCTGCGATGCAGTGTGGTGGTCGGCGAGTGCCGGGGTTGCGAGACAGGTGCCGAGCGCGAGGGCTGCGGCGAGGCTGATCGACTTCATGTTCTCTCCCGAAGGTTGGTGACAGGTCTCCTCGCAACCGCGTTTGCAGAAAGCAAGCCGCGAGACCGCGCCACCCAATTCATGCCTAATTTCGGGTTAAGCGCGCTTCCTTAAATTCTTTTAAGGCACGGCTGTCAGAAGCTGGATTGTCACCGGATGCCATTTCTGGCTCACAGGCTTCCGGCGGCATCAAGACCGGGCCAATTTCGGCTCATCATGATCCCCACGTGACAAGGGCGGTGCTTTCAGGAGCACCGCCCTTATTTTCGGGCTCCTTTGGGGCGGTGCTTTCAGGAGCATCGCCTTTATTTTGAGGTCCTTTGGGGCGGCGCTTTCAGGAGCACCGCCCTGATTTTGCAATTGCCCAAAGAAAAAGGCGGCCCCGCAGGACCGCCTTCCCTGTTCGCTGAAGCGAGGCTTACGCCTTGGGCGCGTTGTCGCGGCGTTCCGCGATGCGCGCGCGCTTGCCGGTGCGGCCGCGCAGGTAATAAAGCTTCGCACGACGCACGATACCGCGGCGGACCACGGTGATGTTGTCGACGATCGGCGAATACAGCGGGAACACACGTTCCACGCCTTCGCCGAACGAAAGCTTGCGGACGGTGAAGTTGCTGCCCATGCCGCGGTTCGAGCGGGCAATGACAACGCCTTCGAAATTCTGAATACGCTCGCGGGTACCTTCGACAACCTTCACACCGACGCGGACGGTATCGCCTGCACGGAAATCGGGAATGTCCTTGCCGAGGTTTTCAATCGCTTCGGCTTCGAGCTGCTGGATCAGGTTCATTTGCCTGGTCTTCCTGGTTCTTCATGCCGCGCGCCAGAGGCAGGCTGGTCCCGAACGCCACTATAGCGTTCCCAAAGGTCCGGCCTGCGTAACCGTGTGTCTTCTTCGCTCCTTGCCTTGCGCCAAGCAGCGATTTTCGCATGATCCCCCGATCGCAGCACTTCAGGGATCGTGCGCCCTTCCCATTCCTGAGGTCGGGTATATTGCGGATATTCGATGAGGCCGTTTTCGTAGGACTCTTCGACTCCGCTATCGGGCGCGCCCATTACTCCGGGAAGCAGCCGAATGCAAGCATCGAGAATCGCCAGCGCTGCGGGCTCTCCGCCCGACAGGACGATATCGGCAAGGCTGACCTGTTCGATCTGCGGATAGCGTTCGAAAATCCGCTCGTCGAAACCCTCGAACCGGCCACAGAGTATTGCGACGCCGGGACCTGCGGCAATCTCGCGGATGCGGGCCTGCGTGATCGGTTTGCCGCGCGGCGTCATGGCAAGGACCGGCCTGCCCTCGCCCACGCTTTCTATCGCCGATCCGATCACATCGGGTTTGAGCACCATGCCCGCGCCGCCACCGGCAGGAGTATCATCGACCGTACGGTGCCGGTCGGTGGCGAAGTCGCGGATCTGAACTGTTTCGCAGGTCCAATCGCCCCGATCGAGCGCACGGCCTGCAAGGGAAATGCCGAGCGATCCCGGAAACATTTCCGGATAGAGCGTCAGGATGGTGGCGGCGAAAGTCATCGGCGCGCCATAATCGCGCTGGCAACGCTTGGCCATCCCGTGCGTTCTCCCGCCAATGACTGACAACATCGACGATTGCATCATCATCGGCGCCGGACCAGCGGGTCTGACTGCGGCGATCTACCTCGCCCGCTATTATCTCGACATTCGCATGTTCGATTGCGGAACGAGCCGCGCGAGCTGGATTCCCACCAGCCACAACCACGCAGGCTTTCCCGAAGGCATCAACGGCAACGAACTGCTCGACCGGATGCGCGATCAGGCAGCGAATTACGGTGCTTTGCGAGAACCGAAACGCGTCACCGACCTCTCCAAGCCCGACGAGTGCTTTACCGTGACCTGCGGCGATGAGAGCTATCGCGCACGAACCGTTCTGCTCGCCACCGGTGTGGTCAACAACCGTCCGAAGGATATCGACGATCGGCTGCATGAGGAGGCCTTGTCACGCGGTCTCATCCGTTACTGTCCCGTTTGCGATGGCTATGAGGTGACCGACAAGAAGGTCGCCGTGATCGGCACTGGCGACGACGGCGCCGCCGAAGCCCAGTTCATCCGCACCTATACAAGCGACATCACGCTGGTGTCACCAGACGGCGATCACGACCTGTCGGAGCAATGCGAAGCCGCGCTGGACGATGCGGGAATCGCTCGTGTTGCCGGGCCCTGCGGCGATTACGCCATCGATAACGGACGTATCGCGTTCGATACCGCTGAGGGGCGGATGGAATTCGACTCGGTCTATCCGGCTCTTGGATCCGTCATCCGGTCCGGCCTTGCCCAATCCTGCGGCGCTGCGGTCAGCGATGATGGCTGCATTCTCGTCGACGATCACCTCGAAACCGATATTCCGGGACTTTTCGCAGCCGGCGATGTCGTAATCGGGCTCGACCAGATCAGTCACGCCATGGGCCAGGCAGGCGTTGCTGCCACGACAATTCGCAACCATCTGGCTGAAAAGCGACCGCTCCGGCGTTAGCCGCGACATTTGACGAAGACCACGCCGTCGCCGGTGATCTCTGCAGAACCGATCCTGATCGGATCATAGGCTGCATCTGTTGCCGGGCGCAGGATTGCTACTCCATCGGGTCCCCTGCTTTCCATCGGCAGATCCGGCATAGGCTCATCCAGATCGAGCCTCGGGTAATCACCGAGAACGATTGCGGCGTTGGGATCATGCCCGTCGATATCCGCTTCCATCACCAATGCCCCGGGGCTTCGGCTAACTGAGAAGTCCGGTGTATCGCAGTCCGCGTCCACTCCCTTGGCGACCCAAGCCCCTGTCAGATAATCTTCTGTCAGTTTTATGCCCCCTGCGCGCGCTGGATCGCGGTCCCTTGCCGGCGGCTCTATGGATTCGATGCGACGTGGCTCGATCGTGTCGTCGCCCTGCTGGCAGAAGCTCATATCTGCGAGCGGACCCGTCATACGGACATAGTCCCCGGGCCCGAAGTCTGCCTCGCCCATGGCGATGGCATAGGTATCTCCATCCGGAGTCCGGATGATGGGGCACTCGACACCTTTGGCGATGCGACCTTCGATGGTAATCTCACCATCTGGGTCAGCAGGTTGGCCGATTTCATCGGCCTGACTGCCGGTTTCGTCCGAGGCCGGGGTTCGATCTTGATCAGTTGAGGTCTCACCCGGGTTCTCGCCGCAAGCGGCCAAACCCAGGACAAGGGCAAAGACGAGCGATTTTCTTCCATAGGTCATACAGGACCAACGGAACGCGCGGACGCGATGTTCCTATTCGAGGAAATCGGGATTCAGAGTAAGCTTTTCGTCATCCCAGGAACGAACCGCCTGTTCGGTCAGGGGGACCATGAACTTCTTGCCGTCGGGCTTCTCGATCTCGACAATGTCGGTCGCGCCGAAATTATCGACCGCGCAGACACGGCCGACCTCGTCCCCGGTATCGGTGATGACCGGCAGGTCCAGCAGGTCGGAATGATAGAATTCACCCTCTTCCAATGCCGGTAGCGCGGAGCGGGGGACCGTCAGCGCTGTGCCTCGCAGCGCCTCGGCTGCTGTACGATCGTCCACTTCGGCAAAACGCGCTATGGCCCCGCCCTTGTTGTCGCTGCGAACTTTGGAGAGCGTCAATGCCCCTCCGTTGAAGCTCTTGTGCGGCCTGAGGCCTTCCAGGCCTTCGCCGAACAGCTTCAGACGGACTTCGCCCGCCACACCGTGCGCACCTGCAACGGCGGCCAGCGTGACGGGCTTGTCCTGCATGGGAGAGATTACTCGCCCTTGTCTTCGGTTGCTTCTTCAGCCGGAGCTTCTTCAGCAGCAGCTTCCTCGGCCGGAGCTTCCTCTGCAGCAGCCTCTTCAGCTGGAGCTTCCGCAGCGGTCTTTGCTTCTTCCTCGGCAGCCTTGGCAGCTTCTTCGGCCTCGGCGGCTTTGGTGGCCTTCTCTTCTGCGCGTTCCTTGGCTGCTTCGCCCGGCTCGCCCTTCTTGGGGTTGTTCTTCGGCGCACGCTCGAGGATACCGGCGGCATCGAGGAAGCGATGGACGCGATCCGACGGCTGCGCGCCGACGCTCAGCCAGTGACGGGCACGGTCTTCGTCGAGCTTTACGCGCTCGCCCGAATCCTTCGGCAGCATCGGATTGTAGGTACCGATCTGTTCCAGATACTTGCCGTCACGCGAGCTGCGCGAGTCCGACACGACGATGCGATAGTAGGGACGCTTCTTCGCGCCACCGCGCGACAGACGAATTGCAACTGCCATTTTACTTCACCTTTCGAATGTAAATATCAATAATCAGATTATTTCTTGTTCAACATGTCACGCAGATCAGGCGGGAGCGTGTCGGGATCGACCGAGGGGCCCTTGCTGCCACCACCGCCGAGACCCGGAAGGCCGCCGCCCGCGCCGCCGAGGCCAGGCATCGCGGCACCCATGCCGCCTTTTCCGAACAGCGCGCCGAGACCCTTGAGCCCGCCCATCTTCTTGATCTGCTTCATGGCCTTGGACATTTCCTGATGCATCTTGAGCACCTTGTTCACGTCCTGGACCTGAGTGCCCGAACCTGCCGCCACGCGCTTCTTGCGTTTGGCGTTGAGCAGCTTGGGAAGCTTGCGCTCCTTGGGCGTCATCGAACCGATGATGGCATCCATGTGGAGCAGGACCTTGTCGTCCATACCCGATTGCTGCATCGCCGCCTTGGCCTTCTTCATGCCCGGCATCATGCCGGCAAGCGCGCCAAGACCGCCCATGCTCTGCATCTGGCGCAGCTGCATACGAAGATCGTCGAGGTCGAATTCACCCTTCGCCATTTTCTTGGCGAGCGCTTCGGCCTCTTCTTCCTTGATCGCGGTCGCGGCCTTTTCCACCAGCGACACGACATCGCCCATGCCGAGGATCCGGCCGGCGACGCGCTTGGGGTCGAATGCCTCGATCGCGTCGAGCTTTTCACCAGTACCGGCGAACTTGACCGGCTTGCCCGTGACATAACGCATCGACAGGGCTGCACCGCCCCGCGCATCGCCGTCCATACGCGTGAGAACCACGCCGGTCAGCGGAACCTCGCCGGTAAAGCTCTGCGCTACGTTGACAGCGTCCTGCCCGGTCAGGCTGTCGACCACCAGCAACACCTCTGTGGGTGCGGAAACGCTAGCGATGGCCTTCATCTCGGCCATCAGTGCTTCGTCGACGTGGAGACGGCCCGCGGTATCCAGCAGCAGAACATCGGCCGCCTGAAGCTTCGCGCTTTCCATTGCGCGGCGCGCGATATCGACCGGCTGCTGGCCGGGGACGATCGGCAGGGTGGCCACGTCCACCTGTTCGCCAAGAACCTTGAGCTGTTCCTGAGCCGCAGGACGGTTGACGTCGAGCGAGGCCATCATGGCCTTCTTGCCGTGCTTTTCGCGCAGCAGCTTGCCGAGCTTGGCGGTCGTGGTCGTCTTACCCGAGCCCTGGAGACCGACCATCATGATGACGACCGGCGGCTTGGCATTGAGGTTCAGTTCGCGCGGTTCGGCATCCTCGCCATCGCCGCCGAGCATTTCGACCAGCTCGTCATTAACGATCTTGACGACCTGCTGGCCGGGAGTGACCGATCTGAGGACCTCGGAACCGATCGCCTTTTCGGTGACCGCGTCGATGAAGCGGCGCACGACGGGCAGCGCAACATCGGCTTCGAGCAATGCGATGCGCACTTCGCGCATGGCTTCGCGCACGTCACCTTCGGACAGCGAACCGCGGCCCTTGAGCCTGTCGAAGACATTGCCGAGCCGGTCGGACAGATTGTCGAACATGCCTGCTCTACTCCTTCCGAACCCGGTCAGGTCCGAATAAACGCGAAAAACGCCGGCGGACGAAAACTCGTCGGCCAGCGTGGGGTCAGACCCCTGTGAAACCCAAACTCTTGCCCGGGTGTGGTGGAAGCAAGCCTCGGTCGTCGCCACGGCCTGCTACCGTCAAATCCGGGAAAATGGTGGAGCCTAGCGGGATCGAACCGCTGACCTCTACAATGCCATTGTAGCGCTCTCCCAGCTGAGCTAAGGCCCCGAACCATTTTCGAACCGACGCATCCTGGGAGGTGCATCGCCCTTGCGGGAGGCGCCCAATATAAGGCGCCTCGCCGCAATGCAACAGCAAAATCAGGATTCGTCGGCGTCGTCGTCGTCGCCCTTGGATTTCGTTTCGACACCCAGATCGTCGTCACCGCCAAGATCGACTTCATTGTCGGGCGAATCGTCGTCTTCGTCGATATCAATGTCCAGATCGTCATCGTCGTCGCCGCCCAGGTCGGAATCGGCTTCGGCCTTCTTGTCCTTCTTCTCTTCTTCGGCAAGAATCGGCTGCTTCGACTTGAGCACCGGTTCCGGCGTCCACTCTTCACCGCATTCGATGCAGGTGACGGGATCTTCCTTGTTCAGATCATAGAAGCGGGTGCCGCAGTTCGGGCAGGTGCGCTTGGTGCCCCATTCAGGTTTGACCATGTGTAATCCTTGGCTTTGCCGCCCCTCGCACTGTGCGCAGAGGCCGTGAATTCGTAATTGTATTGATGGGTACCTGCTGGGCAGGAATCAACAGCGCGCGCGCCTTGCCAGAACGTATGTGCACTGTCAAAGCGCCGCCATCATTATGGATACGCATTCGTGACCGCTCACCGCTTCATGCCCGCAGGCCCACTGACCGGACGCATTCGCGTGCCGGGAGACAAGTCGATCAGCCACCGTGCGCTTATGTTCGGCGCTCTGGCAGCTGGCCGCAGCCGGATTTCAGGCCTTCTCGAGGGGGAAGATGTCCTGGCCACAGCCGCCGCATTGCGCGCGATGGGCGCTGTGATCGGGAAGGATGGCGAAGACTGGATCGTCGACGGTGTCGGAGTCGGTTCATTGCTTCAGCCCGAACGGGCGCTCGACATGGGCAATTCGGGGACTTCGACGCGGCTGTTGATGGGACTTCTGGCGAGCCACGGCATCACCGCAACCTTCACTGGAGACGCGAGCCTCTCCAAACGTCCGATGGGCCGCGTTATCGATCCGCTATCGACCATGGGCGCGAATTTCACCCCCTCCCTCGGCGGCACATTGCCGCTTGTGATGGAGGGAATGCAGCCCGCGGTGCCCGTCACCTACCGTCTGCCAGTCGCCAGCGCGCAGGTAAAAAGTGCCGTATTGCTGGCGGGGCTCAATACGCCCGGCGTCACCACTGTCATCGAGCCCGTGCCGACGCGCGACCATACGGAACGTATGCTGCGCAGCTTCGGTGTCGAAGTGCAGGTAGAGGATCGGGACGGCGAACGCGTGATCAGGGTTCATGGCCCCTGCGATCTGCATCCGAACGACATTGTCGTACCGGGTGACCCATCCTCGGCCGCTTTCTTTGCGGTCGCCGCCAGTATCGTGCCGGGCAGCGACCTCGTCATCGAAAACGTCGGTCTCAATCCTACCCGGGACGGCATCTATCGCGCATTGCGGGAAATGGGCGCGAATATCGAATATCTTGAAGAGCGCGAGGTAGGCGGAGAACCCGTCGCCGATCTGTGCGTGCGCCATGCACGGCTGAAGGGGATTGTGGTTGATCCTGCGATCGCACCGAGCATGATCGACGAATTTCCCGTCCTCTTCGTCGCTGCAGCCTTCGCAGAGGGCGCAACCGTGACCAGCGGGCTTGAAGAACTACGGGTCAAGGAAAGCGACCGGCTTTCCGCCATGGCCACCGCCCTCAAATCGGCAGGCGCACAGGTCGAAGAGAATGGAGACGGACTTATTATCGAAGGGAACGGCGGCCAGCCATTGTCAGGAGGCGGCACCATAGTCACCCATCTCGATCACCGCATCGCGATGAGCATGGCCGTTGCAGGCCTGGCCAGCGAAGGCGGGGTCGAGATCGACAGCACCGAACCGATCGGGACGAGCTTTCCGAATTTCATGGATCTTCTGACGGAGGCTGCATCATGACCGGCCTCGACTGGGCCAGCATGGTGGGCTTTTGCGGAACCGCCTGCATCATCGGTGCCTATGCCTATCTGACACTCAAGGACGAGCCGAACCCCTTTGTCCTTCACGGTACCAATCTGGCCGGGGCGGCCCTGTTGACCATTTCGCTGCTGGTGCACACCAACTGGCCCAGTCTCGTGCTTGAAGGGTTCTGGGCAGCTATTGCGATCTATGGCATCGCAAAAGCGATACGCACGGGGCGCAAGGGGCAGGAACGCGAAGCATGATTATTGCCGTCGACGGCCCCACCGCTTCGGGCAAGGGTACGATTGCCAAGGCGCTGGCAGAGCATTTCGGACTGCCTCACCTCGATACCGGCCTTCTCTATCGCGCTGTCGGGTGGCAGGTGTTCCTCAACGGAGGCAATCCGGACAATGGCGAAGATGCGCTTTCGGCCACCGGTTTTCCCGACTTCCTGCTAAGCGAGCCGCATCTGCGCGACGAGCATACCGGCGGTTATGCAAGCCGCGTGTCCGTCCATCCCGCAGTGAGGCAAGCGCTCTACGATCGCCAGAGAAGCTTTGCCATGCAGCCGGGCGGCGCAGTCCTCGACGGTCGGGATATCGGCACTGTGATTGTACCCGAGGCGCAGGCGAAACTCTTCATCACCGCCAGCGTAGAAGCGCGCGCGCAGCGGCGTTTCCGCGAAATGCGCGAGCGCGGCGCGGCGGTAACGCTCGCGGAAATCGCAGAAGACCTGCGCCGCCGCGACGATCGTGACAGAAATCGGAAGGTTGCCCCCCTGGTGCCTGCCGCCGACGCGATGGTGATCGACACAAGCGCGCTGGGTAAGGAAGAGGCGATTGCGGCGGCAATCGAAGCCGTGGAACAGGTTCGTTCTGCCGGCATGCACCGATAATTCCGGCTCGGCCCGGGCGGGACATTTCACGTGCTTTCCTACATCGAACATCTTCGGCATTCTCGCGCCCATGCCAGATTCATCGAACCAACCGATGCCCGGACCCCCGCATCTGAAAAGTCACACAGCCTGTCCGCCGCTAGGGTCATGGGGCGCGAAAAACCGCGGTTCCCGCGAAAGGTCACGGGTTTAAAAGCGGCGGTGACAGTCAACTTTCCGGTCGCAGAACCCCACCCCATTTTGCTTGCTTTTCAGCGCGCATTGGCCTAGGCGCGCGCCCGTTCACGAAACTTCAGGATTCGATGGACCTTCGCGGCGGCATCCGGCCTCGCGGAGATCACGGCCCTCTTGCCCCGTTGGCCCGGACAATGGTGTTCGGAGACGGGTAAAGACCCCGGTAAAACCGGCGGCCGGTAGCAAAACGAACGTTAGGACTACTCAGTTTATGGCAACCTCAGCCAATCCCACCCGCGACGATTTCGCCGCGATGCTCGACGAGCAGCTTGGCGGCGCCGATGATGGCGGCTTCGAAGGCCGCGTCGTCAAGGGCACCGTTACTTCCATCGAAAACGGCATGGCTCACATCGATGTCGGCCTGAAGAGCGAAGGCCGCGTCGACCTTAAAGAATTCATGCGCGGCGAAGACGAGCACGGTCTCGAAGTCGGCTCGGAAGTCGAAGTTTTCGTCGACCGCATCGAAAACGCCGATGGCGAAGCGATGCTCAGCCGCGACCGCGCCCGCCGCGAAGCTGCATGGGACAAGCTTGAAAGCGAATTCGGCGAAGGCAAGCGCGTCGAAGGCCGCATCTTCGGCCGCGTCAAGGGCGGTTTCACCGTCGATCTCGACGGTGCCGTGGCCTTCCTGCCCGGCAGCCAGGTCGACATCCGCCCCGTGCGCGACGTCACTCCGCTGATGGACATGGCCCAGCCCTTCCAGATCCTCAAGATGGACCGCCGCCGCGGAAACATCGTCGTTTCGCGCCGTGCGGTTCTTGAAGAGACCCGCGCCGAGCAGCGCAGCGAACTGATCAACGATCTCGCCGAGGGTCAGGTGATCGACGGCGTTGTGAAGAACATCACCGATTACGGCGCCTTCGTGGACCTCGGCGGTATCGACGGCCTGCTCCATGTCACCGACATGAGCTACAAGCGCGTCAACCACCCGAGCGAAATGATCGAGATCGGTCAGACCGTGACCGTCCAGATCATCCGCATCAACGAAGATACGCAGCGCATCAGCCTCGGCATGAAGCAGCTCGAGAGCGATCCGTGGGATGGCGTTGCCGCCAAGTATCCGGTCGGCATGAAGCTGACGGGCACTGTCACCAACATCACCGAATATGGCGCATTCGTCGAAATCGAGCCGGGCATCGAAGGCCTGGTCCACGTTTCGGAAATGAGCTGGACCAAGAAGAACGTTCACCCGGGCAAGATCGTTTCGACCTCGCAGGAAGTCGAAGTCATGGTTCTCGAAGTGGACAGCGAGAAGCGCCGCATTTCGCTCGGCCTCAAGCAGGCCCAGCGCAATCCGTGGGAAGAATTCGCCGAAGCGCATCCCGTTGGTGCGAAGGTCGAAGGCGAAGTCAAGAACGCTACCGAATTCGGCCTCTTCATCGGCCTTCCGGGCGACGTCGACGGCATGGTCCACATGTCGGACATCGCATGGGGCATCTCGGGTGAAGACGCCCTCGCCCTGCACCGCAAGGGTGAGCAGGTCGAAGCCGTCGTTCTCGATGTCGATGTCGAGAAGGAACGCATCAGCCTCGGCATGAAGCAGCTTGAAAAGGGTGCTCCGACCGAAGCCGGCGCGTCGAGCGACATCCGCAAGAACCAGATCGTCACCGTTACCGTGCTCGAAGTTCGTGATGGCGGCCTCGAAGTCCAGGTCGGCGAAGACGGTGCGACCGGCTTCATCAAGCGTTCGGACCTCGGCCGCGACCGCGACGAACAGCGTTCGGATCGTTTCCAGCCGGGCGCCAAGGTCGATGCCATGGTCACCGGTTTCGACCGCTCGAAGAAGCCGACCTTCTCGATCAAGGCACGTCAGATCGCCGAAGAGAAAGAAGCGGTTGCACAGTTCGGTTCGTCGGATTCGGGCGCATCGCTCGGCGACATCCTCGGCGAAGCGCTGAAGAAGAAAGAAGACTAAGCTCTTCCCTCCCAGTTCGGGATACTCTGAGAGGCCCGCTTGCTCACAGGAGCAGGCGGGCCTTTCCTATTGATGCCGGGATGCCTAACTTGAACCCATGTTGGAAATTCATCAATTCCCCTGCCTGTCCGACAATTACGGATTTCTCCTCCACGATCCCGAAAGCGGCGAAACCGCCGCGATCGATACACCCGATGGCGAAGAGTACCTCCGCCAGGCCGAGGCGAAGGGCTGGACCATCACACAGATCTGGAACACGCACTGGCACCCCGATCATGCCGGCGGGAACAAGACCATCGTCGAAGCTACCGACGCCAAGGTAATCGCACCGCAGGAAGTCGAAAAGCTCAGTCCAATCGACCACGTGGTTGGAAACGGGGATCATGTCTCACTGGGCAATTGGCGGGCCAGGGTGATCGACGTTTCCGGTCATACGAACGGTCATATCGCTTACTACATAGCTGAGGCCGACACGGCTTTTGTCGGAGACAGCGTATTCGCGCTGGGTTGCGGACGCATGTTCGAAGGCGAGCCGGAACAATTCTGGAACAGCCTCGATCGCATCCGCCAGCTGCCGGAAAATACGCAGCTATATTGCGCTCATGAATATACCGCAGCGAATGCCAAATTTGCTCTGCATGCCGATCCCGACAACGCCGAACTGAGGTTATACGCGGCTCAAATCGACCAGAAGCGCTCCAAAGGCGAAGCAACCGTTCCGACCTTGTTATCCCGCGAACTCGCAACCAATCCCTTCCTGCGTGCCGACAACGCAGACCTGCGCGATCGCTGGGGAGGCTCCACGCCCGCTGAAACCTTCGCCGCTTTGCGCAGTGCCAAGGACAATTTCTAATAATGGCGATCGAAGGCTTCCACGCGCACATCTATTTCGACGAAGCCGAACTGGCGCAGGCTCAGGATTTTGCGCGCAAAGCACGGGAGAATTTCGGTGTGCCAGTCGGCCACTTCCATACAAAACCGGTAGGGCCGCACCCGCGCGGATCGTGCCAACTGACCCTGCGAACTGATGATCTCGGTCCCTTCGCACTCTGGGCGATGGAAAACCGCGGCGACCTGACTCTCTTCGTTCATGGTCTGAGCGGCAATGATCTTGAAGACCATACCCAGCATGTCATCTGGCTCGGTCGGTCCGAACCTCTCGACCTGTCGATATTCGATTGAGATGAAGGCCCTCCAGGTTACCAGGCTGAGCGACGACCTTTCCGGCGCAGAGTTGGTAGAGCTGCCCAGCCCTGCGCGCGGCGCCGGGGAAGTGCTGATCCGTGTGCGTGCGGCGTCCCTCAATTATCCCGATCTCCTGATGACAAGGGGCGAATATCAGTTCAGGCCCGAGCTGCCGTTCGTGTCTGGACTGGAAATGGCGGGCGAAGTGATCGAGGCAGATCCGGGCAGTGGATTTGCGCCCGGCGACCGTGTGATGGGCGGCGCGAAGACCGGCGCCTTTGCCGACCATATCTCGCTTCCCACCACCGCAATTCGATCAATTCCCCGTAATTTGGACTTCGCGCAAGCCGCAGCGATGGGGACCGCATATCTCACCGCCTATATAGCTCTGGTGGAGCTTGGTGGTTTGAAAGCCGGCCAAAGCGTGCTCATCCATGGGGCAAGCGGTGGCGTGGGGATCGCGGCTTGCGATCTGGCCAAGACGCTCGGAGCGAAGGTTATCGCGGCGACAAGCAGGGAGGATAAAATCGAACCCTTGCGCCGGATCGTTGCTCCGCATGGCATAATTCTCAACACAGGCCGGTTTCGCGAAAACATTGACCGGCTGACCGACAGTCGCCTGTGCGACCTTGTATTCGATCCGGTAGGGGGAGATGTATTCGACGAAAGCACCCGCTGCGTATCGTTCGGCGGTAAGTTGTTGGTAATTGGCTTCGTATCAGGACGAATTCCGGAAATTGCGGTCAACCTACCGCTGATCAAGGGCTTTAGCGTGATTGGCGTTCGGGCCGGAGAATACACGCGACGCTTCCCGGATCGGGGACGCCACGCGACCGGAGCGATTGACCAACTAGCGACAGAGGGCCGGATCAAACCCCATATCGATCGCATACTTCCCCTGTCCGATTGGCGCACGGCTTTCGATGCGATGTCAGCAGGTGATGTCCTGGGGAAAATCGTTCTTACGCCTTAAACGAAAAAGGGCGACCTCTAGGGCCGCCCTTTTGTTTTCCCGTCCAGTGGGTAAATCAGATGCTGGCAATAACCTTGTCGGCAAGCGCCTTGTCGGCTTCGGCATCGTGCCTTTCGGCTATGAGCTTGCGACTTGCACCCGTGGCGGCCACAACGGCGCGATTGCGCACATCTTCGACAGCTTCGCGCTCGGCAGCAGCAATCTTGTCTTCCGCCATGCGCTTGCGGCGTTCGACCATCGCCTTGCTGTCGGCTTCGGCCTTCTCGAGAATAGCGTCAGCCTCGTGCCGGGCGTTCACCAGCATCGCCTCGGCATCTTTCTCTGCGCCCGCGATCTTGTCGGCATATTCCTTGCGCAGCGCCTCGGCTTCGGCGCGAAGCTGCTTGGCTTCTTCAAGCTGCTCCTTGATCGCGGCGATTTTGCCGTCGAGGCCGCGAGCAATGGTCTTGTGGACCTTGGCACCGAAGATGGCGAACAGCAGCAGGACCAGCATTGCGATCGAAACGACCTGAAACGGAGCCAGCCCCCACAGTTCGGGATCGATATGCTTTCCCGCACCTGCGTCGACTTCGACAGTCGCTTCGGGAGCGTCCGTAGCAAATACTTCGGGAGTAGAGACGTTAGCCATGAGCCATCTGCTCCTTCACCGCCTTGGTCGCGACCGGCTTGGTCACCTTCACGCCGGCCAGCGTCTTGACGATGTCTTGAGCTGCGTCCGCGGCGACCGCTTCGACCTCTGCCAAAGCAGCCGAACGAGCTTCCTCGATCTGTGCTTCGGCATCGGCCAGCTTCTTATCGATGCGGGCCTGAGCCGCTTTCAGCTTCTTTTCGGATTTGGCAGCCGCCTCGTCCTTGGCTTTGGCAACGATCGCCTGAGCCGCAGCACGGTTTTCGTTTTCCTTAACCCGCCAAGCTTCCTCCTGCTCGTCGGCAGCGTCGCGCGCGGCTTTGGCCGCGGCGAGGTCGGCAGCGATCTGGCCGTCACGCTGAGCAACGGTATCCATCACCTTGGGCACCATGCCCTTGCCGATGACGAAGAAGGTTATGCCGAAGAAAACGAGCAGCCAGAAGACCTGACTGGACCATGTTTCGGCAAGCTGTGCTATCTGGGGCATTGCAGCTCTCGAAAAGCGGGCGGGAAGAAATTGCGGGGCCGGCCGAGATTACCCCGACCAGCTCCAAATCCGAAATCGTCGATTAAGCGACGAAGATCAGGATCATGGCAACGACGAACGCCAGCAGGCCGAGAAGTTCGGCAGCGGCGAAGCCGATGAACAGGCGACCCTGCTGGCCGTCAGCCGCACCCGGGTTGCGCAGCGCGCTTTCGAGGAACGAACCGAAGACGTTACCAACGCCGATCGCAGCCATACCGGCACCGATTGCAGCGAGACCAGCGCCGATGAGCTTTGCAGCTTCCATTTCCATGATAAACTCCTTTGGAAAAACTTTTTTGAATTGAAGACTTAGTGAAGGTTCTCGGCGTCGTTGATATACAGCGACGTCAGAAGGGCGAAAACATAAGCCTGAATACCGGCCACCAGCAGCTCAAGAGCGCAGATGCCGATCATCAGCAGGAAGCTGGGCAGACCGACCAGCAGGCCGAAACCAGCGCCGGCATTGGTACCGTCGATCACGAAACTCGACAGCACTTCCAGCAGGACGTGACCAGCCATCATGGCGACGAAGAGACGCAGACCGAGGCTGAACGGTCGCACCATGAACGAGATGAACTCGATCGGCGCGATCACCGGCACCATCGGTAGCGGCGTGCCGTGCGGTACGAAGAGGCTGAAGAAATGAAGGCCGTGGCGCCAGAAACCCACGATCAGGACGATCGCGAAACTGATGATTGCGAGCACACCGGTTACGGTAAAGTGGCTGGTGAAGGTGAACGGATGCAGGCCGATTACGCCCAGAGGCAGGAGGCCGAGAATATTTGCGAAGAGGATGAACATGAACAGGCTGAAGACATAGGGCACATATTTGCGCCCAGCCTTGCCGATGTTCGCTTCGAGCATGTTGTCGATAAAGCCGGTGAAGGTCTCCACCGTCATCTGCCAGCGGCCAGGCACCAGTTCGCGCTTCATCCCGCCAAGTACGAAGAGGAAGAGCACCACCGTGGTGATGAGCATCCACATAGCGCTGTTGGTGAAGGCGATGTTGTAACCCGCAAGTTCCCAACCACCGGAACCTGCAAGCGGTTCGATGGTGAACTGGTACATCGGATCGACTTTGGCCTGTTCGGCTGCCACGTCTGTCTAGTCCCTAAATCCTGTAACGAAGGCCCTGAAATCCCGGTTAAGGATCAATTTTCAGGGCCTCGATTTGCCGCGCGGATAATGTTCCTGAAGGCCACCACTATTCCGAGGAACAGGCCGACCAGCAGACCCCAGGGATTGGTATCGGTGAAATAGCCGATGGCATAACCGATGACCGAACCTCCCAGAAGCCCACCGAGCAAATCTGCCAGAACGCGGTTGCCGCTGCGATAATTCGCATCGGCCCCGGAACCAGTCTTGCGGTTGCGTTGCTCTTCGCGCTGCTGGGCGGCACTGAGCCGTTTTTCCAGCGCGTCGATCCGCGCATCCTCCTCAATGGGTTTCCGTGCGGACTCGTCGTCGCTCATGCCTTGCTCCTTACAGGGGGTTGCGCGGCACGCGCAGGGACTTGCCCGCCAAGGGCGCCGCCCCCTTAGAAGGGGCCTATGGGCGAGTCAACACGCAGAGCCGCCCGATTGCCACCTTTGCGTTGCAAAAAACATCCCTCCGGTGCCGACCGGCAAGGATGCTCTCTTATCTGCTCGTGGATTGATGCTCAAGGGCAACGCGAATCGCGCATCGGCGGTGCGCTGGTCCGCGTTTGCCAGCTTCCGTCCGGGGCTTGGTATTTTTCGCCCGGCACAGTGGCGAGGATCGCCTGGCAGCCGGCGGTCAGCGCATACTCTTCCAGAGTGGCATTGGTTGCTTGCGCGCGCTGCGAATATACGGAGCGCCGCTTGATGTTGATGTCATTGACAATACGGCGCAGTTCGGGGGTCTCGGCGCCCACGATGCCGAGATAGCCATCCATTTTTTCGCCCACTTCGCCTGCTGCCCGTGCTGCCGCGTAGGCTGGATCTCGCTGGGCATATGCTGGCGCCACAACTCCGCCCAGTGCGACAGCGAATGCGGCACCCGAAAGCGCGGCTCGTGTAAGTCGCTTCATCATAACATCACCCATCAAAAGATATCCGCATTTTCTTCGATCGTATTACCCGCATCTTCCGCGAGACGATAAATCACTTCCTGACGGATGTTCACATTGAGCTCGATCACGATCGGTTCGTCAGGGGCTTCCACTGTGACGCAGCCGAAAAGTGCGAAAGAGGCCAGGCTCATCACCGCCAAACTCTTCAAACCATCCCTCCCCCTTGAGCCCTGCATGTTGCGGGTTTTCGCAGGACCTTTGGGGTCAGTCAATTCACGGGTTTCCATAGCGCCTACTCGCTTTCCTGATCCTGAATGGGGACATCGTCCGGAATGAGGTCATTCGGATCAATTTGGGGTTCGACCTCTTCACCGGTTATCGACCGGCGAAGCAGTCGTTTGCCGTCGTCGCTTACCAAACCCAGTTCGCGAGGGTCCCGGACGGAAGCCGGATCATACATCGACTTCACCGAAGTGATCAGCTGGTAAAATTGTGCACGAATGTTGATGCGGAACTGGATCGGCAGCTGTGCAAGCTGCCGGGTTATGAAATTCGTCTCGGCGTCCTCGCCCTGCCGGACACCATCAAACCGCACCTGGGTAACGATTTCACCGGTAAGAGGGCCGTTCATTACGACGCGCATCTGCGAATAATCGAGACTCCGCAGCGCGTCGAAGGCAAAATTGGCTATGGTCGACAGATCTTCGTAGGTTAGCTCACCGACAAAGGAAACATTCCCGCCGGGAGGGCGCGACAGAAGTATGCCCTCTTCGATCCGTCCGTTCCCGTCGGCACCGAAGACGATCGGTACTGTGCCGTCGAACGTCCCGCTTGCGGAGATGTTCTCCAGCTCCATCTGGGCCACGAATTGGGCTGCATCCAGCCCGACAATCTCGAAAATATAGGCGCGTTCTTCGCTGACGCCGAGATTGAGATCGACCTGGCGCAGGATCAGCTGGCCGCCCATGAACGGCCAGCTGCCACCGGCCACGGACAGCACTTCCCCGTTCTGCAAGCTGAACTCCACCTCTCCATCAAGCACTTCGACGCCCGGATTGACCGAAGCGACACGGATTCTCTGGTTCGGCGCGGTAGTGAGATTGAGGAGATCGACGAACTCGACCGTCCCGCTCGCGCCCTGGACGGGACCGAAGGCGGCGGCAAAATCAAGGTCGTCCGAGGAAAAGGATCCGCTGCTGGTTACCTCGCCAGTGGCAAGCCAGTCGATACGTCCCTCGCCGGTGATCACACCGTCGGCATTGGCAATAACACCCAGCGCAAGTCCGCTTACATCTTTGGGCTGAAGCTGATCGTCAAAAATAAGGCCGGTGACGTTCAGGTCGGCAAAGCCGGCACCTGTTGCAAGACTGTGGCGAATATCGACGCGGGTAACGATCCGGTCTGTTTCCGGATTGCGCATCGCGGCAGAGGCGAGAATGATATTGTCCGCCAGCGACAGCGAAGCTTCGCGCGCCACAAGTGGTTCGAACCTGTCGGGGTCTTCCCTGTCGATGAGACGAAAGCTTGCTCCGTCTATGCTGAATTCGCCGTTTGCGTAATTCCATTCACCGGCGGTATTTTCCAAAGTCATCGGCACTGCGGCTAGTGCCACCTCGGCATCCGCAAAAGTGCCTGAAATCGTCTCGCCGATGCGAGCGTCAAGATCCGAGATCACAAAGCGGCTTGCCGTATCGACTGGACCGAGAGAGATATCGATATTCTGGGCTCTTAAGGCGCCTGGGTAAGCGAAGCCCACAGGTCCGCTGGCAAGACGGATTGGCGTATCCCCCAGCGAACCGGCGAGATCGAGCGCTGGCGCACCCGCTGCAAATTGCACCCCACCCGTGCCGTACCTCAGCATAGGCTTTCCGGACGGCGGACACAGGGTTAGCCCCGGCCCCGCCAGATTGAGTTGGGCGAAGGCAAGCCGCCGGAAATCAATTCTTGTGCATTCGCGCCACAAGACGAGATCTCCAGTGCGCTCCAGTCGGCCCACGACAGGCATGGATAACTGGTCGACCGCCCCGCCGGGGAGCGGCCCGCTGGCCTCGATGCGTCCGGAGAAACCAAGAGCCCCCGTGCTGCCTTGCGCAATTGTCATGCCCGGTATGGCAAGTTGCGCTCCCTGGGCTTCGTAAGGGGCCATGCTCAATCTGAAGACGGCGTCACCCGTTCCTGAACCTTCCATGCGGCCGCTTATGCGCGGGATACCCGGACCACCTGTCGCAGCGTTGCCGACGATCCTGGCGGGCTCTTGGCCGCGAGCGGAAACTTCGAAGCGTGAAAGTGACAGGATACGGACGCCGCTGCCACCCGTAAGCTCTGCCTGCGGCACTGCGAACGAATAGCCTTGATCGCCGCTACGATAGCGTACATCGGCTACCAACGCGCTCCCACGGGTCTCCGACTGCAGCGCGCCGCCGATGCTTCGTGCAATTGGCTCGATGAGCGTTCCCTTCCCGGAACTTGCAAAACCCTCGATGAACCCAATCAGGTTTCGGCCCAATCGCAGCCCGTTGCCCTCGACGCCGCTTTCCACTTCGATCCGCCCGAAATCGTCGTAAGCTCGCAGGGTGCCTTCTGCGGTAACGAGCGCTGCAAGCGCCTGAGGGGTCTCCAGGCCTCGGGCAGCGACCGTAAAGCGCGACGTCGTCGAGGTGCCTCTTATCTGCGCACGCAAGGTCCCCGAGAGCGATTGAGCAGCGGTCGTTGCAAAGCGCAGATTGTCAGTAGCGATGCGCGCTTCCAGTTCGGGATTTGCCAATTCTTGATTGGCGCTCACATCGAGTTCGGCGAAGAGACCGGAAATCGCCGTCTCAGGCCCGGCACAGCTTAGCGCCGGAATACGCAACGGACCGTTGAAATTCGGTTCGCCGTTCGAAGTTGTCACCGAACCATAAAGAGTCGTGTTCTCGGCCTTGCAACTCTCTACTGCAAGTTGCGGAGCAGTGGCAGCTAGCACACCGGCAAAGCCGTTGGCGACATTGCCCTGCCCTGCAAACTTGATTCCAACCGGACCGTAATCCGATTCCACCAAACCACGTCCGTCTCGAATAGAAAGCCCGATACCTGGCAGAGCCGCAGGCTCGCCGGTATCTTCGAAAAGTAGTCGGTCGAGCGATCCAAAACTGAGCTCTCCCCCGATGAAACGGCCATACAGGCGGGGCTGGACCAAGGTGATTTCACCTACCTGCGGAAGGCCAAAGCGGTGACGCAGCTGGACGATAACACGCTCCGCAGTGAAATCTGGAGCGGTTGGATCCCCGATTACGAGGTTCGAAATTATCTGCGTTTGTCCGCCGACACGTTCAACTTCGTAAGTGGCCGGCAATTCGTAAGCATCCAGCTGATCGGCAATGTAATCATCGGCGATTGCGATGCGGTTGATCCAGGCCAGTACAACCACTGAGATCAGCATCAACAGTACGAGCGCAGGCATCCACCAGCGCTTTTTGCGCCAGCGCGGTCTATCACTCACATATTGGCCTTCTGACCCGTCCATCTAATCCCGCACTTGCGCGCATCGCAGCACAAAGGCAATGCAACGCCTTGAAACGACTGGGGGAGGAAAAAGGTTGCCGGAGGTCGCGAAAAAGCCATCCATCCATGCCGGCACTGGCCATCGGGAGCGTTTACGCGAACGGCTGCTGAAGGGTGGAGCAGAGGCTCTCGCCGATTATGAACTGCTGGAATTTCTTCTCTTTGCAGCGATCAGACAGGGCGACACGAAACCCCTGGCAAAGCGTCTGATCGACCAGTTCGGCTCTTTCTCAGGCGTGTTAAATGCCAATCCCGGTGCATTGGTGCAGGTCAAAGGCATGGGGACGGCCAGCGCAGCATCACTTTATGCGGTCGCCTTGGCCGCACGACGCATGGCTCGCGGATCGGTTCAGGAGAAACCGGTTCTCGGCAGCTGGCAAGCTCTGCTTGATTATCTTGCCATCGACATGGGCGAATTGAAGCACGAGCGGGTCCGCGTACTCTATCTCGATACCCGCAACCGGTTGATCGACGATCACCTCACAGCTGAAGGCTCGATCGACGAGGCTGCCATCCATCCGCGCGAGATAATCCGACGGGCTTTCGATGTCGGTGCGAGCGCTTTGATCCTGGTGCACAACCATCCCAGTGGCGATCCGGAACCGAGCCGCGCCGACATACAGATTACCAATCGCATCGCCGAAGCCGGACGATTGCTGAATATCACAGTCCACGATCATGTAATCGTAGGTCGCGGCGCGCATGTATCGCTGCGCGCCAAAGGGTTGATCTAGCTCAATCTACTGTCAGTCCGTGCCGCGCATATTGCGCTTCGATTTCCGGTGCTATGCGAAGGGCGATAGCTATATCCTCGCGGCCTGCCTTATCACCCTGCTGGAGCCGGATGATACCGCGCAGGTAATGCGAGGCTGCAAGGCCGGGATTGAGTTCCAGGGCACTGTTCAGATCGGCCAGCGCTTCCGCAAGGTTACCCATGCGATAATGCACCATTGCCCGGCTATCGAGCATCGGTGCGCTGTTCGAAGCGCGTTCGATGGCGCGGGTGCAGATCTCCAGAGCACCGTCGAGGCCGGTATCGAATAGCCCCCGATACCAGCAATCGCTGTTGAGAGCTGTTTCGTTCTGGGGCTTTGCAGCGACCTCTTCCGCCATGATGGCCAAGCCGCCCGCTACATCACCCGACAGCCCTGTCACAGTGGCATATGTACCCGCGAAATAAGCGCTTTCCTCGTCAGAAACCGGAAGACTTTCAAGCAATTCAAGGGCTTCCTCTGCCCTTCCCGCGTAGCCCAACCGCTCGCCAAGCGTCAGTGCAATATCGTTGTCGGGTTCGAGGTCATAAGCCCGTTTAAGGTCGGCGAGGGATGCCTCGATACGTCCGAGCGAATACAGGACGTTCGAACGCCACTGAAGGACCCATGCGGACGTGTCTTTTTCGACCAGCACGTCGAGGTCGGCCAGAGTGTCTTCGAAACGATAGATATCGTGGAGAAAAGCTGCGCGTTCGCGCAGCGGACCGTAATCGTCGTCCTCGGCAAAATCGATCGCCGCAGCGAAGCCTTCGAGGATCGGCATGCTGCGCTGATCCAGATCCCCGCGATCGAGTTGCCACCGCCAGACCATATTTTCAGGAGCGAGAAGTTTGGTTTCCTGGCTGGCAAAGCGACGCACTGCGCGTTTCACCTCAGGAAGCTGATCGGGTGCGATTTCGCCGAGCCGTTGAACCACTTCGACCTTGCCCGAGAACCGGTTTCCGTCGAGCAGGTTGGCGGCAATCACACGCGTATTTGCGTAAGTCGCATCGAGCTTGTCCGGGCCTTCGAAGACGAAATCTTCCATCCCGTTCGGAAGAATCATTTCCCCGACGATCTGATTCCGAACCGGTCCTGCGGTCATCACGGGAATGTCGCGCCATTCGGGTTTTGCTCGACTTGTGTCGAATGCGGCGTCGGGCTTCATGTCCGGTTCGAGCACCAATCGCCCCTCCTTCCATTCGAAGTCGGATGACGTAACGCCGGCAACGTGGAGAGTTCCGAATGCCAGCTCCTCGTCATATTCGATGCTGACCGAGCTTACCGCCCCGCCCCCCTGACTTTCGGCGAAGCTCTTACCAATCTGGCGCAGCGTCTCGTCCTCGCCTTCGTCAACAAGCTTGCGGAAATCCGCACCTTGCGGACCGTAAAATTTGATCTCCAACGTGAACAGCGCCGGAAGGTCGATCCCAGCCGTGTAATCAGTAACAACGTTCATCACCAAATTGGGCGACGACTGCTCGCGTTGCGATATTTCCACAAGATCGGAACCTCCTGCACTCAGCGGCAGGGCATATTGGAAGGGCGGTACCCAACCGATATTTGCGATCCTCGTGGCAGTACTGGTACCGTCCAGCCAGTAGCTTTCTCCATCGATTTGCGCGCGCACTATCATATGATCGAAATTGCCCGGTAATGGCAGCAATTCGGGGATGGCGTCCCCTCCGCGGGTCTGCACCAGAACCGTTTGCGATTCGATGCCCATCTCTTTGAGCAATGCGTGCAAAAGCACCGACTTGGCTTTACAATCCCCATAGCGTTTCGCCCAGGTTTCTTCGGCAACCTGGGGCAGGTAATTGCCGCCGTCGAGGCCATTGAGGAGATAGCTCACCTCATCCTGTACCAGCTGCGTTGCAAACGCGGCCCGCTGTAACGGATCGTCAGTCTTGGCCATTATCGCACGGGCTTGGGCTGCAACGTCACCGTCGGAAGCAATTTCGGCTGCCTCATTGAAATGCGGAGCCATAGTGCGCGAGAGTTCCTGCCAGTCGGCATAGGTACCCACTCGCAGCACGGGATTACGGCGAAACCGCCACGGCGCATCATTCGGCATGTCGGGCAGTTCGGCGAGCGGAAGCTCAACCTCGAGCTTTCTCACTCCACCTTCGGTTATGGGCGCGCTCAAGCCAGCATGGTCTTCCACACGCCAGAAGACGTCCTCATCCTCCGGCCAGCTGACGATTGCACGGGCGAAGCCTACCTGCCATGGCTTGCTGCCGAGGAACTGCAATACCTGCATTTCGTCACCCAAGGCCTGGTCGGCAATCGTCACAGAATGGGCCACGCGCAGCACATCTCCGACCTGAAGGCCCGGAACTGCCAGCGTTGCGGTCAACCGGCCGTCGAGCAAGCGCTGCTCGAGACCCTGTTCACGGCGCAGGACATCGAACTGCGCGCCCTCTTCGATCAGATCGATACTCTCGCCGCCGCGCAATATTTCCACACGGTGGATCGTCAAATCGCCTTTGTCGGGGAGCCAGCTGAGAGAGATCGTGCCCTGCTCCATCAAAGCCTGCGGATTGTCGATACGCCTGGCGCTATCGACATAGCTCGTGACTACACCGTCTTCGAGCCAGTGCTGCCAATCTGCAATCAATTGAGCTGGCCCGCTCTCGAACTGCGCGGTTTCAAGGTCCGCTTGCTCGATCCAGGCAGGCGTTTCGTCATACAGAACAACCTCGCCGGCGAGCGACGGATTTGCCAAACAGAGGGCAAGCGCGGCGCCGGAAAAGAGTGGCAGGCGCAGTGCGGCGAAGATCGTTTTGTCGTTCATGCAGCACAACTTACCGACATTGCCATAGTACGCAATCCAACTTCGACGAACTGTTAAAGGCAGCGCAGGTCACGTTTTTCAGCACTGGTCTTCGGCCTCAGCCTTGCCAGCTTGCCCGTGCATCTTTAGCGGGGCGCGGCACATTCCCGCCATTCACGGAGTCGACCCATGGTCCCCCGCTACGCCCGCCCAGAGATGACCGCAATCTGGGAGCCGGAGTCGAAATATCGGATCTGGTTCGAAATCGAAGCGCATGCGACCGAGAAGCTCGGCGAGCTTGGCGTGGTGCCGAAGAGTGCTGCCAAAGCGCTTTGGGACTGGTGGGCCACGGATCCGAAGATCGACGTGGAAGCCATCGATGCGATCGAGGCCGTGACCAAGCATGACGTGATCGCATTCCTGACTTGGGTGGCAGAAAACGTCGGCGATGAAGCGCGCTTCATGCACCAGGGCATGACCAGTTCGGATGTCCTCGATACCACCTTGGCTGTGCAACTCGTCCGTGGGACCGACTTGCTGCTGGAAGACATGGACGCTCTGCTCGAAGCCATCGAGCGCCGAGCGAAGGAACACAAATACACCCCGACCATCGGACGCAGCCATGGCATCCATGCAGAACCGGTAACCTTCGGCCTCAAGCTCGCACAGGCCTATGCCGAGTTCGATCGCTGTAAATCGCGCCTTCTCGCTGCGCGCGAGGAAATCGCCACATGTGCCATTTCGGGTGCGGTTGGTACCTTCGCGAATATCGATCCGAGCGTGGAAGAATACGTCGCCGAGAAATTGGGCCTCAAGCCCGAGCCAGTCTCGACCCAGGTTATTCCGCGGGACCGGCACGCGATGTATTTCGCGACACTCGCTGTGATCGCCGGTTCGATCGAACGGGTCGCGGTTGAAGTCCGCCACTTGCAGCGTACCGAAGTGCTCGAAGCCGAAGAGTTTTTCTCCAAGGGGCAGAAGGGGTCGAGCGCGATGCCGCACAAGCGCAACCCGATTCTGACCGAAAACCTGACCGGTCAGGCACGCATGATCCGCGCCTATGCACTGCCCGCGCTCGAAAACGTCGCGCTGTGGCATGAACGCGATATTTCGCATTCCTCGGTCGAGCGTTTCATCGGCCCGGATGCCACGATAACGCTGGATTTCGCCCTTGCGCGTCTGACCGGCGTAATCGACAAGCTGCTGGTCTACCCGGAGCGCATGCAGGCCAATATGGACCGCATGGGCGGCCTGATCCATTCGCAGCGCGTCTTGCTCGCCCTCACCCAGAACGGCGTGAGCCGCGAGGATGCCTATCGCCTGGTTCAGCGCAACGCGATGAAGGTCTGGGAATCGGACGGGAGGCTGATGTTGCTCGATCTGCTCAAGCAGGACGATGAAGTGACCGCTGCTCTGACGAACGAGCAACTCGAGGAGAGGTTCGACCTCGAATACCATTTCAGGCAGGTCGACACCATTTTCGACCGCGTGTTCCGCTAGACGCGGCGAGTTTCAGGGCTTAGCATCTCGTTCAAACGATAGAGGGGAGCTGCGTTTCCATGCAAATTGTCCGAACCATACTCTGGATCCTGCTGCTGGTAGGTGTGCTCGCATTTTCCTTTGGCAACTGGGATCGTCAGATCGATGTACGCATCTGGCCGGGCATTGTCTGGGATACGCGCGTTCCTGCCCTAGTGATCGTGTCCTTCCTTCTCGGACTGGTTCCGATGTGGTTGTATCATCGCGGCGTGCGCTGGCGCCTCAGCCGCCGGATTTCAGGGCTGGAAACGGCGACGGCATCGATGGCGGCACCCAAAGCCGACCCTACTCCGCCGGCGCCCGTCCGCCCGGAACCGGTGCACAAGGAAACACCGGCAGAGCCCGACAATCCCGTTGAGCCGGAACCCACCACCAAGCCATGAGCAATCCGATCTTCCTCGCGCTGGACGTGCCGCGTTTGCGCGATGCCGTGGCTCTGGCGGAAAACGCCAAGGCACATATTGGCGGGGTGAAGCTGGGTCTCGAGTTCTTCAACGCCCATGGTGCGCATGGCGTGCACATGCTTGCACAACTCGGACTGCCGATATTTCTCGACCTCAAACTCCACGATATTCCCAATACGGTCGCGGGCGCGATGCAGGCCATTCATGTGCTGGAACCCGCCATCGTCACAGTCCATGCCTGCGGCGGTCGCGCCATGATGGAAGACGCGAAGGCAGCGGCTGGGGAGAATACGAAAGTCGTGGCCGTCACGATGCTGACCAGTCTCGACGAGCGCGACATCCAGCAGATGGGAATATCGGATTCTCCTTCCGATCATGTCCTGCGCCTGGCTGAACTGGCGCATCGCGCCGGTCTCGACGGCGCGGTATGTTCGGGCCACGAAATCAAGTCGGTCCACAACCAGTGGAAGGACGGCTTCTTCGTCGTGCCCGGCCTTCGTCCGGAGGGCGGTGCATCGGGCGATCAGAAGCGAGTGGTCACCCCTCGCCAGGCCCGAGACGATGGGGCAAGCGTGCTGGTAATCGGACGCCCGATTAGCCGTGCGGAAGACCCCGCAGAAGCAGCGCGCGCGATCGAAGCGACGCTCTAAAGCGGATCAATGTCTGCCCTTATCAAGATTTGCGGCATCTCGAGTGTGGATGCGCTGGACGCTGCGATCGAAGCCCGCGCAGATTATTTCGGGATGGTGTTCTTTCCGCCCTCGCCGCGTCATGTCGATCATCATGCAGCCAGCGCGCTTGCGATGCGCGCCGGAGCGAGGATCGGGAGGGTAGGCCTGTTTGTCGATGCGGGCGATAATCTGATCGCCGAGGGCGTACAGGCAGGGCGCCTCGATGCCATCCAACTCCACGGAGAAGAAACACCTGCGCGTGTCGCCCTGATCAAGGAACGGTTCCGTCTCCCTGTCTGGAAAGCGATACCTATTGCATCGGGAAAAGATATCGAGGCTGCCGCCGCCTTCGAAGATGTTGCGGATTTTCTGTTGTTTGATGCAAAAACGCCCAAAGGCGCAGCCCTGCCAGGGGGTATGGGCTTACGGTTCGACTGGAGCCTCCTGAATAGCTGGCGTGGGCGTTCAAGCTGGGGGTTGGCCGGTGGCCTTTCGCCTCTGAATGTCGCGAGCGCGATTGCCGAGACATCTGCACCGCTGGTCGATACCTCCAGCGGAGTGGAGAGCGCCCCGGGCGTCAAGGCCCCCCAGCGCATCCGCGCCTTCTGCGAAGCCGCGCGCAAAGCTTGACGCAATGCACAATCCTGCTATGCGCGCGCCTTCGCTGATTGGCCCCGCACCCCGGTGAAGCGGTGGCCGCGTCCTAGCTCATGAGCTTGGGCGGTGCGATGCCGGGTTAGATGGCCGCCCCTGATTTCATAGTGGAGTTAGGGGGACGGCTCTGCAGATTGAAGGAAAGACTTATGTCGAAGCGCAAGAGCGCCAAGTACAAACTCGACCGCCGGATGGGTGAAAACATCTGGGGTCGCCCGAATTCTCCGTTCAACAAGCGTCCCTACGGTCCCGGCCAGCACGGCCAGCGCCGCAAGGGCAAGATGAGCGACTTCGGCCTGCAGCTGCGTGCCAAGCAGAAGCTCAAGGGCTATTACGGCGACGTAACCGAAAAGCAGTTCAAGCGCACCTACCAGGAAGCATCGCGCATGAAAGGCGATACCGGCCAGAACCTGATCGGCCTGCTCGAACAGCGTCTCGACATGGTCGTCTATCGCGCCAAGTTTGCTCCGACCATTTTCGCGGCCCGCCAGTTGGTTAGCCACGGGCATATCTTCCTGAACGGCGTGAAGACCAACATCGCCTCGGCCCGCGTGCGCGTTGGCGACGTTGTCAGCCTCGGCAGCAAGGCCAAGGACATGGCGCTCGTCATCGAAGCCCAGAGCCTGCCCGAGCGCGAGATTCCCGACTATGTCGTACCCGACGGCACCGACAAGGTGACTTATACTCGCGTGCCGAAGCTCGACGAAGTGCCCTACCCGGTCACCATGGAACCGAACCTCGTTGTCGAGTTCTATTCGCGCTAAAATTTGCAGCAGTGCAAACGGCAAAGGGCGGTCCTGCGGGGCCGCCCTTTTCGTTTATGCATATGCCAACGGTTCGTCGTATTTTCAGTCACTTGCCGGAAACCTGCTACGACATGCAGCGTTCAGATGGAACTATGACCCAATATCGTTTCGTGACCCGCAATCGAGCGGGGAAATGGTACGCTACACTCGCCGAAGCACAGCAACAGGCCAACCGTATCGGAGCCGGTTTCACCGACGCTCTGGGACGGTTCATCGCCTATCGCGGGACCATTCTGGAAATGCGCGAGACGCCCGCGACCTGAAGCGCATCAGCGCTGATGCGCTATTTTCAGCGCATAGAACACCATGGCCATGATAGCGGCCGTGATGAGCGTACCCCAGACCCAATAAGGCAGAAAAAGCGCCTGGGCGATGTGCTCCGTATCCGACATCTGGAGCCGACCCTCCATATATCCGCCCCTGCTGAAGAGATAGCCAAAATCCCGGTAGATCGAGATGCAGCCTTGGACGCCCAGGAACTGCACGGCGAAACGGCGGTGAGGTTCTTTCGCATAGAATGCCAGCAGGAGGCTGGCTCCTCCGAGCAGCGGAAGGACCATCCAGCCGGTCGTCGAGCGAACCCAGATGAGGGTCGAACCAAGTAGCGCCGCGCCGAGCAACACCAGCGCAGCCTTTGTTGATCGATGTGTGCGCGAGGCAAGGATCAGGAGACACCCGGCCACGGTAGGCCCAAGGAGGCCTGCAGCGGCGATCATGGCCTGAGAAATGCGCGATGGATCACCTTCAGCCAAATGAAGTGCGTATCCAGATCCATTCGGGAAAATGACAAGCCGCTCGAATTCGTGGCCGAAGGCCATTGCGGCGAGGCCATGGCCCATTTCGTGAAACCACGTCGCCAAGATACTGAACGGATAGAGCAGGTACCCACCGTAGGGCGAATGCCAGAGCAAGATCGAGACGAACCCAAGAACGATAAGCAGGGTAATCTCCTGCCTTCCCGCCTGACTGGAATAGGACGGCGGGCGTGTGCTCATGGCGCGATTTCCATTCCCGCCCAGCCAAAACAGCGCCCGCCTTGCTCCGGTCCTAAAGATGCGACGACATCAAGTAATTTTTCGGCAGCATAAGCTCGTATGAAAACTTTGCCTTTCAGTGCATAACGATCAAATGGCCAGCTGAATTCGGTCTCGACGGTGCATGGGTATTGAATGCCCTGCATGTCTGTCAGGTCGAGATCGTGTCGCGACAGGCGATAGACCTTCGCGTCTTGTTTTTCGTCCTGGGCGGCGAGCGCAGAACCGATCCCGCCGGAAGCCCCGATAATCGCAGCGCGTCTCCACGCCATCAGTTGGAGGTACTTAGATAACTGCCGCGAAAGTCCGCGGCGAAACTGGTGAAGCTCCCGTCTCTAATGGCGTCACGCATCGCCTGCATTAGCTGCTGGTAGAAAGCGATGTTGTGCTCGGTCATAAGCATGGCGCCGAGGATCTCCTGCGATTTCACGAGATGGTGCAGGTAGGCACGGCTATAGGTGGCGCAAGTATCGCACCGGCAGCGATTGTCGAGCGGCTCCTGGTCTTCAGCGAAACGGGCATTCCTGAGGTTCAGCGGGCCGTTCCATGTAAATGCCTGACCATTTCGACCCGAGCGGCTCGGCAGCACGCAATCGAACATGTCGATGCCGCGCTCCACTGCGCCGACGAGATCGTCAGGCTTGCCCACACCCATAAGATAACGCGGACTATCCTCGGGGAGTTGACCCGGGGCGAAGTCCAGCGTGGCGAACATCGCCTCCTGCCCCTCGCCAACCGCGAGCCCGCCGATGGCATATCCGTCGAAGCCCACCTCCATCAGCTTTTCAGCACTGATCTTGCGAAGCTCCTCGTCGAGCGCACCTTGCTGGATACCGAACAGGGTCGAACGCCCGGCATGATCGCCGCCTGCATCGAATCCATCGCGGCTTCGCCTGGCCCAGCGCATCGACATTTCCATGCTCGCAGCAATCTCGTCTCTTGGGCGGTCGGCACGCGGACATTCATCGAAAGCCATCACGATATCGCTGCCGAGCAAACGCTGGATTTCCATGCTCCGTTCGGGCGTGAGCATATGCTTCGAGCCGTCGATATGACTACGGAATTCGACGCCCTCTTCAGTCAGCTTTCTGAGATCGGAGAGGCTCATCACCTGATAGCCACCGCTGTCAGTCAGGATTGGACGCTGCCAGTTCATGAACTTGTGCAGTCCGCCCAGCCTTGCCAAGCGGTCTGCGCCGGGTCGCAGCATCAGGTGATAAGTATTGCCGAGAATAATGTCTGCGCCGGTCCTGCGCACAGTCTCGGGCTTCATAGCCTTCACCGTCGCTGCCGTGCCCACCGGCATGAAGGCTGGAGTGCGAATATCTCCTCGCAACATGCGGATAGTGCCGGAGCGCGCCTTGCCGTCCCGAGCGTGAATTTCGAAGCCGAAGCGGGGGGGCGTCATCTAGAATCCGTAAACCACGGAAAATCGCGTTAGGGTGTCGGTCGATAAGGTATCTCCCGGTGGATTGCTGTTATAGTCCACCGCATAGGACAATCGCGATCGTAGCTTTTCCGAAATCCTGAGATCCAGCCCGCTGACAAGATTGATGCTGGTGTTGTTGCCATCGACGAGCACCTGCACCTCGCCTCCACCCTCAGCTACTGCGTTCGCATCCTGTGTGAAGGTGAGGCCATCGACAATCTGCCAATCGAAATCGGCGCCGAACAAACCGGCGATCCGGCTGGCACTGGTTCCGTCGGTATATTCAGTGATGCGCCAGGCTGGTCCTGCTTTGACCGACAGGCTAAGGCCATCGTCCTCTACGACCTTGTAACCCAATCCGCCGGAGGCGGCATAGCGCGCCTCAAAACCCTGAAGTCGGTCACGTTCGAACTGCGCCAAGCCATAGACGAACATATCGTCATTGAACTGCCAGCGGGGTTCATAGGCAGCCACGAATTGTTCTCGGCTCGTTTTCCCGTTTTGGCGTTGATAATCGGCCCGGGCGCGCAACATGTGCGTCCAATTCAGACCCTCGCGTTTCAACTTCAACGCAGTGGTCACACCGATACTCTCGGTGTTTCCCGTCGAATGAAAGCCGCCGAATTCCCCTTCCCCGCTCCATCTGGCGAAGAACCCCGCTTCCCGGATGGCCTTTTTCCTGGCCGCTTCGGCTTCAGCGTGCTTCTGCGCCTGCGCTGCCTTCCAATCCGCCTCGATTGCATCGATCGTCGAAACGTCATCGGGATGGGTAGCTCTTGCCAGCTCCAGAACTGTTGCGACTTTTTTGGCATCTTCGGTAGCAATCGCCGCATCGATCATGGCCTGCACACCTTCTGGCAGCTCTGCAGAAGCCGGCGCAGCTAGAAGCAGGAGTGCGGCGGAAGCGAGGGGAGTGGACATGAAATTCATGCAACGCTGCCTAGCGCGTACAAATCGCTACTTCCACCCTGAACAAACTGCGATCAGGCGCGCAGCCTCCAGCCCGTCTTGAATATATATGCGATCACGGCCGTGCAGGCTGCGAGAAAGCCGAGCGTTATGCCGAAGCTCATCCAGATGTTCACATCGCTGCTGCCATAAAAGGTCCAGCGAAGCCCGCTGACTAGGTATACGATGGGATTCGCTAGCGCGATGGTGTCCCACGGTTTGGGTAGCATATCGATCGAATAGAACGTGCCACCGAGGAATGTCAGCGGGGTCAAAAAAAGCATTGGGATAATGCCCAGCTTCTCGAAATTGTCCGCCCATATGCCTAGGATGAATCCGAACAGGCTGAAAGCCGCCGCGACGAGCATGATGTAGACCACCGCGAGCAGAGGGTGCGCGATGCTGTAATCGACAAACAAACGTGCCGTTACGAGGATGATCGCCGCGAGTATCAGGCTCTTGGTCATTGCCGCGCCGACGAAACCGATCAGCGTTTCCGACACACCCACCGGCGCGCTCAGCAATTCGTAGATGGTCCCGGTAAACCGCGGCATGTAGATGCCGAAACTGGAGTTGCTTGTCGTCTCGCCCAGCAGGGTGAGCATAAGCAGGCCGGGGATGATGAAAGCACCATAATCGACCCCGCCGAGATCGGGCATCCGCCCGCCAATCGCTGCGCCGAAAACGATGAAGTAAAGCGCAGTTGTAAGCACCGGTGCAAGGACCGACTGGAAGGCCGTGCGCAGGAAACGCATCAATTCGCGAGTGTAGATCGACCAGGTGGAACGCCAGGAAATCATGCCGCGTCCTCCTCGCCCAGAAGCGATACGAAGATATCTTCCAGGCTGCTTTCGCGAAGGTCGATGCCGTCGTAATCGATCCCGGCTGCAATCAAAGCCTTGGTAATCTCGGCTACCTCTGCCTTGCCGCGCCCGGTGCCGTCGCCACCGCGGTAGCAGAGGGAAGTACCACCCTTCTCTATATCTATCGGATATCGCGCGATCGAAGGCGGCAATTCAAATATCGGACCGGCGAGCGAAATATGTGCCTCCGTGCGCCCGAGCCGGGCCATCATCGCCTCTTTCTCGTCGACCATCAAAAGCTTGCCCCGATTGATGATCCCGACCCGGTCGGCCATCAGCTCTGCTTCCTCGATGTAATGGGTAGTCAGGATGATCGTCACCCCGCGATTGCGCATCTGATCGACGATCGCCCACATGCCCTTGCGTAGTTCTACGTCCACACCTGCAGTAGGCTCGTCGAGAAATAGCAAGTCCGGCTCATGCGCCAATGCCTTGGCGATCAGCACACGCCGCTTCATCCCACCCGAAAGCGCCATGATGCGCTCGTTACGCTTGTCCCACAGGCTGAGGCTGCGGAGTATTTCCTCGATCCGCTTAGGATCGGGAGCCAGGCCGAAAAGCCCACGGGAATAGGCAACCGCCTGTTCGACCGGCTCGAACATATCGGTCGCAAGTTCCTGCGGTACAAGGCCGATTCGTGCCCTCGCCTCTCGCCAGCCTGTCGCCAGATCGTGGCCGAAGGCGCGCATGCTTCCGCTGCTCGGTCGCACCAATCCGCAGATGGCACCGATAAGCGTTGTCTTGCCCGCCCCGTTGGGTCCGAGAAGGGCGAAGATCTCACCCTGTCGGATTGTCAGATCGACATTATCGAGGGCTTTAAGTCCACCGGGATAGACCTTGCTGAGGCCTTCCAGCTCGAGGATCGGTTCGTTCATGAAACCGATCTAGGGAAGGAGCAGCGAGGAGTCACCATAGGAATAAAAGCGGTATTTCTCTTTAATCGCGTGAGCATATGCTTCCTGCATCCGTTCCCTGCCCATCAGCGCGCTGACCAGCATGAAGAGCGTCGATTTCGGTAAGTGAAAATTGGTCATCAACCCGTCAATTGCGCGAAAGGTGTAACCCGGGGTAATGAAAATGTCGGTATCGCCCGCAAATGGCCTGATGACCTTGTCTTCCCCGGTCGCGCTTTCAAGCAGACGCAGGCTGGTCGTGCCGACTGCAATCACGCGATTTCCGCGAGCCCGTACGGCATTCAACCGATCAGCCGCATCCTGTTCGATACGGCCCCATTCGGAATGCATCTGGTGGTCATCCGTGTCCTCTGCCTTTACCGGCAGGAATGTCCCGGCGCCGACATGGAGGGTGAGCGTCTCCGTCCCGATGCCGCGCGCGGCAACAGCAGCCATCAAACGGTCGGTAAAATGCAACGCTGCAGTTGGTGCGGCAACCGCACCGTCTTCACGCGCGAACATGGTCTGGTAATCTTCACGGTCCTGCGCATCGGTAGCACGCTTGCCGGCGATATAGGGTGGCAGCGGCATAGTTCCGGCGCGTTCAAGGAGGACTTCGACAGGTTCCTCGCCTTCGAAAAAAAGCACGAAACTGCCATCGGCCAATCGTTCTTCGGCTATCGCCGTAACACCGCCACCGAATTCGGCGACATCGCCCACGCGGAGCCGTTTGGCATTGCGTACAAAGGCCTGCCACCGCCGCAGGTCGACGCGCTTGTGCAGCGTGGCCCCGATCCTCGCCTCGCCCCGTCGCCCCTCAAGCTGAGCGGGAATGACGCGCGTATCGTTGAAGACGAGAACGTCGCCTGGTTCGAGCAGGTCCGAAAGATCGCTAACATTGCAATCGGAGAATGGCGCATTCCCTTGCACGACTAGCATCCGCGCCGCATCGCGCGGCCTCGCCGGGCGGAGCGCTATGCGTTCGTTGGGAAGCTCGAAATCGAAAAGGTCGACGCGCATGGCAGCGCCCCTAGACGCTGGTCCGCTCCGAGGAAACTCAGTTTTCGTTCGACGCGTTCAGATCGTCGAGAGTGACTTCTTCTTCCATGACCGCAGGCGCAGCAGCCGGCATCGGTGCCGGAACCGGTTTGTTATCCGAGGCGAGCGAAGCCTGAAGGATTCGGGTGGGATTGGCAGGAGGTTCGCCGCGGTTAATCGCGTCGACCGCATCCATATTGGAGATCACCCGGCCGAAGTTGGTGTATTTCCGATCGAGACTGAAACGCGGATAGAACACTACAAAAAACTGACTGTTCGCGCTGTCCTCACTTGCCGCGCGAGCCATCGCGACGGTGCCGCGGACGTGCGGCATCGGATTGAATTCTTCCTCGAGATCGGGAAGCTCGCTACCGCCCTGCCCGGTGCCGGTCGGATCGCCGGTCTGCGCCATGAAACCGTCGATCACGCGGTGGAAGATGACGCCGTCGTAGAAGCCCTGGCGGGAAAGCGTCTTTATCCGCTCGACATGATTGGGTGCCCAGCTCGGCATAAGGCGGATGCCCACACGCTCGCCATTCGACAAGTCGAGGAAAAGGATATTCTCCGGATCCTCCTGCAGATTGTAGTTGATCGGCTGATATATGGGTTGCGCCGCAGTTTGAGCCTCGGCGTCCTGCGCAATCGCAGCTATCGGGGCGAACGCCGTGAGAGCGGCAGCGGCAAGGGCAAGCGAAGACTTGAGCATCGAAAATTCCGTTGAATTATCCTGTATGGAGCCCGCCCTAGCGGGGAGGCGCTGTCGGTTCAATGAATGGTTTGCCGGCCCGCCTCAGTAGTCCCCCAGACGCCCATTTTCTTCCACCCGCACAATCACATCCTCGCAAACTTCCGGGCTTACGAAAGGCGCGATATCGCCGCCGAAAAGGGCGATTTCCTTGACCAGTCGCGAAGCAATCGGCTGGAGCGAGACATCGGCCATAAGGAAGACGGTCTCAATGTCGTCGTCGAGCTGCTGGTTCATGCCAGCCATCTGATATTCATATTCGAAATCAGCGACGGCGCGGAGCCCCCGGATCAATACGTTCGCGCCCATCTTCTGCGCGAATTTCACCAGAAGGGCGTTGAAACCCACCACCTCGACATTGTCGAGGCCCATGCCGGCGATTTCCCGCTTCACCATGGCAAAGCGTTCCTCGTTCGAGAACATAGGGTTCTTCGACGGGTTGGTGGTCACACCTATGATCAGCTTGTCGACAAGCTTGCTGCCTCGCCGGATGATGTCGGCATGGCCAAGTGTGATGGGATCGAACGTCCCCGGATAGATGCCGATGCGTTCAGCCATCAGTGGTCCCTCTTCACGACGAAATGCGCTAACTCGACAAGCACGCGTGCGTCCTCTCCGTAAGCAGACAGATGTTCTCCTGCCTGCCCCACCAGCATTTCGGCCTGTGCACGGGCCTTATCGCGGCCCATTAGCGTAACGAAAGTTTGCTTGCCCTGGCCAGCATCCTTACGCAGTGCCTTTCCGGCTTTCTTCTCGTCGCCTTCTACGTCGAGCAAGTCGTCGGCAATCTGGAAGGCGAGGCCGATGTCACGGGCATAGGCACGCAGATGCGTGCGGCCCTCAGGTGGAACTCGGCCAAGGATCGCACCCATTTCTACGCTCGCCGCGAGCAAGGCCCCGGTCTTGAGCTGCTGGAGGCGCGTTATCTGCCGCAGGTCATATTCTTGCTCATCGGAAACGATGTCCATCATCTGACCACCTGCCATTCCCTCATGCCCGCTTGCCCGAGCAAGCGTTGCAATCGATTCGGAGCGAACGAAGGGATCACTGCAGGTGCCCTGCATGGATAGGATATCGAAGGCGAGCGCGTGAAGACAATCGCCAGCCAGTACGGCTGTCGCTTCGTCATAAGCCTTGTGAAGCGTCGGCTTACCGTGGCGCAGGTCGTCGTTGTCCATGCATGGCAGATCGTCATGGATCAGCGAATAGGCATGGATCGCCTCGACAGCGCATCCAGTGGCGACCGCGGCATCGCGGTCCACACCGAATAGCTTTGCGGTCGCGCAGACCAGCAAGGGGCGTACGCGCTTACCACCGCCGATCACGGCATAGCGCATCGCTTCCACGAGTGTCGCACGCGTATCTTGCGGTACCGGAAGAAACGCATCGAAAGCCGCGTCGACATCGTCCTGAACCTGATCGAATGCCTCGGACAGCACGTCGGGCATCGTTGTCATGACATTCACGCCTCAGACTTCCGCATCGAAAGGCGCTGTACCGGTAGGCTTGCCTTCGCTGTCGGATACGATCTTGTCGATCTTCGCCTGCGCTGCATCCAGGCGCGCCTGGCAAGCTTTGCGCAATTCTTCGCCGCGCTCATAAAGTTCGATGCTCTCGTCGAGTGGAACATCGCCGCTTTCAAGCCTCCGCACGGTGACTTCCAGAGCGCGCAGAGCTTCTTCGAAGTTCATTTCGCCGATCGGTTTGTCTTGACCCTCTGCCATAGCGGTGGAGCATTGACGGGGCGCGGTCGCGCGGTCAAGAAGGCGCGTCGGATGGGGAGCGGATATGACGTGGATTGTTGCCTACATTGCCGCAGCAGACATCGTTACAGTCGTGGTGAGCGGGATCGACTGAGGTAACAACATGTTCATCGGTCATTTCGCCCCTGCCCTGGCCGCCCGCGCAATCACCAGCGAGGCACCAAAACTAGGTACACTGTTTATCGCGGCACAATTGCTGGACTGGGCATTCTTCATCCTTTTCCTGGGTGGGGTCGAACAGATGCGATTGGTGCCGGGGATCACGGCGATGAATCCATTCGATTTCTACGATTATCCGATTACGCACAGCCTCGTGGGCACGCTGGTTTTCGCAGCGGTGTTCGGGCTGCTCGTGGCGATGAGGATGCGCAGCTCCATCGCTGCAAGCTGGGCTGCCATCGTGGTCGCATCGCACTGGCTGCTGGACTGGATCAGCCACAGGCCGGACCTGACCCTGGCAGGAGGCGAGACAACCTTCGGCCTCGGCCTCTGGAACCATCCGCTCGCTGCCATCGGAGCCGAACTGGCGATCGTGGGCCTCGCATTCTGGGCGTACATGGCGCGCACCAAGGGGCCGATCGTGCCTCCCATAATGCTACTGGTCACCATGCTGGTATTCCAGGCTATCAACTGGTTTGGTCCGGAACCCACCGATCTCGGCGCGCCATTCATCCTGCTAGCCCTGTTTGCCTTTGCCGTGCTGACCGCAATTACCTTCTGGGTCGGATCGACCCGGTGGCACAGGAACGAGCTCGGCCTTAGGGTAGCCAGCCCGCCGATCTGAGCCGCATGGATATTGCACCAGCGCGCCCCGCACCGTAAGGGCGCGGGCCATGAGCGAAATCGAGCAGAAGATCACTGGTGACATCGTCGCCCAGCACGGACTTTCCGAAGAAGAATACGAGCGAGTCCTTCACGCTCTGGGCCGCGAGCCCAACCTGGTAGAACTGGGCATCTTCTCGGTCATGTGGAGCGAACACTGCTCTTACAAGTCAAGCCGCCTGCACCTGAAGAAACTGCCGACAGAGGCGCCGTGGGTTATCTGCGGTCCGGGCGAAAACGCGGGCGTGATTGACATCGGTGACGGTCAGGCTGCCATCTTCAAGATGGAGAGCCATAACCATCCGTCCTATATCGAGCCTTATCAAGGAGCAGCGACGGGCGTCGGCGGCATCCTCCGCGACGTCTTCACCATGGGCGCGCGTCCGGTGGCGAATGCCAATGCGCTGCGCTTCGGTCGTCCGGAACACCCGAAAATGAAGCACCTCGTACAGGGCGTCGTCGCGGGCATCGGCGGTTATGGCAACTGCGTAGGCGTGCCGACCGTTTGCGGCGAAACCAATTTCCACCCGGCCTATGACGGCAACATCCTCGTCAACGCGATGACAGTGGGCGTCGCCGATGCAGACAAGATATTCTATTCGGCCGCCACCGGTGTCGGGAACCCCATCGTCTATGTCGGCTCAAAAACAGGGCGCGACGGAATTCACGGCGCTACCATGGCCAGTGCCGATTTCGAGGAAGATGCCGACGCCAAGCGCCCCACCGTGCAGGTGGGCGATCCCTTCACCGAAAAGCTGCTCATCGAAGCCTGCCTCGAACTCATGGCGACCGATGCCATCGTCGCCATCCAGGACATGGGCGCCGCGGGCCTTACCTCCTCCAGCGTCGAAATGGCGACCAACGGCAAGGCGGGTATCCGCCTTGACATGGATAAGGTCCCCTGCCGCGAAGAAGGCATGACGCCCTACGAGATGATGCTGAGTGAAAGTCAGGAGCGGATGCTCATGGTCCTGAAGCCCGGCAAGGAAGAGATGGCTGCAGCAATCTTCGAGAAGTGGGAACTCGATTTCGCGGTGATCGGCGAAGTCACGGATACGCAGCACATGGTGCTCGAGTTCGGGGGCGAAGTGGTGTGCGACATCCCGCTCGGCCCGCTTGCGGCAGACGCACCCGAATATGATCGGCCCTATCTCTCTAAGGAAGAATACACCGCCTGGGCCGGTATCAAACCGATGACCGAACGACCGGACACGGACGATGTTGGCGGCGATCTGTTGAAGCTGCTTGCATCCCCCAACCTGTCCTCACGCAGATGGATTTCGGAGCAGTACGATAGCCAGGTCGGGGCTGACACGCTTCAGACCGGCGGCGATGCGGGCGTGGTCCGTGTGCACGGAACGAAGAAGGCGCTGGCGATCAGCACCGATTGCACCCCACGCTATGTCCACGCAGATCCCTATGAAGGGGGCAAACAGGCGATTGCCGAAGCATATCGCAATCTCTGCGCAGTGGGCGCGCGCCCGCTGGCAGTGACCAACTGCCTCAACTTCGCCAACCCGCAGCGCCCCGAGATCATGGCCCAATTCGTCCATGCTCTGGAAGGTATGGGCCGCGCCTGTCGCGTGCTCGATTTCCCGATCGTAAGCGGCAACGTCAGCCTCTATAACGAGAGCAAGGCAACGGGCGGCGGCAGCGCCATCCTGCCTACGCCAGCCATCGGCGGTGTCGGCCTGATCGACGATTACGACCACATGATGACCATGCCCTTCAAGGCCGAGGGCGAAGCTATCTATCTCATCCACGCTGAGGAATGGGCGACCGCCGATCCCGAGCGTTCGCATCTCGGTAAGTCCCTGTGGCTGTCGGAAATCCACGGCCGCGATGAAGGTCGTACCCCGCCCACCGACCTCACGGTCGAGAAGAACGCAGGCAGGATTGTGCTCCAGCTGATAGCCGATGGTCTCGTCAACGCGGTCCACGACGTGTCGGATGGCGGCCTGGCCGTTGCATTGGCCGAGATGGCCATGGCTGGCGGCATCGGTGCCGAGGTCGAGTGGAACGAAGAATACTCCAAGGCCGCATGGTGGTTCGGCGAAGACCAGGGCCGCTACGTCGTGACCGTCCCAGATACGCAGGCGCTCAACGAAGCACTCGCCAAGGGCACCGAGAACGACGAGACCGCCTCGGTCGGCTTCCGCCGTATCGGCAAGACCGGCGGCACAACACTGTTCGGCAAGTCGATTGACGAAATGCGCACCGCACATCGCAGCTTTTTCGACAATTGGATGGAAGCCTGAATGGCGGCCGGATATTCCGGCACGCCGCTGGCGAAGAAGCTTTCGCTGCGTGACGGGCAGCGCGTATGGTTCGATGGCATGCCAGAGCACGTCATCGACGAGATCGACGAATATGCGCTCGAACTGACCTTCGTGGCCGCGCCGGAAGACGCACCCGATGCCGCGCATATTTTCGTGACCGAACGCGCAGCAATGGCGGAAAAGCTGGCCGTGCTACGCGAAAGCATGGCGAAGGACGGTCAAGTATGGGTGAGCTGGCCAAAACGAGCGTCCCGGGTCGAAACCGATATTACCGAAGACGCCGTCCGCGAGATGGCGCTGCCGATGGGCCTAGTCGACACCAAGGTCTGCGCGATCGATGATATTTGGTCTGGCCTAAAGCTAGTTATCCGCAAGGACCTGCGATGAGGGACACGAAGCGCGCCACTATTCGCTCGAGCGACTAACGGATCAGGAGTCCATCGCGCGTGCCCGGGCAATGCGTGACCGGCTGAAACAGCGTCGCACCTGTCGCTATTTCTCCGACGAACCAGTCCCGCGCGAAGTGATCGAAGCTGCCATCGAGGCCGCCGGTACCGCACCGAATGGTGCAAACCACCAGCCATGGCATTTCGCTGTCGTCTCATCGCCCGACAAGAAGCGTGCGATCCGATTGGCGGCGGAAGAGGAAGAACGAAATTTCTATGCCGGGAAGGCGAGCGAGGAATGGCTTGATGCACTTGCCCCGCTAGGTACCGACGAACACAAACCCTTCCTCGAGTCCGCGCCTTGGCTGATCGTCGTCTTTGCCCAGCGTAAAGGCGGAATCGAGGAAGACGGCACCACGCAGAACTATTACGTCACCGAGAGCATCGGCATCGCATGCGGTATGCTCCTCACAACGCTGCACGAAGCCGGGGTGGCGACGCTGACCCACACCCCCTCGCCCATGGGTTTCCTACGTGAGATTTGCGACCGGCCAGAGCATGAAAAGCCGCTGATGGTAATCGTGGTCGGACATCCGGCCGAAGGTGCGACCGTCCCCGAACGCGCACTAAAAAAGAAGCCGCTGGAACAGATCGCTAGCTGGCTCTGAGAACCTACGCGGCGAGCGCCTCATCGTCTTTCTTGGGGGCAAGCAGATCGTAGGGATCGATGCCTTCTTCGCGCCAGATGCGGTGACATTCACGGTACCAGTGCGGCTCGGGAATGTTCAGTTTCTCCCTCGCTTCCTGCAGATCCATCGCCAGTAGTTCACGGATGGACATGGCAACCAGCGGCGGACAGGCAACGCCCGTTTTGTGTGCCTGGCGGCATGCCTTGAACACCGGCGCGCGGCTGTCGATCATCTTCTTGATGTTGAAAGCACCGGCGTAACCAATCAGCAGATGGCCGTGGCTTGGACTCTGACCGTGGGTGAAAAGCAGGACACATTGCTCACCCAGTCCATCGCGGCCGTATCCGGTAAGCACATGCATCAGATCGTGCGTATCGCGCGACCGGTTGGCGAACCATTCCACGAGATCGCCGTATTTCGGACGGCCAAGCTTGTCCGCTTCGGCGACAAGCCCCGCGGCTGACAGGCCTTCGCTCTCCATGAAATCGCAATATGCATGGGCGACGCTGCCTTGCGGCAAGGCTCGCAGCGCGTCGTGATCATCGAGAATGGGAGGCAGGATCGGCTCGGTCGCCCGGAGCATTTCGCCTTGCTCGCTCAAGGCCAGCTTGCGCACGCGTGGAATGAAACTCTTCGACGGCAGCGATTCGAAGATTTTGAACACATGGCTCGTCTCTTCCTTATCCTTCAACAGGTCTCGAAAATGACCATACGCCTTGGGCAGGGAATACTTCGGCTCGGGCCTCCGCGGATCACGCAGCAGTGTTCCGTCACGGGCGCACTCGATATCGGCAGGAAGAGGGGTCTGGATGTTCATTTGGCGGCTCTACTGACAATGATGTCAATATATCATTATCGGTTCCAAAAGAAAACCGACTATCCAGTCACCCATTCTTTCTGCGGGATTCCAAGCAGTTTGAGTATCACGCTCAGATCCTCGCTCACGATGCGCCCGGTCGCCGCCTCGCGTGCCTTCGGCTTGGCACGATAGGCGACGCCGTAGTCGGCTGCCGCCATCATCGGGATATCGTTGGCACCGTCACCCGTCGCGAGTACGCGCGCGCCATCGCCCAGTTTTGCGCGTTCTTCCTGCAGGGTGGCGAGCTTGGTCGAAGCATCGCTCACCGGGCCCGCGAGTTTACCGGTCAGGACGCCAGTCGAAACGGCCAGCCGGTTCCCGACTACGCGTTCGAAACCAAGTTGCTGCGCGACGCGGTCGGCAAAATGGTGGAAGCCCCCTGTCACAAGTACGGTGCGGCAGCCTTTGCTTTTAAGCGTCTCAACCAGAGTGCGGGCACCCGGAACCGGAGCGATCCGCTCGGCGAGGCAATTGTCGATGGCCCGTTCGCCGAGACCTTCCAGAAGTGCGACGCGTTCGCGCAGCGCGCTTTCGAATTCCAGTTCTCCACGCATGGCACGCTCGGTTATTTCGGAGACCTTGTTCTTGATTCCTGCGAAATCGGCCAGCTCATCGATGCACTCCTGCCCGATCATGGTCGAATCCATGTCCGAAACAAACAGGCGTGGAATCTCGATTTCGTGATCGGCAACCAGCAGGTCGACTTCACCGAAATGTTCGGTGAGAGTATCAACTATTTGCCTCGTCTCGCCATGCGGTAAGGATATCTGGAGAACGTCCCCGCAGAAATCCACCATGCCAGCCATGGCGATCGGCATACCTGCCTCATCCAGCGCCTTGCCCGCCGCATCGAGGCGGGTTTCCAGACTGTTCGCCTCTGCTATCAGCCGGGCGATGATCATTGATAAATCCCCTGATTTGCCACCGCTCGCGCTCATCGCAGGGCCGACCGCCAGCGGCAAGAGCGATTTGGCGGTGAAATTGGGACAACGGATAGAGGCACAGGGTCGGAAGGCGGTGGTGATCAATGCCGACAGTGCACAGGTTTATGCCGATCTGCGTGTACTTTCCGCCCGGCCCGGAGAAGAGGAAATGGGCGAAATCGAGCACCGGCTATTCGGTGCATGGGATGGAGCGGATGCTTGCTCGGCCGCAGACTGGGCGACAGCAGCGAAGCGCGAGATCGCCGAGCTGCATGCAGAGGGTGCGGTGCCGATCCTGTGCGGAGGCACCGGTCTCTACATGCGCACACTGCTCGAAGGCATCGCGCCTGTACCCGGGATCAAGCCGGCGATACGTGAACAGGTGCGTGCACTGTCGCAAGTCGATGCCCGCGCGGCGCTGGAGATTGAAGATCCGGAAGCCGCCGCCCGCCTCGCCTCCGCCGATGCCTCGCGGACTACGCGCGCGCTCGAGGTCATTCGTTCGACGGGCCGAACGCTCAAGGACTGGCAGGCCAGAAAGACCGGTGGGATCGGCGACGAAATAGCGCTTTACCCATTGGTGCTGCTGCCAGAACGCGAATGGCTTTACGAGCGTTGTGACAGGCGCTTTGCGATGATGTTGGAACATGGGGCAATCGAAGAGGTCGAAGCCTTGCTTGCGCGCAATCTCGACCCTGCGCTGCCGGTGATGCGGGCGATCGGTGTGCCCGAGATCGCGGGCCTGCTGCAAGGCGATCTATCGCGGGCTCAAGCCATCGTCTCTGGCCAGACTGCCACGCGCCAGTACGCCAAGAGGCAATATACCTGGTTCAGGAATCAGCCGCCGGAATCATGGTCGCGTGATGATAACAAAACTATCGATGAATACGATATTTTTGTTTCATTGTTGCGCCGGATGAGTTGACAGCAGATATTTCGTTTCTCATACGGAAGATCCAGTCGGCCCGGCGCTACGACCCCAGCGCCGGGCCGATTTGTGACTGAAAACGGAGGAATACGTGTCGGAAGAGCGCAGCGGCGCCGCCATATTGATCGAATGTCTCAAGCGGCAGGGGGTCGAATTCGTTTTCGGCTATCCCGGCGGCGCGGTGCTACCGATCTATGACGAACTCTTCGCCGACAACGATATCCGCCACATCCTCGTCCGCCACGAGGCTGGCGCAGCCCATGCGGCGGAGGGCTATGCGCGTTCAACCGGGAAGCCCGGCGTGGTTCTGGTCACCTCCGGCCCCGGAGCGACCAATGCAGTGACCGGCATTGCCGATGCCTACATGGATTCCATCCCCATGGTGGTGATCACCGGCCAGGTTCCAACCGCGCTGATCGGGACCGATGCCTTCCAGGAGGCCGACACGGTCGGCCTCACCCGCCATTGTTCCAAGCACAATTACCTTGTGAAAGACCCGGAGCGCCTGCGCGCGACTATCGAGGAAGCCTTCCGCATTGCCACGACTGGTCGCCCCGGCCCGGTGGTGGTGGACATTCCCAAGGACGTCCAGATCGCGCTCGCCTCTTGGAGCGAGCAAGACGAAGCGCCCCTGCCCTCGCATCGCTACCAGCCGCGTATGGTCGGCGCGGCGGATGAAATTGCCGAAGCGGTGGAAATGCTTGCTGCGGCGGAGCGCCCCGTTTTCTATACCGGCGGCGGCGTCATCAATGCAGGCCTGCAGGCATCCCAGACACTCCGCAAGCTTCAGCATGCGACCGGCGCTCCGGTGACCAGCACCCTTATGGGCCTCGGCGCATTCCCGGCAGACCATCCCGATTGGCTCGGCATGCTCGGAATGCACGGCACCTATGAAGCCAATATGGCGATGAACCGGGCCGATCTAATCATAGCAGTGGGCGCGCGCTTCGATGATCGTGTGACCGGCCGCCTCGATGCTTTCGCGCCGGATGCCAGGAAGATCCACATCGATATTGACCGTGCGAGCATCAACAAGATTGTCCCCGTCGACCTTGGCATAGTAGGCGATTGCAGCCACGTGCTTGAACAGTTGCTCGAGGCGTGGGGTGGCCGGAAACCGCGCAACCTAAGCGAATGGAAGGCTCGCATCCTTGGTTGGAAGGCACGCGATTGCCTTGCCTATCCGGAACGCAGCGACATGATCATGCCGCAGAAGAGCATCGAACGCCTCTTCGCGCTGACGAAGGATCGCGATCCGATCATTACTACGGAGGTCGGCCAGCACCAGATGTGGGCGGCGCAGTATTTCGGTTTCACAGGGCCTAACAAGTGGCTCACCAGCGGGGGGCTCGGCACGATGGGCTATGGCCTGCCCGCCGCAATCGGCGCGCAGCTGGGCAATCCCGACAGCCTCGTCATCGATATCGCGGGCGAGGCGAGCATCCAGATGAATATCCAGGAACTGGGCACCGCGAGCCAGTTCCGCCTGCCGGTCAAGGTATTCATCCTCAACAACGAATACATGGGCATGGTCCGCCAGTGGCAGGAACTGACCTATGAAAGTCGCTATTCGAATTCCTATTCTGATAGCCTCCCCGATTTCGTGAAGCTGGCCGAAGCCTATGACTGGAAAGGCATCCGCATCGAGGATGAAAGCCAGCTCGACGCTGGAATCGAGGCCATGCTCGCGCATGATGGGCCGGTGATGGTCGATTGCCAGGTGGCGAAGGAGGCAAATTGCTTCCCGATGATCCCCAGCGGCGCGGCACACACCGACATGCTGCTCTACGGCGATCAGGTGGGCGGCACGATGGACGACGAAGCGAAGGCACTCGTGTAATGGTTATCTCGAAAGAACTCCCTGCGGCACTCGCCGCCAAGGCCCAGCGTCGCAACTGGTATACGCGCGAGAATGCCGAACAACTGCTCGACTGGATCGAAGAGACGGGCCAGCGTTTCCTCGGCGTCGATGTTGCGCAGGAACAGGATGACGGCAGCTGGCTGCTGATCGACGAGGGCCTCGACCTCAGCCGCCAGACCGAGAATTTCGAAGCCGTGCGTCGCGGCCGTCAGTTCATCACCGAATATGACGGCAAGGGCCGTATGTTTGCGCCTGTATGGCAGGATCGCGGATAATGAAGATCGCGCAGCAAGCCAGCGAGCGGCACGTTCTCAACGTGATCGTCGATAACGAGGCAGGTATCCTTGCGAAGATATCCGGTCTCTTCACTGCACGCGGCTACAATATCGACAGCCTGACCGTGGCGGATATCTCGGAAGACCATGCAATCAGCCGTATCACCGTGGTGACACGCGGGCCGGAACCGGTGATCGACCAGATCCGCGCCCAGCTGGAACGGCTGGTGCCGGTACACAGGGTGATCGACCTCACCGAAAGCGGCGCGCATGTCGAGCGCGAGCTGGCGCTGGTGAAGGTAGCCGGTAAGGGCGAAGCGCGCGTCGAGGCGCTGCGTATTGCCGAACTGTTCCGCGCCAGTGTCGTCGACACCACCACCCAGAGCTTCGTGTTCGAGCTTACCGGTTCACCCGACAAGGTGGACAGTTTCATCGCCCTGATGCGCGAGCTCGGCCTTGTGGAGGTTGGCCGTTCGGGGATTGTGGGAATGATGCGCGGGCCGAGTGCCGAATGAAATCAACGTCATCCCAGCAAAAGCTGGGATCGCTTTCAATTAGGGTGCAACAGAACGCACCCATCCCGGCTTTCACGGGATGACGAGTGAGGTGAGTATGCAAGTCTATTACGATGCCGATTGCGACCAGCAGCTGATCAAGGACAAGAAGGTCGCCATTGTCGGTTATGGCAGCCAGGGCCATGCCCATGCCCAGAACCTGCGCGACAGCGGGGTCGGCGAAGTTGTCATCGCGCTGCGCGAAGGCTCCGCCACGGCGAAGAAAGCCGAAGGTGCGGGCTTCACCGTGAAGACCGTTGCCGAGGCAGCCGAATGGGCGGACGTCCTCATGATCCTGGCACCCGACGAGCACCAGGCCGCCATCTATGCAAACGAGATTTCGGGCAAGATGCGCCCCGGCACCGCTCTTGCCTTCGCGCACGGTCTCAATATCCATTTCGGGCTGATCGATCCGCCCGCCGATGTCGACGTCATCATGATCGCCCCAAAAGGCCCCGGCCACACGGTACGCGGCGAATACATCAAGGGCGGCGGCGTGCCCTGCCTCATCGCCGTCCATCAGGAATCGAGCCAATCGGGGGGCAACGGCTTCGCCAAACAGCTTGCCCTTTCCTACGCCAGCGCAGTCGGCGGCGGCCGTTCGGGCATCATCGAGACCGACTTCAAGGAAGAATGCGAAACCGATCTCTTCGGCGAACAAGCGGTGCTGTGCGGCGGGATAACGCATCTCATCCAGGCCGGATTCGAGACGCTAGTCGAGGCCGGATACGCGCCCGAGATGGCCTATTTCGAGTGTCTCCACGAAACCAAGCTGATCGTCGACCTGCTCTATGAAGGCGGCATCGCCAACATGCGCTATTCGATCTCGAACACCGCCGAATACGGCGATATCAAAACTGGTCCGCGCATCATCACCGACGAGACCAAGGCCGAGATGAAGCGTGTCCTGAAGGACATCCAGTCGGGTCGGTTCGTGAAGGATTTCGTGCTCGACAACCAAGCCGGTCAGCCCGAACTCAAGGCCAGCCGCAAGGCCGCTGCTGCGCATCCAATCGAACGGACTGGTGCACAGCTCCGTGCCATGATGCCATGGATCGGTGCCAACAAGCTGGTCGACAAGGACCGGAATTGACGACTGGGGATAGGAAAATCGGTCAGTTTCATCACAATTTTCGCCCCCCGTGGTAGGAAGCCCGCGGCTTAATTGCTTTCGACAGGCAGATACCAACGGGAGACTACGCGTGAACAAGTCGATATTGGCCCTTGCCCTTGCTGCCAGTGGAACGCTGGCGATCACCTCCATCTCTGCACAGGAGCAGCCGCAAATTCCCGGTGCAGTCGATGTCAGCCGTGTAGAGGCGGGGAATTATGCCCTCGATCCCGCGCATACGCTGGTAAGCTGGCAGGTCAGTCATTTCGGCTTCAACGACTATTTCGGCCTGTTCGGCGACATCGAAGGCACGATGACGCTGGACCCCGCCGACATCGAGGCCACGCAGTTCGACATCACCGTGCCGATCACCAGCGTGGCCATTCCGAGTGAAGGCCTAAAAGACCATTTGCTGCGTCCGGGGGCTGATGGCGCAGAGCCCGATTTCTTCGGCGCAAATCCCGAACCGGCGCGTTTCGTTTCGACTTCGGTCCGCCGCACCAGCGAAACGACCGCCATTGCTTCGGGACAATTGACCATGAACGGTAGCACCGGGCCGGTCACGATGCTGGTGGAATTCACCGGTGCCGGTCAAAATCCTATGAGCGAAGCGCAGACAGTCGGCTTTCATGCACGAACAACCATTGATCGCACGGATTGGGGCGTAAACTACGCCGCGCCCATGGTGGGCAGCATGGTCGATTTGGAAATCAGCGCAGCTTTCGAGCGACAGTAGCGATAGGAAAACGCAGACTGGACGACAGTTTCCAGATGTATTTCCCGGTCGACAACTGATCTATGCTCCCCCATGAATACGCCCATGGGGGAGCCATCTACGACCAGAATCCTTTACACTGTCTGCGCTCTCGCCTTCACGATTATCCTGTTCAACCAGCTTACTCGTGAGCGACCGCCCGCTTATGAGCGCGTGTCCAGCACCGACGAACTCTACCGTTACGCCCGCTCTACGCTGGCTAGCCTTCAAGAGAGATCGATCGCCAACAACCAGGAATATTGCGGCGTCATCTTCGAAGACGAACGTGGCAATCTCCAGACTTCGAAAATCTACGAAGGAGAGAGCGCCACATGCGACCTCGACTGGGGCGTCCCGCTAGGCAGCCATGTCGTCGCCAGCTTCCACACGCACGGGGGCTATGATGCCGATTTCGATTCCGAAATGCCCTCGGTCGAGGATCTGGCCAACGATATCGATGCGCGGATCGAAGGTTTCATTGCCACCCCAGGCAGACGCATCTGGCATGTCGGATGGAAGAACGAAGCGGTCACCCAGCTATGCGGCGAAGGCTGCCTGAAGCAGGATCCCCGTTATGACGATGCACAGGAAGAAAGGATTGCTCTCACATATACTTTCGATGACTTGCAAGCCCGCGAGGGTTACGTCACGAAATCGGAGTGAAGCTTTCCGACTGTCATAACATCGAAGATTTCCGCCGACTTGCAAAGGCGCGCCTGCCTTGGCCGGTGTTCGACTATATCGACGGCGCAGCGGATGACGAGATAACGAAGGCCAGAAACACGTCTGCTTTCGACGATGTTGACCTCGTGCCCGATGTACTGGCGGGTGTTGAAAACATCGACACGAGTTGCACGATCATGGGGCGCCGCAGCGAATTGCCGCTGGTCCTCAGCCCGGCCGCATTGCAACGCGCCTTCCACCGTGATGGAGAGCGGGCGGTTGCGAAGGTGGCGGAGAAATTCGGCGTCTGGTTCGGAATCTCCAGCCTTGCGACGCATTCGATCGAGGAAATCGCCGCTCTCACGGGCGCGCCGAAGCTGTTCCAGCTGTATGTTCATAAGGACAGGGGGCTCAACGCGTCGATGATTGATCGTTGCAAGGTCGCCGGATTCGATGCCCTCGTGCTTACCGTGGACACCATAGTTTCCGGCAAGCGCGAACGGTGCCTGCGATCGGGTTTTACCACACCGCCACGCCTCTCCCCCTCATCCCTATGGAGCTATGCCACCCGGCCACGCTGGACCCTGGATTATGTTCTCGGGCCGAAATTCCGCCTCCCAAACCTCGACGGATACGTCAGTGAGGGAACAGGCAAGGCGGTAAGCATCCAGGACTATTTCAACACCATGCTCGATACCGCGCTGGATTGGAACACCGCCGCGAGCATAAGGCGCGAGTGGGGCGGGACCTTCGCGCTCAAGGGCGTGATGAGCGCAGCCGACGCACGCCGCGCAGTCCAGATCGGCGCGGATGCGATATGGATTTCCAACCATGGCGGAAGGCAGCTGGATGGCAGCCGCGCACCTATCGACCAGCTTGCGGAAATCTTCGACGAAGTCGGCGGCGAGATCGAGATTATTCTCGACGGCGGCGTGCGGCGCGGTACGCATGTCCTGAAAAGCCTATGCCAGGGCGCGACGGCGGCCTCGGGCGGGCGTCTCTATCTCTATGCCCTGGCCGCAGCAGGGCAGGAAGGCGTCGAGCGGGCGCTGCAGATCCTCAGAGAGGAAATCGAGCGCGGCATGCGCCTGATGGGCGTGACCGGTGTGCAACAATTGAACCTCGACAGGCTAAGGAAAAGATGATTTCGCAAACTGCCGCTTGAACTGGCGGCAAGATTGCGCAATGCAGCATGGCATGACCCGTATCGGACTAATTCTGCGACTTATCCGCCCTTGGGCGTGAAATTGGCGTGCCATCCGGGTGCGCCGCGCACCCAAGGGCCGTCGAACCTGTAGCAGTCACCCGATACGAGTACTCCTGAAATGACCATGCTCCGCGATCCGAGCGTCAAATACTCGCCTTTCCCCCAGGTCCCGCTGACCGACCGGCAGTGGCCCACACGCACCATCACCGCCCCACCCCGTTGGCTCAGCACCGATCTTCGTGACGGCAATCAAGCAATTGTCGATCCGATGGACGCGCACAAGAAGAACCGTTTCTTCGATCTACTTGTCGAAATCGGTGTGAAGGAGATCGAGGTCGGCTTCCCCAGCGCGGGCGCGACCGAGTTCGATTTCATTTCCGGTCTCGTGCATTCAGGTCGCATACCCGAAGACGTGATAGTGCAGGTCCTTACCCAGAGCCGGGAGGACCTGATTCGTACCAGCTTCGCGAGTCTCACCGGCGCGCGTGCGGCGATCGTCCATCTCTATAACGCGGTCAGCCCCGCCTGGCGCGAAGTCGTCTTCGGTATGAGCAAGGAGCAGGTGCGCGATATCGCGGTTCACGGCGCCAAGGTCATGCGTGACGAGGCGGGCAAGCAGCCCGGTACCGACTGGCATTTTCAGTACAGCCCGGAGACCTTCTCCACCGCCGAGCTCGATTTCAGCCTCGAGGTCTGCGAAGCGGTGATGGAAGTACTCGCGCCCACACCCGAGCACCCGATCATCCTCAACCTGCCCGCTACTGTCGAGGCGGCGACACCCAATATCTACGCCGACCAGGTCGAATATTTCATCCGCAACCTGCCCAATCGCGAAAGCGCGGTCATAAGCCTGCACACGCACAACGATCGCGGGACCGGTGTGGCTGCAGCCGAACTGGCACTGATGGCCGGTGCCGACCGGGTGGAAGGGTGCCTGTTCGGAAATGGTGAACGTACCGGCAATTGCTGCCTCGTGACCATAGCGCTCAACATGTACACGCAGGGCATCGATCCGGGCCTCGACTTCTCCGACATCGACCGCGTCATCGAGACGGTCGAATATTGCAACCAGATCCCTGTCCACCAGCGCCATCCGTATGGCGGCGAGTTGGTCTACACCGCCTTCTCGGGCAGCCACCAGGACGCGATCAAGAAGGGCTTCTCTGCGCACGAGGTCCAGAACGACCCGCACTGGCGCGTGCCCTACCTCCCCATCGATCCGGCCGATCTCGGCCGCAGCTACGAGGCGGTTATTCGCGTCAACTCGCAGTCCGGCAAAGGCGGCTTCGCTTGGGTGCTCGAACAAACCCAAGGGCTCAAGCTCCCCAAAAAGATGCAGGCGGATTTCAGCCCGCACGTCCAGCATATGGCGGACGAACTAGGCCGGGAACTCGGCGCAATCGATATCTGGGAGGCATTCAAACAGGCTTATCATGTCCAGACCGACAACAAACATTTCCAGTTGGTCGATTACGAAGAGCGCCGTGCCACCGACGGGACTCGCCTGTTCAGCGGAACTATCGCGGTCGAAGGACGAGAGCAGTCCGTCGCAGGCCGCGGAAACGGCCTCATCTCATCAGTTCTTTCCACCATCGAGGAATCCTTTGGCCTCAGTCTCGAGATCGTCGACTATACCGAACACGCACTGAGCACCGGTAGGGATAGCCGCGCAGCGGCCTATCTTGAGTGCCGCACTCCGCAGGGAGCAACCATATGGGGTGTAGGGATCGACGAAGACATCGCGACCGCCAGTGTACGCGCCGTAGTCGGCGCGGCCAACTCGGCTGTCGAAAAATAGGATCCCGGCTCGGACGAATCCATTATCGAAGCGCGGTTCTGCCGGGCTCTACAACCCATATGTGTTTCCCGGTCTGAAACGGTCCGAAAAAGCTCTTTTGCGTTTCGTTGCTTTTGAGTTAACCTTGCGGGCATGGGCGAGACTGGGGGTACCGCGCACGCATATGTGGTCAAGGCAGAGGAACTGCCCGCATTGTATTATCTGGATGAAACGCACCCGCGACCTTCCCGGTTGGAATGGATCAATCGCGGCACCAACCAGAAGCTGCGCCGCACCACGATCGAGATGCTGCTGCGTACGCTGTTTGCCAAAGTCCAGACAGCCAGTGTCCAGAAACTTCATGACTCTGCCGGTTTGCGGGCCAGCTTCCGCAACGAGCGTGAACGGGATCGCTTTTCAAAGGCCTTCCAGAATGCGCGGAATGAATTGAACCGCGAACGCGAACATCTGGTCACAGCCGTCTTCGACCATTCCGATGCGGCCAATCGCGCTGTTGCGATCCTCAGCGTAGAAGGAGTGCCGGATGAATCCATTTCCATGCTCTGGCGGGCCAGCGAATATCTCGAAGAAAAGTATGAGCGCGCGACAGGATACAGTCCGGGAAGCGTAGCGGGCGCAATTACCGGTGCCGGGGTGGCCGGAGCCATGCTCGGAGTCGGTATCCTGATGATACCCGGTTTTGGGCCAGTCGCGGTAGCAGGCGCGATTGCAAGCTCTTCGATTGCGCCGGTCGCTGCGGTCAGTAGCGTCATCGGCGCGACAGGAGGAGCGATTGCCAAGATGCTGACCGACCATGATGTCGACGGGGTCGCTGCCACTCTCTACGAACGCGAAATCAAACGTGGGAAAATTTTCGTCTCGGTCAACACCCAAACCGATGGGGTCGACAAGGCACAGGTCCGTCGCTTGCTGATCTCACAGGGCGGACATGCGCCGGAAAGCGGATAACCCGTCGTCGTCCTCCGACCGAAAATTTTAAGCCCCTGGGTGGACAGGTCAAAGGCGATACAAGAAGCAACTCCAGGTCCTCCCGCATTATCAGTGGATTTTTTCACGGTGACATGTTCCAAAGACCCCAGATTACCTAGGCCGTAAACTCATAAATTGACTTGCGCGGCGCGGGCGCGGTTGATTCAAGGCTTCGGGAAGGAGCTTTGGATGACGCGTCGTAGATTTGAACTGACCGATGATGAGTGGCTGGTGATCGAGCCGTTGTTGCCGAACA
>NZ_JBSXNU010000046.1:0-35482 GCF_056857815.1 Qipengyuania sp. B-5 | reverse complement strand
CTCTTCAACTGCTCGATCTTGCGATGTTTGTCCTCGGGCGAGACGTTCGCTTCGACTTCGTCGATACCGACCTGGCTTGCTACCGCACGCGCGGTGGCTTCGCTGTCGCCGGTAAGCATCACGATCTTGATGCCGCGCTCATGCAACGCGGCAATAGCGGTGCGGCTGGTTGCCTTGATCGGATCGGCGACCGCGATAAGGCCTGCCGGTGCCCCGTCCACGGCCACGAACATCACCGTCTGTCCGAGGCTTCGGCCTTCGTCCGCCGTTGACCGCCAGCCTTCTTCGAGCGCCCCTATACGCTCCATCATCTTTTCATTCCCGATCGCGACCAGGCGCTTGTCGACATTTGCCTGGATACCTTCGCCGGTCACGGATTCGATATCGGAAGCGTCGAGAATGGCAGCGCCCCTGTTTTGAGCCCCTTCCACGATCGCGTGGGCGAGCGGATGCTCGCTTCCTCTCTCAACGGCAGCGACAAGGCTCAGCAATTCCTGCTCGTCGAAATTTGGCTGCGGTTTTACGTCGACAAGATCAGGCTTGCCCCGGGTCAGCGTTCCGGTCTTGTCGACGACCAGCGTATCGATCTTTTCCAGCGTTTCGAGCGCTTCGGCGTTCTTGATCAGGATCCCGTGCTGCGCGCCCTTGCCGGTACCGGTCATGATCGACATCGGCGTCGCCAGTCCGAGCGCGCAGGGACACGCGATGATCAGAACGGCGACCGCGTTGACGAGCGCGTAGGCAAGGGCCGGTGCCGGTCCCCAGATGGCCCAGACGACAAAACTCACGATAGCGACAAGGACGACGATGGGTACGAACCATCCGGTGACCTGGTCGGCGAGCCGCTGGATCGGTGCCCGGCTGCGCTGCGCCTCCGCCACCATCTGCACGATCTTCGAGAGCATGGTGTCCGCGCCGACCTGCGTCGCGCGCATGGTGAAGCTGCCGGTCTGGTTTACGGTGCCCCCGATCACGGGATCGCCCGCGCTTTTCTTGACGGGAATGGGTTCGCCACTGATCATGGATTCGTCGATGGCACTGCTTCCATCCTCGAGCGTGCCATCGACGGGGACCTTGTCGCCCGGACGCACGCGCAGCAGGTCCCCCGACGTCAATTCATCGAGCGGTACTTCGCGCTCGTCCCCGCGACCGAAGATCTTCATCGCGGTCGGGGGTGCGAGTTCGAGAAGCGCTCGCAAGGCGCTCGATGTCGATCCGCGCGCCTTGAGCTCGAGCACCTGCCCGAGCAGCACGAGGGTCGTGATAACCGCTGCGGCCTCGTAATAGACGCCGACCCGGCCCGCATGATCGCGGAATGCCTCGGGAAAGATGTCCGGGGCGAGGGTTGCCACAAGGCTGAACAGATAGGCGATGGCGACGCCGAAGCCGATCAGGGTGAACATGTTGAGGTTCATGGTCCGGACCGATTGCAGCGCGCGGGTGAAGAAGGGCCAGCCGCCCCAAAGCACCACCGGAGTTGCCAGCAGGAGCTGCAGCCACTGCGCGATAGCGGGTTCGATGACCTGATCGAACGGTCGCGACGGGATCATGTCGCCCATCGCATAGGCGAAGAGCGGCAGCGTGAAGAGCGCGCTCCACCAGAACCTTCGCCGCATGTCGACGAGTTCGGGATCGGGGCCCTCGTTCAGAGTGACCGTTTCGGGTTCGAGGGCCATCCCGCATATCGGGCAAGAGCCCGGCCCCGGCTGCCGGATCTCCGGATGCATCGGACAGGTGTATATCGTACCTTCCGGGACATCCTCGACAGCATCGAGGTGCGCCTTCGAAAGATACATCTCCGGATCCGCGCGGAACTTGTCGAGGCAGCGCGAGGAGCAGAAGTAATGGTCGCCACCCTCGTGTCGATCGACGAAGCGGGCGCCGTCCATCTTCACGCTCATTCCGCAAACGGGGTCGGTCGCCGTACCCTCGATTGCATTGTGCCCATCGCTCATCTGTCGTTCTCCCCTAATTGGCCATCACCACGAACTGCCCCATCATGCCTGCGTCCTCGTGCTCGAGGATATGGCAGTGATACATGTAGGGAGTGTCGGGATCGGTATTTTCTTCGAACCGCAACAGCAGCCTGACCTGTTCACGCGGGTTGACGATTACGGTGTCCTTGAAGCCCGCCTCTTCCGCCCGCGGAGGCCGACCGTCCCGGTCGAGCAAGCGGAACTGCACGTTATGAATATGAAAGGGATGGGCCATCATCGATGCGTTGGCGATTTCCCATATTTCCCACTGACCCACCGGTACGCGCTGATTGATGACATCCATGTCCATGGTCTCGCCGTTGATCGCCATGCCCCGACCCATCATGCCCATATCGAGTACGAAACGGCGGCTGCGAACGGCGAGCGAGGGGTCTGGCGCGGCTAGCGCGGCCAGGGTGGGCGGGAGCATCACTGGAGTCGATGATCCGGAGGGACGCATATCGAGGATCGAAAAGGTGCGGCCCTGCCTCTCGCGACCGGTCCGGTTTCCCATCATTCCGCCGTCCATCATACCCCCGCCTTCTCCGGCCATCATGCCCATGGCGTTATTAGGACTGCTGGCATTCAGGCGCAGCGGGCGCCCTTCGGAAAGGTCGACGATCACTTGTGCGCGTTCGCCTGGGGCAAGGGTAAGACTGCGAATCTCGCGGGGTGCGGCAAGCAGGCCGCCATCGCTTGCGATGAGTTGCATCGGACGATCACCTTCGAGCGAGAAGGTGTAGAACCGCGCATTCGATCCATTGAGAAGCCGCAGGCGCAGCGGACCGGCGGTGGCGTCGAAAACGGCATTGGCCGTTCCGTTCACATAGATGCGCTCACCTATCACCCCCATCATCCGCGAGTGCATGTTGAGCGGGTAAACGAGGCGGCCTGAGCTGTCGATCACGCGATCCTGCACGACGAGCGGGATATCATCTACACCGTACCGGCTCGGCAGATCGAGGCGATCCTCTTCCTCGTCGCGCACGTAGATCGGGGCAGCAAGTCCGGCATAGACCTGTGGTCCGGCCCGGCGATGCGTATGAGAATGATACCAGTATAGCGAAGCGCGCTGGCGTATTTCGAAGGACGGGCTCCAGCGTTCGCCGGGCCGCACGAGTTGGTGCGGTCCGCCATCCGCGGTGGCGGGAAGTTCGAAACCATGCCAGTGGACGGTCGCATCCTCGGCAAGCTTGTTGTCGATATGAAAGCGAACCTGTTCGCCGCGGCGCATTTCGAGGGTCGGACCGAGATAGGATGCGTCGATACCGATCGTCGGTGACGGCGTGCCGGGCACGAATTCTTTCTCGCCCGGTGTCAGGGACAGGCGAAAGACACGCTCGCCCCGTTCGATCGTTCCGGCCTGTAGCCGAGGTATCGCAAGAGGATTGCTTGCTCCTCGCTGATCGAGCGACACCCTGCTTTGCGTGTCGCAACCCACCAGCGGCAGCGCCGCGAAACCCGTCGCCGCGAGGCCGGCGCTTTTCATGAAGTCGCGGCGATCCTTAAAGTCGGGCCTGTCGATACCGGGCATATTCACCTGTTTTTGCGTGGGAGGCACCGGCGCAACCGCGCGCCTCCCACCCATCATGCTATCGCGGCGTTACCGAGGTAACGACGCTGCCTTCGGTTCCAGTACGAAATTCAAAGGCTATTCCCTCACCGACACTGACCTGTTCGAGGATTTGCGCGTCGGCTTCGAAGGTCATGGTCATCGCGGGCCATCCGATACTTTCGACCGGACCGTGCTCGATGGTCACGGTGCCCGCCCCGGGATCGATGTCTGTTACCGTTCCCTCCGCGCTGGCGCTCTGCTCGCCGCCGGTCTCCTCCGCCATCGGCATTTCGCCTGACATGGGCATACTGTCCGAGTTCGCCATCTCGTCAGACATCATGGTCCCGGTGCTGTCGTCTGCAGCGTCGCAAGCTGCAAGCGCCAGCGGTGCCGCGAGCAGGATCATGTAGGTTGGGGTACGCATTCTTCTTCTCCTTGAGGGTTCGCCGGTTTTTCCGGACGGGGACGCCGCAACAACAGATAAGCGGCGGGAAGCAGGAACATGGACAGGAGCGGGGCGGTGATCATGCCGCCGACCATCGGCGCGGCGATGCGGCTCATGACTTCCGAGCCCGCGCCGGTGCCGATCAGGATCGGAAAGAGACCCGCAAGGATGACTGCGACGGTCATCGCCTTGGGCCGCACGCGCAGGAGCGCGCCTTCCCGGATGGCCTCGTCCACTTCTTCGGCGCCCAGGTCAGCTTGCCGTCGCTCCAGTGCGGCTTTCAGGTAAATCAGCATCACCACGCCGAATTCGGCGGAGACACCGGCAAGCGCGATGAAGCCGACCGCAGTCGCCACCGACTGGTTGTAGCCCATCAGATAGAGCAACCAGTATCCGCCCGTCAGCGCGAAGGGCAGCGTGCCCATGATCAGCAAGGCTTCGTCCCAGCGCCGGAAAATGAGATAGAGCAGCAGGAAGATGATCGCGAGCGTCGCGGGAACCACGATCTTCAGTCGCTCATAGGCGCGCGTCAGATATTCGAACTGGCCCGCATAGGACAGGCTGACGCCGGGAGGCAGATCGACGCCCGTGGCGACGGCCTCCTGCAGATCGGCGACCACCGAGGTAAGATCGCGGCCACGGACATCGACATAGATGTAGCTGGTCAGACGACCCTGCTCGCTCTTGAGCATCGGCGGACCGTCGCTGACGGCGATACGGGCGACAGTGCCGAGCGTAATCTGTTGGCCGGACGGCGTCAGAACCGGCAGGGCCCTGAGTTCATCGACGCTGTCCCTGATTTCGCGGGGATAGCGCACATTGATCGGATAGCGCGCCAGCCCCTCGACGGTCCGTGCGACATTGGCGCCGCCTATTGCACCAGAGACGATCTGCTGGATGTCGGCAATGTTGAGTCCGTATCGCGCGGCCGCCATCCGGTCGATATCGACATCGACATAGCGACCGCCCGACAGCCGCTCGGCCAGCGCGGAACTCACGCCAGGCACGGTCTTGGCGATACGCTCCACATCGAGTGCAACGCGTTCCAGTTGATCGAGATCGTCGCCTGACACCTTGACCCCGATCGGGCTCTTGATTCCGGTCGCGAGCATGTCGATCCGGTTGCGGATCGGCGGCACCCAGACATTGGCGAGGCCCGGCACCTGGACGACCCGGTCGAGTTCCTCGACCAGCAGATCGGGCGTCATTCCCTCGCGCCATTCTTCGCGGGGCTTGAAGCGGATCGTCGTTTCGAACATCGTCAGGGGAGCCGGATCCGTCGCCGTATCGGCGCGCCCCGCTTTACCGAACACCGTTTCCACTTCCGGGACCGACTTGATCAGGCGATCGGTGCGCTGCAGCAGCGCCGACGCCTCGCCGGGGGAAAGGCCGGGCAATGCACTCGGCATATAAAGCAAATCGCCTTCATCGAGCGGCGGGAGGAACTCGCCGCCAAGCCGGGTGAAGGGGATCGCGGTGGTCAGAAAGATCAGCGCCGCGATCGCCAGCGTTGCCTTGGGGCGCCGCATGACCCAGTCGAGCCCCGGACGATAGATTTTCGTCAGCCAGCGGTTTAGAAAATTGGAATCTTCCGAAGGGATCTTCCCACGGATCAGCCAACCCATCATCACCGGCACCAGCGTTACCGAAAGAATGGCCGCGGCAGCCATCGCATAGGTCTTGGTGAAAGCAAGCGGTGCAAATAACCGCCCTTCCTGCGCCTGCAGGGTAAAGACCGGTAGGAACGACAGCGTAATGATCAGCAGGCTGAAGAACAGCGCCGGTCCCACTTCCTTCGATGCATCGGCGATGATCCGCCAGCGTTCCTTCACCGCGAGCACGGTATCGGGATTCTCGTGTTCCCATCGCTCGAGATGCTTGTGCGCATTTTCGATCATCACAACGGCTGCATCGACCATGGCGCCGACCGCGATAGCGATCCCGCCCAGCGACATGATATTGGCATTCACCCCCTGGAAACGCATCACGATGAACGCCGCGAGCACGCCCAAAGGCAGGGTGATGATGGCGACAAGTGCCGAACGTGCGTGCCAGAGGAACAGCGCGCATACGATCGCGACGACGATGAACTCCTCGATCAGCTTGGTCGTCAAATTCTCCACCGAGGCGTCGATAAGCTGCGATCGGTCGTAGGTGGTGACGATCTCGACGCCCTCGGGAAGGCTCGCCTGCAATTCGTCCAGCTTTTCCTCGACCGCCTGGATTGCGCTGCGAGCGTCCGCGCCCTGTCTGAGAACGATGATGCCGCCGGCGACCTCTCCTTCGCCGTTGAGCTCGGCAATGCCGCGGCGCAGCTCCGGCCCGACCTGGATTGTGGCGACATCGCCAAGGGTAACCGGAACCCCGCCAGTTGCAGTCCTGAGGGGAATCTCGCGGAAATCGTCCAGCGTCGTCAGATAGCCCGACGCGCGTACCATGTATTCGGCCTCACCCATCTCGACGATCGAACCGCCGGCCTCCTGGTTGGACGACTGGATGGCGTTTACGATCTCGGCATGCGTGACGCCGAACGATGCCATCCGGTAAGGTTCGAGCACGACCTGGTATTGTTTGACCATGCCGCCGACACTCGCCACTTCGGCGATGCCTGGAATGGTCTTGAGCTCGTATCGCAGGAACCAGTCCTGCAGGCTTCGCAGCCCCGCCAGATCATGTCCGCCGGTGCGGTCGACAAGCGCATATTCGTAAATCCACCCCACGCCCGTCGCATCCGGACCGAGCGTGCTCGTAACACCCTCGGGCAGGCGGTTCTGCACCTGATTGAGATATTCGAGCACCCGCGACCGTGCCCAGTAAAGGTCGGTACCGTCCTCGAAAATGATATAGACGTAGCTGTCGCCGAACATCGAGTAGCCGCGTACGGTCTTCGCTCCCGGCACCGACAGCATGGTCGTGGCCATCGGGTAGGTCACCTGGTCCTCGACAATCCGGGGCGCCTGGCCCGGATAGTTGGATCGGACGACAACCTGGACATCGGACAGATCGGGCAAAGCATCGATCGGAGTTGTGCGGACGGCCCAGAACCCGCCAAGGGTCACAGCTATGGCGGCGAGGACGATGAAAAGCCGATTGGCGATCGAGGCATCGATAATGCGCGCGATCATTGCCCGGCACTCCTGATGGTCTCGATACGGGGGCCGGCGTCCTGCTGGGTGAAGGTAAAGCGCACTCTATCGCCTTCCTCGAACCCGCTGATCTGCGCTGCATTCTTCGTGCGGAAACTCATCGTCATGGCGGGCCAGTCTAGCCGCGGGACAGGTCCGTGCCGCAGCGTGACGGAGCCATCGGCAATCTTCTCGATCGTCCCGATTGCGCTGAATGTCGCTGGTTGGTCTTCACCGTCCCGGTCCGGGCCTGCCTCATCGATCGCACGAACATCGAGCCCTGCCAGGCTTGCCTCGGAATCGAGCAGGAACTGGCCCGAGGTCACGACCTCTTCGCCTTGCGAAAGGCCGGCCAGCACTTCGGTCCTGCCTCCCGCCTCACGGCCGATCCGGACTTCGGCAGGCATGAAGCCGCCCTCGTCCTGCTTGATCATGACGATGGTGCGGCGCCCGGTCCGGATCACCGCTTCGGAAGGAACCAGCAGAGCGCGCCGGGTGTCGGGGGTCAGCGAGACCTGCGCGAACATGCCCGGCTTGAGCCGTCCGGAAGGATTGGGCAATTGTGCGCGGACGGTGATTGTCCGGCTGGCATCCTGTGCGCTCGGCAAGATCGCGATGATCGGTCCGGAAAATCTCTCATCGGGAAACGCGGTCAGAGTTGCACTGACAGGTTGGCCGACCCGGATATTCGCTGCTTGTGTTTCGGGCACCGATGCCTCGAGCCAGATCGGCGAGAATCCGGTTATTTCCGCCAGGGTCTGGCCTGCCATCACGGTCATGCCGGGTCGCACGCCGAGCATGGTGATGGCCCCGCCGGTCGGCGCGGTGACCGTGATCGTCGCCTGCGCGCGGCCGGTCCGGCCCACCGATGAAATTTGCCCATTCGACATGCCGAGCAGCCGCATCCGCTCGCGCATGGCCTGTGCAAGCTGTTCATCGCCGCTGTTCAGGACGGCCAGATATTCCTGCTGCGCTCCTCCCCATTCGGGTACGAGAATATCGGCCAGCGGCGCGCCTCGGCTCACCACATCGTCTGGAGCACGCCCATAGGTTCGTTGTACAAAGCCGCCAGCCCTTGGCTGGACAATTGCAACGTCCCGCCCGTTGTAAGCGAGAACACCGGTAACGGACACGTCCGGCTCAAGTACGCCGTATTCGGCCTCGGCGGTGCGGATGCCGAAGTTCTGGACAAGCCCCGCGTCGATCTGAACCCCGGAGGTGGCCTCCTCGCCAGCGCATTTGGGAACAAGTTCCATATCCATGAACGGCGATTTTCCAGGCTCGTCGAAACGCTGTCCCGGCACCATCGGATCGTACCAGTAAAGCACGTCCTCACATTCGGCGCTGGATGATCCCCCGTTGCCATTTGCCTGACTTCCGCTCTCACCCCGCTGCGATAACCCGTATCCTGCGGTGACGCTGATCAGGGCGACCGTTGCCGCCATCGTCCAGGATTTCTGGCGCGGCGACAGTTTGTCCCACGCGGCTCCCATTTTGGCTCTCATGGCTGGAACTCCGTATAGGTCAGTCGCAAGGTCGTCGCGGCTTCAACTGTCGCCTCCTCACGCTCAAGGATCTCGATTTGTAGGAGCGCCAGCGCCTTGATCGCTTCGATGACGTCCAGCAGTTCGGCGCGGTTTGCCGCGAAGCTGGCCCTTTCGAGATCAGCCCGGCTTTGGGCGAGGGGTAGCAACTCCTCCGTGGCTCGCTGCCACTGGCGGTATGCGCTGCGCCAAGCGGCAAGGTCGGCCTCGAATTGCGCTTGCAGTTCGCGCAAGCGATCAAGCTGAATTGCTTGCGCTGCGCTTGCTTCGGCTTCAGCAGCGGCAATCCTCGGGTTCTGCCGCCTGCCCGCAAAGATGGGGAGCGTAATCGAGCCCATGACCGAGACGACATCACCGAACATCGGATCGCGCCTGCCATAGCTGACATTGATGCCGAAATCGGGCCGCTTCTCCGACCGGGCAAGATCGATCCTCGCATCTGCCTGTCGAACCTGTGCGATAGCGAGAATGATATCGGGATTAAGCTCTAGGGTCGCCCGGAGTCGCTCGGCATCGACATCCGCCGCGGGGATAGCCCCGGTGGCAACTGCGCCTTGCACAGCAGCATATCGCGCCAACATGGCCCGTGCCGCGTCAAGGTCGCCTTCTAGGCGGGTCCGCATGTCCTCGACTTCCAGTACCGCACGGCGAATTTCGAGGCTCTCAGCCGGCCTGGCCGATCCCGCCGCAACGGCGCTCCGCGCCAAGGGCACCAGCCTTTCGATCTGCCTAAGTGCCTCATCGATAACATTCAGAGCCTGTTGGGTGTACGCGAGCGAAATCCAGGCCTCGCCTGCTCCAAGCCGAGCCGTGAGCTGCGCGCGGGTCAACTGCGCGGAAGCCAGATCTATATCGGCCACTGCCATGCGCGCTCTCGCATGGCGCTCCGCGAGATTGGGTATGTCCTGCTCCACACCGACCTGGATCTGGGTGGGCAGCTGCCGGTCGATCTCGAAGGCTGCCGGGCCTGCCACCGGAAGGTTCTGAATCCCAGCGCGGAGGCGAGGATCTGGTAGTTCGTCAGCTGCATCAGCGACGCTGCGACGTGCCTCGAGCTGCAACTCCCGCGCTCGCACCTGCGGCTGTTCGCTAACGGCCGCTCTCAATGCCTCCTCGTAGGCGATTGACTGCGCGTAACTAGCTGGCGCCAAAGCCAGCAGGACCGGAAATGCGGTCCAGCAAATTTTCTGCATGATTTCTAGATTCCGCTAGAGCGCGCGATATAAGCGCGGACGGAACAAACGACCATCGCTAGGCGCGACGGAAAATTCGTTCAGCTTCAGTATGCAGGGCAGTCCCTGGCAATACTCAGAATTGCTCTTGCGGGGGCGGCGGCTCGGGTCCTTGATCAACGAGAGCCAGAGAATATGCGGCAAATGGGGTGAACAACGAACGCACAGCAATTTTCGTACGTTCGCCTGATGGGGCTGTGATCATGGCCAGTGGAGCGATACAACCGAGGGCCACAAGGCAATCCAGGCGAAGATTTTTGCACGGTCCGGGTTGGTCTTCCGAAGCGGTCGTAGCACCAGTCTCCATGCGCATCTCGTTACACGCCGCCTCGCTTCCCGCCGGTGCTTGCGGCACCGCCGAGGCATGAGCGGCCGACTGGACAAAGAGTCCGCAAGCAATCAGAAAAATTCCAAGAGAGCGCAGTAACTGCATCATCTAACTCTACGGGCGCAGCCGAGCCTCGACAAGCCTTCGGGATCTGTTGTGGTAGAAATCATAAATACGGTCCGCTTGCATGGGACATGAGATCAGCAGGATTCACCGATCATTGTTCGGATGGTGCCTGCCCCGCAGGGAGGGGGCAGGCTTAGGCGAAGACAATCTGGCAAATTGACGTGTGGTGCTCAGGATTACCCTGCCTCTTCATTCGACATCTGTTCCTGTTTCATCTTCATCATTTCATTGCAGTTGCGCATCATGTCCATCATTTGAGCGCGCATTTCCGGATCGTTCATCATCGCCATCATTTCAGCGCGCATCTCGGGGTTGTTCATCATCGCCATCATCCCGGACATGTCACCATCCATGTCCGACATTTCGCCCTGCATTGCACCATGCTCGTGGCTGCTCTCTTGGCCTTGCGAGCTCTCTTGTGGAGCGGGCTGATGATCGACTTGGGATTGCGCGGCCGCAGCTGTTGCGAGACCGGCGGTCGCCAAGGCTCCGAGCGCCGCTAATTTAAAACTATTAATAAAAAAGTTCCTTTCATTGTTCCGATAAGTTCAGCTTTGCGTCGTCATGCGCAGGAACTGGAAGCGCGCGAACTTGCCGCTCAGGTCACCTGCCTGGGTCATCCGCACATATCTGGCTTGCATTTTTTCCAGGGCGGTGCGGCTTCTGGGCATGTCGGCGTCAATGCGCGGGAGTGCGCTTTCTTCTTATAACCTTTCTCCGCGAATCGAACATTACCCAAAAGATAGGGCTTCCCATCATGGGAAGGTCAAGAGGGGCGTCAGAATAAAAATTGTCGGCGCAGGCTGTTTGCTTTCCTATCGTGGGAAAGTTATCCAGCATGCATGAGCCAACTGCACACAATTGGTGAGGCCGCCGCAGACAGTGGCGTGTCGGCCAAGATGATCAGGCATTATGAGAAAATCGGTCTGATCGGAGCGGCCGAACGCACCGAAGCTGGCTATCGGCTTTACGGCCCTGCCGAAATACATACGCTGCGGTTCATCCGCCGCGCCCGCAACCTTGGCTTTTCGGTAGATGATATCGGCGAATTGCTCGGTCTGTGGCACGACGAGAAAAGAGCCAGCAAGGATGTCCGGGAGGTTGCCGCCGGACACTTGGGTGCTCTGCGCGCCAAGGCGGCAGAAATTCTTTCCATGATCGACGCTCTTGAGCATCTTATCGCGGGTTGCACGAACGATGACCGGCCAGATTGTCCTATTCTCAAAGATCTTTCCAACGATGCCAATCCTGCCTTAGCAAAAGAAGTCGGTCACAAGTTCGGATACCAGCGGGTCTGCTAAAAACAGAGTTGGCGCTGGTCTGTTCTCATGGTTCGCTTCATTTTGGGTTGGACCAGCAATTGGCTGAGGACGCGTCCGACATTTGACCGGCGAGACACATAAGACTCCTGGAGCGGGCCCGAAGGTGCTGCGTCGTTGTTCGCAAAACCTCAAGCTTGGCCAGTTTCGCGATTGCAGTTTTTTGCCAAGGCGTGGTCTGCCCGTTTGCGAAGTTTAATTCGCAACAAATCTCGGTGTCAGCTCTATTGAGTGGAACATATCCATTCGCTGAAACGATCTTTTCTCCAAGCTCCCGACCTTTTCCCATTCAGCCAATATGAGGGGTTGGAGCAGATGGCTCGTACTGTAAGCGTGACCCATCAGAGACGCACCAAGATCAGCACCTGCGCGACCTCCTTGTGCGGTCCAGGTCGGCACCGAGTTCGCCAATTCGTCGCATGGAGGGGGGCTTGACCTTCCAACGATGGGAACCGTTACCTTATGATTTTCTATGATTTGAGCGAAGCTGCCCTGACGGGAAATGCTTTTGCACAGACCGACCGATGAAGGAGTGGAATTATGCATGTTAAGGACATTATGACGAAGGATCCCGCCTGCTGCGACAAGGATGCGAGCGTACAGGATGCAGCGAAGCTCATGGTGGGAAACGACTGCGGAGAGATTCCTGTTGTTGATGACCAAGGCGGTCTGGTGGGTGTCGTCACAGATCGGGACATTTGCTGTCGCGTCGTAGCTGAAGGCAAGTCGCCCGACACCCCGGTGGGGGACATCATGACCCGTTCGGTTGTCACTGTCACGCCGGATACCGAGGTAGATGCATGTTGCTCCACGATGGAGAGCAACCAGGTCCGGCGCGTTCCCGTGATTGATGACGAAGGGAATTGCTGCGGCATGGTTTCCCAGGCTGATATTGCACGGTCCGGTGCCGATGCAAAGACCGCAGAACTCGTCGAGGAAATCTCCAAGCCATCTCAGGAAAAGGCCTCATCGGGTTGTTGCTAGTCCGAGGGCAGCTGCAGGACCGTCCTCCCGCGAGGACGGTTCTGTCTTGAAGAGTAATCCCAAGATCAACGCGATGGAGTAGATTATGGCTAGAGGCGTCGTCCTGATAACCGGTGCAAGCGGATACATTGGGCGCGCTTTGGTTGATCGGTTGAGCGACCAGTACCGCATCATCGGCCTCGATCGCTCGGTCGCGAAAGACGTTCCCGGACTAGAAGCCTCATACGCCATCGACCTCGCGGACGAAGCGTCGGTTGTCGACGCCTTGACCAATGTGCGTGCCGCGCATTCAAACACGATTGCAGCTTGCATTCACCTGGCTGCCTATTTCGACATCACGGGCGAGCCAAACCCGCTGTACACCAATGTCAATGTTGAAGGGTCGCGCAGGCTGATTACGGCACTGCAGGACTTCGATGTCGAACAGTTCATCTATGCAAGCTCGATGCTTGTACACGAGCCCAAACCGCTGCCGGGCGTACGTATCGACGAATCCAGTCCGCTTGGACCGACGTGGCCTTACCCTCAATCGAAGGCCGATGCGGAACAGGTACTGCGCGAGAACCGTGGCGACATTCCGGTTGTATTCTTGCGGTTTGCGGGGGTTTACGACGACGAGGGGCACTCCGCCTTTCTCGCCGAACAGATTGCCGGTGTCTATGAGCATCGCGTGTCGGCGCATCTGTATCCGGGGATGCTTTGCGCTGCGCAGTCGGCACTGCATCTTGACGATCTGACCAAGGCGGTCGAGCAGACTATCGCTCATCGCACTGACCTCGAGGGCGAGATGCCGATACTTGTCGGAGAGCCCGAAACGCTTGGATACGCCGAGATTCAAGACATCGTTCATTGCCAGATCCACGGCGAGGAATGGACGACAGTGCGCATTCCAAAAAGCGTGGCGAAACTGGGCACGTGGATCGAGGAAGAAGTCCTCGGTCATGACGGATTCGTCAAGCAATGGATGGTCGATGACGCAAACGCTCACTACATTCTCGATATCTCCCGCGCCCGGAAACTGCTGGGGTGGGAGCCAGAGCACTCGCTCCGCGAAACGCTTCCGACCATCATCGACGCGTTGCAAGCCGACCCGCAGGACTGGTACGAAACGAACAAGCTGAACACGTCCCGCGTGGCCTGGCATCCAAAGCGTTCGGACGCAGAGAAGACCGAACCGGCGCGACCTCAATCGCAAGACACCGATATAGCGCATGATGGGCACCAGATGGACGGCGACATGAACAATATGGACGGCGATATGCAGCATATGGACGGACCCCAGCGCGGTACCCGCTGGACGCAGTTTGCTGTCATCGGACTCGGCCTCTGGCTTGCTGCAAGTCCGGGTGTTTATGACGTCGTATCCGCCGATACTGCCCGTGCGTCGGTCGTAGCGGTCACTCTCGAGCGGGGTTTGCCGTCGATCGAATGGCGGGCCAACGCTCTTGCTCTGAGCGATATGCTGAGCGGGATCGCATTGATGATTTTCGGCGCGATGTCGCTTTCGAAGCGTACCGCATGGCTAGGGCAGTGGGCGACAGCCTTTATCGGTATCTGGCTGCTTTTCGCGCCCTTGTTCTTCTGGAGTCCGAGCGCGGCCCAATATCTGACCAATATGCTTGTCGGTACATTGGCAATCGCATTTTCCGTGCTGGTGCCGATGATGCCCGGAATGAGCATGGAAGGGATGATGGACAAGAAGTCCATCCCGCCCGGGTGGACCTACAGTCCCTCGACCGATGCCCAGCGATTCCCGATTGTTGCGATGGGCATTATCGGCCTTTTGATATCGCGCATGCTCACCTCCTACCAGCTTGGCCATATCGATGTGGCGTGGGAGCCGTTTTTCTCCGGATCGCTTGGCGATCCCAAGAACGGCACCGAGGAAATCATCACGTCGGATGTATCCAAGGCCTGGCCGATCCCGGATGCCGGGCTTGGAGCGGTCAGCTATGTGCTCGAGATCCTAATGGCGGTCATGGGAACCCGCGCACGCTGGCGCACCATGCCGTGGATGGTCACCTTCTTCGGCATTCTGGTCATTCCGCTGGGTGTGGTCAGTATCTATTTCGTGATCATTCAGCCGATCGTGATCGGAACGTGGAGTACGCCGGCGCTGATTGCTGCCCTTGCGATGCTTATCATGATCCCGTTCTCTCTCGATGAAGTCATCGCCATGGGGCAGTATCTCTACTGGTCGAAAAAGGAAGGCAAGTCACTCGTTCGTACCTTCTTCAAGGGCGGCGCAGTGGCACACGGTGAAATCGACGATACCGACTATATGACCGACGCGCGTTCGATCTGGACGAACACGGTGCGCGGCGTGACCTTCCCGTGGACCCTGGTGGCCAGCACGGCTCTGGGAGCGTGGCTGATGCTGACAAGGATAACGCTTGGCAGCGAGGGGGCGATGGCCAACAGCGATCACGTGGTGGGTGCTTTGGTGATTACGGTGGCAATCATCGCGACCGCGGAAGTCGCGCGCGCCTTGCGCTTCATCAACGCTGCATTCGGTGCCTGGCTGGTCGCAGCGCCCTTCATGCTTGCAGGGGCTTCGGCTGCCGGAACGGTGGCCTCGGTTGGGGTCGGACTGCTCTTGATCGGACTGAGCCTGCCTCGCGGTAAGCGAAGCGGTGAGCATTATGCGGGCTGGGATCGGTTTGTCGTATGACCGATTGACCCGAGCAAAGCGGCTCTGGCGTTCATCCTTGAGGACCAAGGTCAAGCCGAAGTCGAACCCGCATTTTTCTCAGAGCATGGCTAGAAATGCGCCCTGAGTTCCCACAAGATAAGTAGGAGTATTTACATGACCCTTTCCATTGGCTCGACAGCCCCCAATTTCACAGCTCAGACCACACAAGGCAGCATTCATTTCCATGATTGGATGGGTGACAGCTGGGCAATCCTCTTTTCCCATCCCAAGGCATTTACACCGGTTTGCACGACCGAGCTTGGTTACATGGCCGGGCTTGGCGAGGAATTTGCCAAACGCGACACCAAGATTCTTGGCCTTTCGGTCGACAGCAGCCAGGATAATCGCGATTGGCTTCCCGATATCGAGGAGGTGAGTGGAAATAAGGTCGACTATCCCGTGGTCGGCGACAGCGACCTTCAGGTCGCCAAGCTTTATAATATGCTGCCGGCCGACGAAGCGGGTAATGCAGATGGGCGAACCGCAGCCGATAACGCCACCGTCCGCGCTGTCTATATCATCGGGCCAGACAAGAAAATTCGCGCCATGCTGCTTTATCCGATGAGCAGCGGGCGGAATTTCGATGAAGTGCTCCGGCTGCTTGATTCGGTGCAACTCACCGAACGCAAGGGTGTAGCGACGCCGGTCAATTGGCAGAAGGGTGATGATGTGATTATTCCGCCTTCCTTGTCGGACGAAGATGCGAAAGCCAAATATCCTGCTGGCTGGGACGAGAAGAAACCGTATCTGCGCGTGATTCCAGAACCGATCGACTAATTGAGCGAGCAGGTTGCCAGCGATTGCATGTCGGCGTGAATATAGCATGCTCATACTACGTTTTGAGCGCGTCGCCACATCTACGAGTGGATCTCTCTGTTGGATGTAGATTGGCAAGAAGCGTAAGCGACTAGGTGTACGGTAAAACCAAATCCGGTCCCGGTCGGTTCTTCCTCGTTAATCGAATGGCGGCCCCGCCTCCCCCTGAGCCCTGCGGGTCGCAGGTGTCCCGGGGCCGTTCAGGAACCCCGCGCTTGACCCAACCCTGGGCGCGGGGTTCCGTCTTTCTGGTACGATAGGTATTGAGCGCGGCTATGTTGGTCAAAGGACTGCGGCGTCCGCCGAGCTTGGACACCTCAGCTGCGTGACGGGGTTGAGGAGCTGTCAGAAAGTTTGACGCAATTGACCTCGACCTTCAATTGGTGGAGGGCTATGCCACATCGGCGAAATACAATGAACCCTCGCGTGTGAAGCCTCTGTTCGAACGAGTACTATGGCAGACCTATTTGAAGACTTCATATGGGTAAGGGCCGTCCGTGGTTGCTAGTCGCTTGATGGCCAAACCGACTCATGCTGTCGAACCACTACCTTTGCACGACGGCAAGACGACCGTTGTTAGCATCATAAGCAGTTCGGCTGCTGTTTTGGCAGCTTGCTCTTGCTGCATTCTACCGATGGTGCTGGTTGCCGCCGGGCTGAGTGCGAGCCTGAGCAGTGTTTTGGCGCCTCTGGGTTCGCTCCATTGGCCAATGACCGCATTTTCGATGATTGCGGTGGCGGCTAGTTGGCTCATTGTTCTGCGCAAACATCGGCACACGAGTCATTGCCACTCCCAGGCCGCAGTTAAATGGCTCAAGAACCGTCAGATAATTATGCTCCTGGTTGCAACCGTGATGAGCTTCATCGCGGCCGCCTGGGGTTATTTCGAGCCAACTTTCATGAAAGCATTTATGTAATCCGAGGTTCTGAGAGAACGACACTCGGACTGGCTCCTTTTACCGCGATAGCGAAACTTTGCGGGGGCCTATAAAGCGCCACCGGACAATGAGGGTTCAGACGATCTTCTGCGCGCAACGTCCTACAGACAAATGCGCCTTGGCAATGTTCGAGGGGAAGCATCTTCGGAATCGAGCGAAAACAAAGCGGTCTTAATTGCGACAGGTTCAAAAAAGCCCCCCAATCCCGAAGGACTCCAATTCGATTGTCATCCCGATGTGGTTCTGATGATAGCCTCCCCGGTTCGATCAAATGATTGGGAATGCGGATAGCGCGCAATAGCCCGCACATGGCTCCGCGGCGGCCAAGGCAATCCAACCTATCCCTGCGGTGATTTCCCGCCGAGCTCGTGCAGTCGCTCGACAGCATCTTCAGAGCAATTTCCGCATTTCAGATTGGTAGGCACGGCCACGTCGATTTTTTCAAGGTAGGGCAGGTCCAGCACGGCCCTGATCTGCTGGAATTCGAAAAAGTGAGACATCGCCATTCAAGCGGGGGTTGCGTTTGCCTGCCTGTATGATCGTCGAGACGCGCCCCCCTGCACAATCAAGCGCAGGATAGACCAGCGTGTCTTCCGGTAGGCCAAACAGCTTTCGCGCACGGCCCTGAAGGGATCGCGGGTTGGCCATTTTCGAGGTTTTCCGGCTTTTTAGCCCTGCGCGTTTGTCCATGCGCCCATGGAGCCCAGATAGACGTCGAGGTGTTTGAAGCCTTGGCTTGCGAGCCAGCCCGCTGCTACGCTCGCCCTCATGCCGCTGGCGCACATCAAAGTGTAATGACGGTCGCGATCGAGCTCTTTCCAGCGGGTGTTGAGCTCGCCGACATAGACATGTTCGGATTCATCGATGCTGCCTTGCTGCCGTTCGTCAAGGGCGCGCACGTCGAGCAAGGTCCAATCTTCGCTGTCCTCAGCGAGCCTGCGTGCGACTTCCTCGGTGTCGATCATGGCAATACTTTGCATCGCTTTGCCCTGTGCAGCGGCTGGGATCACGCCGACATAACCGCCGACAATATTATCGAGACCAATGCGCACCAAATGCGCCATAGCTTGAGCGAGCTCGTCTTCTTCGGAAGCGATTAGGGCTATCGTGTCGCCTTCGCTGATGAACCACCCGGCAAAGGCGGGTATCATTCCCACTGGAAGGCACACGGCACCCTGCATATGACCGGCGGCATAGGCGAGCGGCTCGCGTACATCGACCAGGTGATCGGCGCCGCTCTCGCCGAGGTCTTCCAGCCCCAGAAGCCTTGGCCGCATGACTCGCGGCGCGGCATTGGCCCCTTCGAGATTGAGCCGCTCCATTAGCCGAAAATAAGGTGGCTGGTAATGATGCTCTTCTACCTTCGCCTTGATGAACTCGTCGCGGTCAGCAATGCGCAGCCGCGGGTTGTTGCGCCGCTCATGGCCGATTGTCGAGAATTCCCGGTCTGCCATTTCGGACCCGCAAACTGATCCGGCACCGTGCGCCGGGTATATGATTGTCTGGTCACCCAGAGCGCAAATCTTTTGCAATGAATCGTACAGGAGGCCCGCGACCTCCCGCGCGCGCTCGGGATAGAAATCGGTTCGGCCGACGTCGCCCACGAAGAGCGCATCGCCGGTGAACACGCCGACCGGTCCTTCGGGATAATCGTCGTCGTGAAAGACGAAGGCGAGATGATCGTCGGTGTGACCGGGGGTTTCGAGCACTTCGACCCTGATCTTACCGATCTCGAAAACATCGCCCTCTCGCGCGGTGTCGGCGAACACAACCTCATCCGCAGGGTTTGGACCGTGCAGAACCCGGGCGCCGGTCATTTTGGCCAGTACCGGCGATCCCGTGATGAGATCCTCATTCCTGTGCGTTTCGAAGATATGCGTGATCTCCAGTCCTTCGGCGCGGGCTCGCTCGAGATATATCTCGCAGTCGCGGCGCGGATCGATGACCGCTGCCTTGCCCTGCGAACCGATCAGATAGGAAAGGTGCGAAAGGCCGGGGGTCTTTATCTTCTCAAGCAGCATATCTTACCTCGTTGTTGGAATGTTTCCGCAAGTCCGCATCGATCTAGTCGATCCCGAGTTCGGCCTTGAGCGCCGAGACGTTCTCGAAGCGGTCTGCTTCTGGACGCGCGATGGCGGGCTTGGCGTTGACCCAGGTGTTCTCGCAGACGAATTCGAGCATCGCTGCCGCGAGGTCGGCGTGCCTGCAGCGAAAGCAATCTTGGGCAAGGCGCTCGTCGGTAATGACGGCTTCACCCGTATAGGGTTCGTCGAGGAGCCAGCCCGGTCGCGCAGCCGTCCATTTCAGGCCTTTCGCGCGCTCCAGAAGATCTTCCATGGCGCGCATCTGTTCGAGAATATTGTGCAAGGCTGGTCTTGCTGTGAGCTCGAACCATGCAGGAACGCTGGGCTGCGGCTCTACGAACGCCGCCGATATCACGACGATCCGGGAAATGCCGGTCGCCGACATCGCTTCCACAAGCCTGCGGGTTCCCTCCGTGTAAAGCGGAGGCGGATCGATCGCCGTGGATGGGCTAAATCCTATACCGAGTGCGGAAATAACAGCACGGCAACCTTCGAGCTCGCTGCTGAAGTCGTCATTGAGTACATCGCACTGGAGGTACTCGACGTTGTCGACCCGGTCCGATGGTTCGGGCAAGGTGTGCTCGAACGCTCGAACTTCGATGCCCTTGTGAACCGCATGGCGCAGTATTTCCGTGCCGGTCTTTCCTCCGGCACCGAAGACCGCAAGGGGGGCTGCATCGCTCACAGGCTCAGCTTCCACTGTAGCACCTCATTATAAATTCGGCCGCGCGTGCCGGGCCAATCATGATCATGGAGCGGGCACCGACGCACGCTGGCGCCCGCTCGCTCGTGTTCACGCCTCGCTGTTGCCGCAGGTCGTGTACCCCCAGAACCCGAACTCGTCCTTCATCCGGGGGCCGGCGACGATGAGTTCCTGCATCTGCAGGCCCGCGTCTCCTTCGTCATCGAGAAGGCGCGTGCGGATACGAAGCTCACCATCCGCATACTCACCCGAGGCGCTTGCTGTGACAGGGATCAGCTTGCCGTTGATCTTGATCGCGCCGCCACCGCTGTTGTCGTAGACGAACGACGGAAACGCGACCTCAGTCAGGCGAAACTGACACGTGTTCTCGGCTCCCAGCGTGGCGAGGTCCGCGTCGCTCATGGTCTCGGGCAGCATGAGGCCCGGGCTGAGGTTGGCAAGAGCGCTCGCAGCACTCTCTATCGGCGCCGCAGTTGCCGGGGGATCGAGCTGTGCTTCGCGATCATTGCCGACCGCGGTATTGGTGTTGCAGGCCGCCAGAGGGAGGGCTGCAAGCGTCAGGATTGCGATCTTGTTCATTGCTGCATCTCCTCGGGCAGGCGTTCTTCGGTGCGCGGACCGTTTTCCTCGATGTCCTGGATGAGATATTTCATCTCGGCGATCTCGCGCCGCTGCGCGACGATGATGGCCTGCGCGAGTTCGCGAACCCGCGGATCCTTCAGGCTCGCTCTCTCGCTGGTCATGATCGCGATCGAGTGGTGCGGGATCATCGCGGCCATGTATTCGGTATCGTCCACCGTGGTCTGGCTGCGTACGAGCCATAGCGCGAGCGCGAAGACGACGGCTCCGACACCCAAGATGATGAAGTTCTTGGTCCGGTCCTTGTACATGCCCCACATGAAGAGAAGCATGACCACCATCATCATCGCGCCCATGACGAACATCATCCAGAAGCGCGTCTCGCTCCAGAAAACGTCGTCCATGTCGAAGCTGTTGGCATACATCAGGAAGAACATGATCACGGTCGAGGTCGATACCATTGCCATGAACCGCCAGTAGTTGCCGCCCCCTCCACCTTTTTCTTGTGCATCGTGCCTAGCTTCAGCCATATCAATTCTCCTTTTCGCTCATGGTTTGATAGACATATTGGGCGGTGCAACTGATCATCAGGAACCCGGTAAGGGCGGCGATGCCGGAAATGGCGCGCATGTGCCCGGCGGGCAGAATATCGCCGAGACCGACCGTCGAGATCGTGATCAGCGCGAAGTAGTAATAATCCATCCAGCTGTTGATGACGTCCTTCTCGAGCCCGCCAAGGCCCCAGACGGAAGCGAGATACATTCCGCCCGCGAATATGCCGGCGATGACCAGATGGCTGAGAAGAACGAGGCTGGAGCCTGCAAGCAGCCGGAAATGGCGTGGGTCCTTGCCTGGCGGAGAAACGGCTTTCGCCCCGCGCAGCATCAACATGTGGAAGTAGAGAGAGATCGCGAACAGCGCGAAACCGAGAAGCAGTGCCCAAATCATAGCGAGACCCAACCCAGGGCCTTGGCACCCATCCAAAGACCCATACCGATCATGAACAGGTTCTCGGTCAACGATACGAAGCCGAGCGGCACGTTGCTGCTTCCGCCGACGCAAGCGCATTTCAACTCGCGCTTGTCGATGTAGACCGCCTTGAACACGCTGACCGCGCCGACCGTCCCTATGAACAGCGATACCGGAACCGAGACGATCGGAAGCGCGTGCGCGACCATTAATATTCCAGCCAAACCCTCACCGAACGGATATAGAAATCCATATCGTACCCAGCGTCGCGCCAGCAGATCGTAGTTGAGGAACATGGTCGAGAAGCTGCGCACGTCCTGCAACTTCTGGATCGCGAGCAAGGCCATCGATAGGCTGACAAACCATTCGACCGCTTCCACCGTGAAAATCGTGTCGAAAACGTACCAGCTAATTGCCAGACCCAGGAGGAAAGCGACGCCGAAAATGGCAATGACGGGCTGGTAGCTGGTCTCGTCATCACCGGCTTGCGTTCTTTTCTTGCCGACATGCTCACGGACATCGTCGTAACCTCCGATGCGCTTCCCGCCGATGAAGGTTTGGGGGGTGGTTTCTACCCCATGCTGCTCTTTGAACGCATCGGTCTCCTCGCGCGTTTTCAAATGGTGGTCGTCCACCTCGAAACCTTCGCGTTTGAGCAAATCGACCGTTTTCAATCCATACGGACAAACGTGGTCCGGCATGACCATTCGGTAAACGGTGGCAGTTTTAGTCGTCACGATATGCTCCGTCTTGAATTTCTTTTGATCCGCGAACTTGGCGCCTCGATCCTCGTCGGCTTTTGGTCGCTGCCTTTGCGCTCGTGTTCTACTAACGGGGTCACCGCCTCTCTTCCGCCGGTCTTTCTGAAGCGGAGTCCATCGCTTGCGAACGCCTGGACAAATAGAACCATTCGGCGATGAAAACGGCGGCAATGCCTGCGACCGCATAGGCGACGACCGCAGGGTCGGTTTTGAGCTTGGCGAAGGCAAAAGCTGTCAGGACTACGCTGTCCGCCACGAGTGCCGACCATAGCACCCAGGCACGCGCACCGATCTCTTCCCGCAAACCGCGCAGCACGCCCCAATGCACAAGCATGTCCATTACGAGATAGAAAAATGCTCCGAGCGAAGCGATCCGCGACAGATCGAACAGGACCGCGAGCGTGCCGGCAATCACTACGGTATAGACCAGCATGTGACTGCGGATCGGTCCGCTCATGCCGAAATGGCTATGCGGGATCATCTTCATCTCGGTCAGCATCGTCAGCATTCGCGAAACGGCGAAAACACTGGCGATGACACCCGAGGTCGTGGCTGCGATCGCGATTGCGACTGTGAAATAGAAGCCAAGCTCTCCGAGCGCGGGGCGCGCAGCTGCCGCAAGAGAGTAATCGCGCGCCTCGGCTATTTCTGAAGTGCTGAGGCTGGCGCCGACCGCCACCGCGACGAGAAGGTAGACGACCACGCATACTGCGATCGAAATGATAATGGTTCTGCCGACATTCCGATGCGGATCGATGATTTCGCCGCCGCTGTTGGTGATGGTGGTGAAACCCTTGAAAGCGAGGATCGAGAAAGCGACCGAAGCGAGCAACGCGTCGAGGCCCGAAAGCGCGACCGGCTCTGCGAAGGCACCGCCTGAAAATCCGGTGGCCCAGATCGCCGCAATTGCGAACAGGGCGATGCCGCCGATCTTGATTGCCGACATAATGAGCGAAAACCCGCTGACCGATTTGTTGCCGGCAGCATTCACGAAATAGGCGAAAACGATGAGGGCCAGTGCCGCGACGGAGACCAGAATGCCGCTGCTTTCGAGCCCAAAGGGCCGCAAGGCATAGGTCGCGAAGGTCCGAGCGACCAGGCTTTCGTTGATGACCATCGACAGCGCCATCAGGAGCGATGCCGATGCTGCAACGACGCCCGGTCCGTAAGCCTTCTGAAGGATCATCGCGATGCCGCCAGAGGAGGGCCAGCGGTTCGACATCTTGATGTAGCTGTAGGCGGCAAGCGAGGTAACCAGCGCGCCGACTATGAAAGAAAGCGGAAATAACGGTCCAGCCAGTTCGGCAATCTGGCCGGTCAGTGCGAAGATACCTGCGCCAATCATGACGCCGGTCCCCATCGCGACACCGCCCAGCAACGTTATCGAGCCCGCATTCTCGCTATGTTGATCGTCGCCATCTGTCTGCAAGTCTTTCCCCTGTCTATGTCATCCCGTCCGAGAAGCATCACGACAAGCAGTACGTTGGGCAGAGGTTCACCCCTTAAAAAGATCCAGCATTTCTGACCGAGCTTTTGACTATCGCATTTCTCCTATTTCGTGCGTGCTGCAATCATACAAATTGGAAGGGTCCGGGACTGTGGGGGCAGCCAGCCCGGACCCGGCGAGAAGTTCGACAGGCTTCTGTGTCGCTTCCCGCAATTAGTCCTCATCGCCTGCAACCTTTCATGCCGACGCATGGAGTGGCTTCACCCCCTTACGGAAAGGACGCGAAGACGCTCTGTCCGGTTGGGCCAAAGGCGATGACGTCGTAAGGCTGGATCCGGTTTCCGGCCTCCATGCCGGGCGATCCCAGAGGCATTCCCGGAACCGCGAGGCCGGCAACGCCGGCGGGCCGTTCGCGCAAAAGCTTGGCGACGGCTTCTGCAGGCACGTGACCTTCGATGATGTATCCATCGACCTCCATCGTATGGCATGACCATAACTCATGGGGTACGCCCCGCGCGGTCTTGATCGCCGCCATGTCGTTGCTGTCGACCGATGCCACCTTCGTGTTCATCCCGTCTTCGACATGGCCTGCCCAGTTGAGACAGCACCCACATCCTGGATCCCGGAACATCGTATAGGTCGCTGCCTGTGCCACGTTCGAACAGGCTGCCAGCACGAGCAAGGCCGCGCCGCTAATCGATCGCCGGAACAGGGCAGGCTTTTTCCAGATCATTGTGCAATTCCTTTCTTGTATCCGCGCCATAGCGAGATCGTCCCGGTCACCGTCGGGAACCGGTGGAGCAGGCATGGCTCGGTGAAGATTTCGGCGAATAGTTTTTCGACCTCGCCGTCGGCGCTGGGCTGCGTGTCGCTTACGCCGTCAAGCGACTGGACGGTCGCCCGGAAGAGGCTCCGCATGAGTGGGCTATCCTGCTTCATATAATCGGCGATCAAGACGGTTCCGCCTGGCACGAGCAAGCTTTCGATGGTTTCCAGGATTGCCTGCTTCTTGCGCAAGGGAACCTGGTGAAGGACGAGGCTGCTGACGATCTTGTTCGGCCGCCACCCTGCGGGCAGCTCGAGGCTTTCGAGAAAGCCATTGTGCCATTTCACGAGATCGGCTCCCGCGCCAAACTTGCGCCGCGCAAGCGCGAGCGCCTCCTGGTCGGGTTCGACACCGATCAGACCCGCTTCCGGACAATCCGTCATCAAAGCCTTGAGAAGAGTGCCGGTTCCGCTGCCAACATCGATCACCCGGTCGCCGGGGACAAGGTGCAGTTCTTCGACAATCCTTTGTCGCCAGAGATGTTCGCGGGTGAACAGACCGATCGCCCGGTCGTAAAGGGGCGTCAGAAAGCTCTTGCCAAGAAGAGGCGTAAATTCGCCGTGATCTTCAGGTGCGGTGATATTGTTCACGAGCTGGTTCCCATTCATCCCGGGTTCGACCCGATTCTGACAGACCCGTCTCGGTTACGTATGGCGCTGGACATTCCCTCAAAAAAAGAAGTTTAAGGGATTGTGCAGGCGAGCGCGTATAGGACACGTGCAACCCACAGGAGTTTTTCGGATGCGTGACAATCACTCTCTTGATGCGGTGCTCGGAACGCTTTCCACCACCGCCGCCAACGAGGTCCCAGCCGACTTCATGGATGGCGTTTGGCAGCGCGCCGGACAGCTTGGCGAAATCGCCGACCGACGCCGCCGGACGGCCCTTTTCGTCGGTCTGTTCGTCGTCGGGCTTGGAGCTGGCGCCGGAACGAGCGGTTGGCCCGGCGGCTATGGCACGTCTTCCGCGTCATTTGGCGAGGGTCTTATCCTCGGCGAACAGCTGTCCCCATCGGCGCTCCTCCATGTGGAGCAATAGGGTTTGAAGACGACGCATATCGTTCTCGCGGTGCTTCTCGCAGCACTTGCAGGATGCCTCGGCGCGATTGCCGCGGATCGCTGGGCCAATCACGAGGCCGGCTCCGGCCTCCACGATTTCGTGCACGACGAGCTCACCCTGACGGCCGACCAGGAGCAGCGTCTCGATGCGCTCGAGGCCCGTTTCGCTGTCGAAAGGGCACGGCTCGAAGGATCGGCGCGCGCAGCCAATGCCCGGCTCGCCCAGGCGATGGAAAACGAGCATGAATACGGCCCCGAGGTCTCGGCCGCGATCGACGAGGTGCATGCACGCATGGGCGATCTGCAGAAGGCAACAGTGCGCCATGTCTTCGACATGCGTGAAATTCTCGAACCCGAGCAGCAACGCCAGTTCGACCGCAAGGTCTCCGACGCCCTGACCCGCGACCCGCGCGACTGAAGCGCCATGTCGGGGGCGGGCGACAATCCGGATGAGGCCCTTGTTTCGCAGGCGAGGGCTGGAAACAAGCGGGCTTTCAGCCAACTCGTCGAGCATGAAACCGGTCGGCTTCTCGCGCTTGCGACACGCATGCTTTCCTCTCCTTCTCAGGCCGAGGACGTTGTTCAGGACAGCCTCGCTTCGGTGTGGCTGACGCGCCATCGGCTCGATCCGGACAAGCCGATCGGACCCTATCTGACAACCGTCGCCCTCAACCGCTGCCGGGACCGTTTGCGCAGGCGCAAGGTCGCGGGCTTTTTCGGACTGTCGGGTGATGACGGACTCCATTCCATCGCCGACGATTTGCCGGGTCCTGAAGCGTTGGCCGTTTCCAGGGAAGAGCTCAATCTCGTTCAGGCCGAGATCGCACGAATGCCCGTAAGGCTGCGCGAAGCCCTCGTGCTCGTGACCATCGAGGGGCGTAGCCAGGCCGAGGCGGCCGATCTTCTCGGAACGACCGAAAAGGCGATCGAAACCCGCGTATACCGCGCGCGCAACAGGCTGAAGGAGCGCTTCGAAAAACTTTGAGGGGTTGGGTGGGCGCGCGCGTAAGTAACGGTAAACGCCACGTCAGGAGCCCTTTATGATCGCCGTCAATCGACGCAAGTTTCTCGGAGCCGGAGCAGGAGGAATGGGTCTGCTCGGCCTTGCCGGGGCGATGCCTGCCTGGGCACGCGGCGCGGACATCCTCGCAGGTAACGCCCGCAAGGGGCTGGACGAGGTATCCGGCCCCAATATCGACCTCACCGTTGCCCGATCGGCCTTCGCGACCGGCAACAGGCGCGGCGGCGCGATCGCCGTCAATGGCACGATCCCCGGTCCGCTGTTGCGATTGCAGGAAGGCACGACCGTCCGGCTCAATGTCCATAACCAGCTCGAGGAAGATACCTCGATCCACTGGCACGGTCTGCTCGTGCCGTTTCAGCTCGATGGAGTGCCTGGCGTGAGCTTTCCCGGCGTCAAACCGGGAGAGACCTTCACCGCCGAATTTCCGGTTCGCCAGTCGGGTACCTACTGGTGGCACTCGCATAGCGGCCTGCAGGAACAGGCCGGGCATTACGGCGCGATCGTGGTCGACCCCGCCGGACCCGATCCGGTTCAGGCCGACCGCGAATATATCGTGGTGCTGAGCGAATTCAGCGAAATGTCGCCCCACACCATTTTCGACAAGCTCAAGAAGGGCGAAGGCTACTTCAACTACAACCAGAACACCTGGACCGACGATTACCCGCTTTCGGGCGAGGACCGCCGGATGTGGGCGAAAATGCGCATGATGCCGACCGACATCCTCGATGTTTCGAGCGCGGCTTATACCTACCTTCTGAATGGCCACGGCCCGCTCGACAATCTGGAATACCTCTTCCGCCCGGGCGAACGCGTGCGGCTGCGCTTCATCAATGCCGGCGCCATGACCTTCTTCAATATTCGCATTCCCGGCCTGCCGATGACCATCGTTCAGGCGGACGGGCAGAACGTCGAGCCGGTTGAGGTCGACGAGTTCCAGATCGGTGTGGCCGAGACCTATGACGTCGTCGTGACGCCGGGCGCGCAACAAGCCTACACGCTGGTCGCGGAGTCGATGGACCGCTCGGGCATGGGTATTGCCACGCTGGCGAGCACGCCCGGCGCGCGCGCCGCCATTCCGCCGCTGCGCGATCCGCCACTGTTGACCATGGCCGATATGGGCATGAGCGGCATGGATCACGGCTCGTCTAGCGATGCCGGCATGTCGGGCATGGACCACGGAAGTGGCGGCGACATGGCGGGGATGGATCATGGTTCGTCCGGCCAATCCGAGATGGCAGGCATGGCCGGCATGTCGGGCATGCAGATGCGCGACACCTCGCTTCTGCCGCCCGATGTTAAGGTCGGGCCCGGCCTCGACATGGTCTCGATGAACCCGGTCGACCGCATGGGCGATCCCGGCATCGGTCTCGCCGATGTGCCGCATCGTACGCTCGACTATCGCAAGCTGCGCGCTCTGACTCCACACCGCGAGGGCCGCACGCCGTCCCGGCGAATGGAAATTCATCTGACCGGCAATATGGAGCGCTACATGTGGTCGTTCGACGGCAAGAAGTTCTCCGCCGTCTCAGACGAGCCGATCCGTTTCGCCTATAACGAGCGCGTGCGCGTGAAGCTCGTCAACGACACGATGATGGCGCACCCCATTCACTTGCACGGTCATTTCTTCGAGCTGGTCAATGGCGCGCCGGCCGATCGTCAACCGCTCAAGCACACGGTAAACCTGCAGCCGGGTGGCAGCGCGCAGTTCGATTTGACGGCGGACGAGCCGGGCGACTGGGCCTTCCACTGTCACCTTCTCTACCACATGCATGCCGGGATGTTTCAGATCGTCACGGTCGCCAATCCCGACGGGAGCGAAGCATGAAAATTCGTATTGTCAGCCTGCTCGCATCGGTCGCAGCCGGCTCAGTTCTCGCCTCCCCCGCGGCGGCGCAGCATGCCGGTCATTCGCCGGCGGAGCCGCAGCAAAGCGCCGAGGCGCAGGCTGACGCGAAGACGAAGTGCGAGGAAGAAGCCGAGCGCCATCGCGCGATGGGGCATCCGGTTGCAGATGGAGCATGCGAACCGGCTGCTCAACCTGAAGCCGCCATGGACCGCTCGCAGATGGATCACTCAACCATGGATCATGGTGCGATGACCGCTCAGGATGGCCATTCTGGCATGACAATGCCTGTGGACGCTGCCCGTCCACAGGCATCGCCCGAAAGTCATGAAGGAATGGATCACGGCTCGATGCCGCAGGGCAAGCCCGCCGAAGGCGCGATGGATCATTCGCAGATGAATCACGGCGAGATGGGTCAGGCGGAGGCCAGTTCGTCGATGGACCATGGGCAGATGGATCACAGCCAGATGAACCATGGGGAGACGCCTTCGCAGGACAGGCAGGGCATGGACCATTCGGCGATGCAGATGGGCTCGGACGATGATATCCCGCTGCTGCCGCCTCCTCCAGAAGCAGGGAGCGGCCCAGCGCGCGCGGCGGTCGCCATCTGGGGCGAGGAAGCCATGAACGAAGCGCGCCGCGAGCTTGTCCGCGAGACCGACGGAGGAATGCGCTTCTGGTTTCAGGGCGACCGGCTCGAGTACCGCGCCCGCGAGGGGAAGGATGGATATCTGTGGGACATCCAGGGATATTATGGCGGCGACATCGACAAATTCTGGTTCAAGTCCGAGGGTGAGGGCAGCTTCGGCGAACCCATAGAAGGCGCCGAGGTCCAGGCGCTCTGGAGCCGCGCCATTGCGCCCTTCTTCGATTTCCAGGCGGGTGTTCGCCAGGACCTGACCGGTCCGGAACGCACGCACGCGGTTATCGGTATCCAAGGGATCGCGCCTTACCAGTTCGAGGTCGATGCCGCGGCCTTCGTCTCCACCAAGGGCGATGTGACGGCGCGTTTTGAGGGCGAACTCGACCAGCGCATCACGCAGCGGCTGATCCTTCAACCGCGTGCCGAAATCGCACTTTCCGCTCAGGATATTCCCGAACTCGGCATTGGCGCTGGCCTCGACCGGATCGAGGCAGGTCTGCGTCTTCGCTACGAGTTCGCACGCGAATTCGCGCCCTATGTCGGCGTTTCGCAGGAATGGCGCATCGGCGACAGCGCGGATTTTGCGCGGGCCGCCGGAGAGGATCCGAGCGTCACCAATTATGTCGTCGGTGTGCGATTCTGGTTCTGAAATCTCAAAAAGGATAGAACTTCCATGACCAAGACTTTGACACGCATCGCGGCGACTGCGCTTGTTGCCACGCTGATACCGCTGCCAGCCTTCGCGCAGCAGATGGACCACTCTTCCCATGCGAACCATCAGATGCACGCGATGGACGCTTCGGCGGACGATGTCGCGGGCGCTGAAGAAACCCTCAAGGCCTATCGCACCGCTCTTGAAGCGCGCGACGCGCAGGCAATGCGCGCGCTCTTCGCCGAGGACTCGGCGATCTTCGAGAATGGCAAGGCCGAAGGAAGCTTTGCCAATTACATGGAGCACCATCTCGGCCCCGAGCTCGACGCGATTGTGAGCTTCACCTTTACCGACCCCACGCTGACCGTCACCCGGATGGGGCACATGGCCCATGCCTATGAGACGTATGGCTATCGCATCGAACTTAGCGATGGCCGGGTGATCGAGCGCGACGGCGTGGCGACATCGGTGCTTGCTCACGATGCGGACGGGTGGAGAATCGTCCAGTACCATTCCTCGTCGCGCGCGCCGCGCAACTGATTACGGCTTTCGAAGAGGTAGCACCGGTTGGCAACGCCGTCGCTGAAGCTGCGCCTGCATGTGCTCGGCAGCAAGATCCACAAATGGCTGGCGATTTTCGTCGGTGTCCAGGTTCTCTTGTGGATGGGAACCGGCGCCCTCATGTCGTTTCTCGACCTGGAAGAAGTTCGCTCCGAACATGTCGTTTCGCGTGAACAAGAGGCGCTGCCCGCCGATGCCCCGCTCCCGGCCTGGGTCGCAAACGACGGTACTCTTGCAGCGGTAACGACACGTTCGCTCGACGGCGATGCCGTGACCGAGGTCCGCAAGGTTGACGGTAGCGTGAGCCTCCACGATCCGGTGACTGGGCGTAAACTCTCCCCCATCTCGGCGGCAACGGCAAAATCCATCGCCTTGCGCGCATGGACCGGGCCGCGCACGACCATCGAGGCCGCACGGATCGTCGATGACCCCATCGGAACCGAGTTTCGCGGCCCTTTTCCGGCCTGGCAGGTCACCTATGCTGACGAGGCTTCGACGCGCATCTACATCGATGCCGCCAGCGGCACGCTCGGGGCGGCGCGCAGCGATACATGGCGCCTGTTCGATTTCATCTGGGGCCTCCACATCATGGACTGGACCGAGCGCGACCGCATCAACAGTTGGTGGCTGCTGCTGTTCGGCATTGGCGGCACGATCATAGCCCTGTCGGGTTTCGTCCTGCTGGCGAACCGGATGCCGAGGCTGCGCCGCCGCGCAAAGAAGAGCAAGCTCGCCTGAGCCCATGGGGCTTATTCGCGTGGGCGAACGCCTTACCCTCGTTCGCCAGGCCGAACGCGGCCAGGAGCCGAATGCGTTCGACGATCGCGATGATGCCGCCAGCAAGCGTGACCACCCGGGCGCACTTCAGTCGCGCTGAACTATCAAATTAATGCGAGGGGCACGCGGCTGCCGTGCGTATCAGGCACATAGGTCGCACTTTAACTGCAGGGTCGGGAGACATACGAGACATGAAAGCCCCCTCATTTCTGGCGCTGCTCGCCGCAAGCCTGCTCTTCGTCGGACCCGTTCAGGCTCATGGCGACGAAAAGCATGGCGAAGAGGCGAGCGCCGCGCCTGCTGCCACCAATGGCGATGTGCACGACCAGGCGGCCATGGCGCAGATGGGCGAGACTGCGGATGCTGGCGAGTCCTCCGGCGCGCACGATGAAGCGGGCGCAGCCCATGACGAGGCCGGTGGCCATGCGGATGAGAGCGAAACCGGCGTCATGGCCGTACTGAAAAAGCTGCATCCGGCAACGATCCACTTCCCGATCGCCTTGTTTTTCATGGCTGCGGCCACCGAATTGTTCGTGATGCGCCGGAAAGGAGCGGGCCTGGAAAGTGCGGTGCGCGTACTCGTCTACGGCGGAGCAATCGGCGCAGTCGTCGCAGTTCTGTTCGGATGGATTCACACCGGTCTGTGGTTCGGCGGCGATACTGTCATGCAAGTCCATCGATGGACCGGTATGCTGATCGCGGTTCTCGGTATTGCGATGGCATACCTCGCGAGCAGGCCGAGCCAGAGCCGCGCATGGTTGCGCGCGTCGATCTTCTCCATGGCGGCACTCGTTCTCATCCAGGGGTTCCTTGGCGGCGAGCTCGCGCACGGACCGGACCATCTTGGCGTTTCGTGGCTCTGAAGGAGTTGAATAACATGCGAATTCTGAAATCGAACACCGCGATAGCATTTCTCGCGACCGCGCCATTGACGTTCGCTCTCGCCGCTTGTGACCAAGCGCAGGAGAGCACACCGGCTGCTGAGGTTTCGCCTATGGGCGGAACTGCGGTGATGCCTGGCACGGCACCCGAGGCGGGTCTTGCAGACCCGGCAACCTCTCCCTCCGAAAATGAGGCAGCGGCCGCACGTCAGGACGCTCTTTCGACAATTGGCGCCGCCACGCCTGCGTCACGGCGCGCTGTCCCGCCCGCATCACGCGCAACTGCCACACCCGCAGCGCCAGCAACGCGCACGCAACCCGCGAGCGAGGCGACCCCGCCCGCCGATCCCCATGCGGGCCATGACATGTCCTCGATGGCCGATCACGACATGGACAGCATGTGATCGGGCGCGTTCCCCGGTGACACGGCTATTCAGGAGATACCCTGGGCAGGAAACCGCAACGAACATCGCAAGACCAGGAAAGGACGGCCCCGCCTCCCCCCGAAGCCCTGCGGGTCGCAGGTGCCCCCAAGGGGCCGTCCAGGAACCCCGCGTGAAGCCCAACCCGACTCGCGGGGTTCCGCTTGCCCGGCTTTGCTGTCCCCGTGCCAGGCGCTTGCCGGCATGGCATTGTGCTATGTGAGCAGCGCGCAGAAAATCGCCTCGATGATTATGAAAGCAACCGCATCTGTCGGAATCGGGAAAAGCCGGAGCGTTGTCGGCTTGGGAGGACGAAGGTAAGCGGTTCACTTAGCGTCTATGGATTGAGCCCGAAGTAGAACGGCCGCATTCGTCCAATCGACGAGCAGAGTATTTCATTCGATCTCAGACGCAAAACCAGCGCGGAAATAGACGGATATCCGCCAAAAAGGGCTGCTAGTCGCTGCCAATCGCAGATCCGTAGGCGGAGACCTAAACTGCTAGCGATTGGTGATTGATCGCTTTTTGCCGTGGATTGAGAGTTTGGCCGAACGGCTTGTCTGCTTGAGAACAACACTAATAGCCGACTGACCGCTAGCGGCCCCAAAGCTGTCGTAGAATCCAGATTGATCCTCGATGTTAACTCGGGCTGCCTCACTAAAACTTGGTTGGCGGTCCGCGTGGCCTCTTACGGCTAGGCGTGGGCTTAGGGTCCCGTGACCTTTCCGTGATTCAGAGAACTTTGCTCAAAACAGGGACGGCTATTGAACCGCTGAAGCGGGGATACTCAGGACGGGCGGGTTTACGAGGCCATGACCTGGAAATATCTAGTTGCGAGTTGTTCTAGCTTTGTGCATACGGAACAGAGCGAGAACACGGAAGGTCTAGGACATGCACTCTCTCGAACTTTGCGCAGGTGCCGGTGGTCAGGCAATCGGTCTCGAAAAAGCAGGTTTCAAGCACGAGGCCCTTGTTGAAATCGACAAGCATTGCTGCGAGACCTTGCGCCTCAACCGTCCCAAGTGGAAAGTCATAGAGGACGACCTGCGCCTCTTCAAAGAGAGGGCAGGAGAATACAAGGGTGTCGAACTGGTTGCAGGCGGATTGCCGTGTCCGCCATTCTCGAAAGCGGGCAAGCAACTCGGCGCGAATGACGAGCGAAACCTGTTTCCCGATGCCTTAGAAATCATCGAAGCCGTGCGCCCCAAGGCTGTGATGATCGAGAACGTACGCGGCTTCCTAGACGCTGTGTTCGGCGACTACCGTGACCACCTCAAGGGTCAGCTCAAAAAGCTCGGCTACGAGACCGAGTGGCGGCTGTTGAACGCGTCAGAATTTGGCGTGCCGCAGCTACGCCCACGGGTGGTGATCGTTGCCATTGCCAACCGCTATAAGGCCAATTTTGAGTGGCCGTGCACCGAACGCTACAATCCTAAGACGGTGGGCGAGACGCTTTACGACCTCATGGCTGCGAACGGCTGGCAAGGCGCAAAGTCTTGGCGGGATAGGGCAGACGAAATCGCTCCCACTCTTGTCGGGGGCTCGAAAAAGCATGGTGGTCCCGATCTAGGCCCGACTAGGGCCCGACAGGCATGGGCTAAGTTGGGCGTTGAAGGTCGAACGATTGCCGAGCATGCACCTGAACCCGATTTCGTGGGAATGCCGCGCCTTACAGTCGAGATGGCTGCACTTATTCAAGGTTTTCCGAAAGAGTGGAAGATCGCGGGTAAGAAGACGAACGCCTATCGTCAGGTCGGCAATGCCTTCCCGCCGCCAGTGGCCGCGGCCGTGGCCGCAGAGCTAAAGAAAGCAATCGGCGTCAGGCAATTCCAAGCCGTCGCCTGAGTTCATCACGCTTCGCAGGCTTTTCCCAATCTCGGATCAGTTTTTGGTGATCCGGGGGAAGGTCCCTCCAGTTGTGCAGCGTGTAGGTGCTGCGAGTGAAGCCCTGCTCGGTCTTATATCGGTTTGATGTGATTTGGAGGCCGATGACTGGATAGCGTAGATCGCGAAGGCGTTTCTGCCAATCCTCTTGGCGTTCGGTCGCGTTCGCAACGAACTCGATTAGATCAGACCCGACAGGCTCGCCCATGTGCATTTTGAGCAAGTGGGCGATACGTTGATGCACGGTATCGAACGCGAGAATGGCGGACATTTGCTCGGCATCGAACGATTGGAAGTGATTGCGCTTTCCGTTGTTGCAGGGCTCACAGATTGCCCAGAGGTTATCCGAGACGGTCAGGCCGCCCCAATCCTGCGGGACCTTGTGATCGATCTGTAGCTTGATCGCATCGTCAACGACCGTTTTCCCGCACATCTGACAACGCCCCTTCGCCAAATGCAGGACCTCCGCTCGGAGCTTCCCAGAGATTGCGCCGGAATCGGTCGTGGTGCTTTTGCGAGCTCCAAGCCGATAGACGAAGCGGCCACCCTCATGTTGCCCGGGCACGTGGTAGTATTTGCGCAGGCTACGGAGCCGACGGTCCAAGTGCATCTGGTCCGCACCGCTCGGGAGTCTTGCTTTGATTTCGTCAATGTCGAGGCCGCCCGGATGGGCGCGAAGAAGGTTCAAAATCGACTTGGCGACGTGATTTAGTTTGCCATCTATATCGGCGTCGCTGCTTTCCCCTGTCATTCGAGAGAGTTGGCAGCAACGCAGAGAGCGGTCAAGATACGGTGCCTATTCGATATTCGGCACATCATGTAGCCGCAATCGCCGAGGCGATTACAGCTTAACGCAATGAAATTGGCAGAAACAACTTGGTGAGCCGTGCTGGTTTTGAACCAGCGCCCTGCTGATTAGAAGGGAGTCCATCTCCCAGTTGCCCTGGGAACTTTGGGGCCGTTGCACGAACCCGCTTCGCGGGAGGGGTGCTGGCGGCGCGGGTGACGCCAGAGCAAGAACGTAGCGAGTAGATCGAACAAGGCCGACCATTCCGGCTCCTTCAACCGAGGAGTCGAACGATGAACGAGATTATTCCGATTGGGCCTGTCAGCCCGCTGCGCCAGCGGCTGATCGAAGATATGACCCTGCGCCGGTTCAGCCCGGAGACGCAGCGCAACTATCTGCGCGATGTCGGGCGGTTCGCGACCTGGCTGGGGCGCTCGCCCCACACCGCGACCTCCGAGGATATCCGCCGCTTCCAGATCGAACAGCAGGAAGCCGGCGTTC
>NZ_JBSXNU010000045.1:0-164996 GCF_056857815.1 Qipengyuania sp. B-5 | reverse complement strand
CGATCATCGAAGGGCAAACCGCTTTCCCGACGCTTTTCCTCGAACATCTTCTCGACCTCGAAGGCCACCTTCCGGCTTAGCCTTACCGCGAGCGATCGGCTGTCTGTTTTCAGCGACCGATTCACATGGATGCAGCCCATCGCTGCTCGCAAGTCAGCCGGAACCCGCACCCGGAATTGGTAGATAGCCCCACGCAACCACAGTCCGCGCACGGACGGTTTGTATGACGCTCGTGTATGACAGTTGCCGGGACGATTTCTTGAACGATTCGAGAGCGTTGGGTCTGATTTCGCCTCTCGAATGTATGACGCATGTGTAGCACACGCGCGCGAATTCGCACCTTGGCAGGCGGATTTCTGCGCGTTTTCATGGAGTTGTTGGGACTTGGAGCGGGTAAGGGGAATCGAACCCCTCTAGCCAGCTTGGAAGGCTGGAGCATTACCACTATGCTATACCCGCGCTCCGGGCGATGGCAGATGCCCGCCTTCGCCAGATTCGTCAACCGGTCATCGCACCTGGCGGCCAGCTCGGTCACTTGCTCGTGACGATTGCGTTTCGTCCTGCTCGGCCTCGCTCAGTGTCTCAATGAGTGTTTGCTCGCGGTCCACCTGGCGCCCGGTTTCAACCGTCACCTCAACCCGACGATTTGCCGCGCGCCCTTCTTCGTTGGGAGAGCCGTCGGGCAGGGCATTTGGCTCGATCGGGTTCTGTTCGCCGAATGCTATGATCTTAATACGTTCCTCGGCGATCCCGTTCTCCACGAGAAAGTCACCAACGGCCTCCGCTCGTGCTCGCGAGGTTTCGAGATTGATTTCATCGCTCCCGGCAGAATCCGAGTGACCACGCAGCACGATGGAACCACCCGCATCGACCTGAGGGGACTCGACGATGGTGGCCAGTTCCGCGCGCACCGCTTCGGTCAATTCGGGTGTGCCATCCGGAAAGGACAATGTCGTCTCGAGTGGCAGCAATACCGGCGGAGGGAGCATGGATTCGCCAGACTCGGTCGGATCCTGCTGGAAAATCGAGCGGCCGTCATCTGGCGACGGAGCAGGATCGGGCTGTTCCTCTTCCGCATTTCTGCAACCGGAAACAAGCAGCGCGCTTGCAGCCGCTGCTAGAATAACGGAATTCTTCAGTTCCCGCCTCATGTGGGCTGCACCCCCTGCTTCTTGCTCGCCTTTTTTGCCGCTTTTTCTTCAGCTGTCTTCGTTTGTGGCGGTGAAAAACTCAAGATCGTATCCCCTGCTCGCGGCTCGGGCTTCGCCGCGTGGGTAAAGAAACGGATAGTCCCGTTGTCGCGTATCAGCAAAAGCATGTTCGCGGCGTCTGGAAGCTTCTCCTGCATTTTCTCGAAGTCGAATTCTTCGGACAATCGCGTCTTGCGGAAAACCCAGCCCTGCCGCTGGCGTTCGCTGACGTCTTCCACGCCGAAGCCGGATTCGAACAAGGCGCGTCCGCGCAGGCTCGCAGGAAGCGCATGCTTATCGTCACCATCGGCCGACTCACCGAGCTGGAAGACGCGGTCACGGCCGATCTCATGTGCGAATTCATTGCAGACCAATGCGTTATACGCCTCGTTCTCGGTCGCGGCGACAAGATTCTGGTAAGGGGCCAACTCGAGATTATGCTCGGTCGCCTCATTGAGGATTTCGCCGTGATAGAACGGAATGCCTTTCTGCCGCGCTAGTGCAAGCCGTTGCCAGCTGGCATCCACGACGATCACTGGGGCTTTCATATCGCGCATCTGTTCGGCCAGAGCGATGGTCCACGGCGTGCTTCCGACGATCAGCATGCCCGGGCGGGTTGTGCCCTTCACCTTGAGCAGCTTGGCCACGAAATCCACCGTGAACCCGTGAGCAACGATAGTTACGACCACGACAGCGAAACTCAGCCCGATGAGCAGGTTTCCGTCGGTATAGCCTAGATCCGAAAGGCGCAGGGCAAACAGGCCGGAGATTGCGACCAGAACGATCCCACGGGGAGCTATCCATGCGAGGAAGAGACGCTCATTCCAGGGAAGGTTGCTCCCCAAGAGGCTGAGCAGAATGGTCGCCGGACGCACCACGAAAAGGAGCGCCAGAAGGAACAGGCCGATAGGCCAGTTTATGTAGCGAATATCTTCGATGCTGAGCGATGCCGAAAGCACGATGAAAATGCCCGACACCAATAGAACCGCGACGTTCTCCTTGAAGGGGTGAATGGATCGCAGGCTGGTGACATCCATATTGGCAAGCGCGACGCCCATCACGGTCACTGCCACGAGACCCGCTTCGTGTTCGATCAGGTTGGAGATGACGAAGACGCCAATGACCGTAGTGAGAAGGACGGGCACCTTGAGATATTCGGGTACCGCACCCCGCGGGAAGGACCATGCGATGGCTAACGCGGAGACATAGCCGATAAGGCCTGCGATAATCGCCGCGATAATCAATGGCGGGACCACTTCGAACAGGGTCGCGCCAGGCTGTTCGGCTACCTTGCGGAAGTATTCATAGGCGATGACAGCGCAGAGCGCGCCCGTGGGATCGTTGACGATCGCTTCCCACTTCAGAATGGAAGCGGGGCGTGATTTGACCGAGCTTTGCCGCAAGAGCGGAATGACCACCGTCGGGCCCGTTACCACAAGGATCCCGCCGAACAGGATGGCAACCTCGGGAGCGAGTCCGGCGATATAGATCCCGGCCAGTGCGCCGAAGAGCCAACCCAGTACGACTCCGATCGTTGCCAGCCTCCCTACTGCGCTGCCGGTGTGCCGCAACTCCCGGAAATCGAGGCTCAGCCCGCCCTCGAAAAGAATGAGCGCGACGCCAATGGCCACCATGGGTTCGAGCAAGGCGCCAAAAGCGTGTTCGGGATCGAAAACGCCCAGCACCGGGCCCGCCAGGAACCCGGCGATCAGCATAAGCACGATGGCTGGAAGCCCGGTACGCCAGGCGACCCACTGCGCGCCGATACCGAGGATGCCCACCAAGGCTATGACGAGTGTCTGTTCCATGCCCCTCGTTGAATTACTGCCCGCGGACGGGCCGTACCAGCCACCAATGCCCTAGCCCCGGGTTTTATCCAAGGACAGTGGTGTTTTTCTCAATCGCCGGTGAAATCCATCAACGCTGCGACGCCCACCCCGCACTCGCCGAGTTTTTGCGCGCCGCCCAGATCCGGCAGGTCGATGACGAAGAATGCATGCTCGACCACGGCACCTGCTTTTCGAAGCAGCTTGGCAGTTGCACAGGCAGTTCCGCCGGTTGCGAGCAAATCATCGACCATCGCAACCTTCTGCCCAGGTGCGACCGAGGCCGGGTCCATCTCGAGCCGGTCGGATCCATATTCGAGAGCGTAGTCGACGCCGATTGTGTCGCAGGGCAGTTTCCCGGATTTGCGAATGGGGAGGAAAGGCAGCGCGAGTTTTGCGGAAACCGCAGCGCCGAAGATGAACCCCCGGGCCTCCATTCCGGCAACCGCCTCAGCTGCGCTACCGCGAACTCTTTCAGCGAGCCAGTCTACCGTGGCAGCGAAGCCTTCACCATGTCCGATCAACGTGGTGATATCGCGGAACTGGATGCCCTCGATCGGAAAATCGGGAATGGTCCGGACCAGCGATTTCAGTTCGTGAGGGGAAATAATCTCTCTCCTTCAAAACGAAAACGCCCCTCGCATCACATGGATGGAGGGGCGCCGTGTCGTGCTAGAGCGGCTTACTTCTTGGGTTTTACTGCCGCCCAGATCTGTTTCTTCGACATATATGCCAGAATGGTCGCGAAGAGCAGGAAGATCAGCACGGGCCAGCCGGTCTGCTTGCGCTTCACCATGGTGGGCTCGGCAGTCCAGGTAAGGAATGCCGCCACGTCCTTGGACATTTGCTCGATGGTCGCTTCGGTCCCATCATCATAGGTCACCTGACCGGCCGTGGTTATAGGAGGAGCCATGGCGAGGTTGAGGTTGGGGAAATAGGGGTTGTGATAGAGACCTGGCCCCGGTGCCGCTTCGGGATGCTCCTCAAGCAACTCTGCCGACGGTTCCTGATAGCCCATCAGCAACGAAGCGACATAGTTGGTGCCATCGCCCCGCGCTTTCGTCATCAGGGAAAGATCCGGCGGGATTGCATTGTTGTTCGCCGCAGCAGCAGCCACCGCATTGGGATAGGGCGAAGGGAAATAGTCGGTCGGCAGTCCGGGACGCATGGTCGCTTCACCGGTGTTCGGGTCGATACCGGGGACCTGCTTGGCCGCAGCATAAGCCTTAACCTGCCCTTCCGAATAGCCGAGCTGTTCAAGGTCGCGGAATGCGACAAATTTCAGGCTGTGGCAGGCCGAGCAGACCTCGTCATAAACCTTGAGACCCCGCTGAAGCTGCGCATGGTCCCACTTTCCGAAGGGGCCATCGAAGGACCAGGAGAGGTCCATGGGATCTTCGTAAGGAAGGTGTGGTGCAACCTCTTCGGTGGCGGCGTTATAGGCACCGACCACAAAAGCCCACAGGGCGGCAACGGCAAAACCGAGGCCGACGAGGATGGCGACAAGGCGGACGCTGAGAAGCTTGGTCATTGGTCTCTCGTTACTCGCTTAGACGGCCGGCGTCGTATTTTCGCCTTTGACGACCTTCTTGTCCGAGCCGAGAACGGCTTCGGTGATCGAATAGGGCAGCGGTTCGGGTTTCTCCACGTTCGAGATGATCGGAAGGATCACCAGGAAGTGGAGGAAGTAATAGGCCGTCGCGATCTGGCTGAGCATCACATAGGGTTCTTCAGCCGGCGCGCCGCCACAGATGAACAATACGATCATCGCCGGGATCAGGCCGAACCAGAAGAACTTGCGGAACAGCGGGCGGTAGTGGCCGCTACGCACCGGCGACTTGTCGAGCCAGGGCAGGAAGAACCACAGCAGGATCGATGCGAACATGGCGATCACGCCCATCAGCTTGGCGGGGACGAACAGGAAGTCGACCGTAAAGGCGCGCAGGATCGCGTAGAACGGCCAGAAATACCATTCAGGCACGATGTGCGCCGGGGTCGAAAGCGGATTCGCCTCGATATAATTGTCTGGGTGGCCGAGCGCGTTGGGCAGGAAGAAGACCAGCGCGAAATAGGCCAGCAGTGCAATGCCGAGACCGAAACCGTCCTTCGCAGTGTAATACGGGTGGAAGGGTACAGTGTCGCTTTCGCTCTTCACTTCGACGCCCGTGGGGTTCGAAGAACCCGGGATGTGCAGCGCCCAGATGTGCAGGATCACCACACCTGCGATCACGAAGGGCAGCAGGAAGTGCAGCGAGAAGAAGCGGTTCAGCGCGGCGTTGTCGGGGGCGAAGCCGCCGAGCAGCCAGACCTGGATCGGCTCGCCGACCAGCGGAATTGCGCCGAACAGGCCGGTAATGACCTTGGCACCCCAGAAGCTCATCTGGCCCCAGGGCAGCACGTAGCCCATGAAGGCGGTGGCCATCATCAGCAGGAAGATGACGACCCCCAGCAGCCAGATCATTTCGCGCGGCGCCTTGTAGCTCGAATAGAACAGGCCACGGAAGATGTGCAGGTAGACGACGATGAAGAAGAAGCTCGCGCCGTTGGCGTGGGCATAGCGCATCAGCCAGCCCCAGTTGACGTCGCGCATGATGTGTTCGGTCGTCGCGAAGGCGACCTGCGCATTCGCCGCATAATGCATGGCCAGCACCACGCCGGTGACGATCTGCACGACGAGGAAGAAGCCGGCAAGAACGCCGAAATTCCAGAAGTAACTCAGATTGCGCGGAACCGGATAACCGGCGCCGACGGCATTATAGACCAGGCGCGGAAGCGGCAGCTTCTCGTCGAGGAACTTCGTGACCGCATTCTTCGGTTCGTACTGGCGGGCCCAGGGAAAGCTCATGTGTCTGTCTCTCGTCTTCTAGCTCAGCCGACCTGGATCACTGTGTCCGAGGTGAACTCGTATTCCGGCACTTCGAGGTTGGTAGGCGCCGGGCCTTTGCGGATGCGGCCGGCAGTATCGTAATGCGAACCGTGGCAGGGGCAGAAATACCCGCCGAATTCGCCCTTCACTTCGCCTTCGGCAGCGCCCAGCGGCACGCAGCCAAGGTGGGTGCAAACACCCATGGTGACGAGGATATCGGCGTGGCCTTCCTTTGTTCGTTCAGCCAAGCTCTGGGGATCCCGCAGTGAAGCGGTCGGCGTTGCGTTGGCCGCAGCGATCTCTTCGGGCGTCAGGCGCTTCACGAAAAGCGGCTGCTTGCGGAACACCGCCTTGATGGCCTGGCCGGGCTCGATCGCAGAAACGTCGACTTCTGTAGAACTCGCCGCGAGCACGTCCTTCGACGGCGCCATCTGGCTCACCAGTGGGTAAACCACCGCAAGACCGCCGATGCCGGCAGCGCTGACCGCTGCAATGTCGAGAAAATCGCGGCGACGCACACCTTCGTGGGCGGTCGCCGTCGCGGGATTAGCGGTTGCAGTCGTGTCTGCCATCAGCGCTTTGCCTTGCCTGCCTTAAGCTCTGCCGCACTGTTGGGCGCGGCGGGATATGTTGCGGTCCTGTGTCCGGATGATGCCGTTGGCCGACGCCGAAAAAGCGTGCGCGAATGCCCCCGGTATTTCCGGTTTGGTGGCGCCTCTAGCCGCTATGCGACCCCTTGCCAACCGCCATTTTGGTCCGAATGCACCGTTGGGTTCGACAAGCTCAATCGAGAGAGGGCAAGGCAATCACGCTGGTCTGTCGCCCCCCTGTCTCCTCACCGCGATGGGTCGCGCGACGATAAGAATGGAATCGGCTCTCGTCGGCGTAGGTATCGAGCGCGAGATCGGCGATTCGCCCCGTACCCGCGGTACGCAACCGCCAAGCAACATAAGCAGGCAGGTCGAACTGGAAACGCCCGCCATGTCCGGCCCGGAAGAACGGATCGTCAGCGAGCTCGAATTCGCTGCGAAAGGCGGCGTCCACTTCGTAGCTGTCCTGCGCGATGGTAGGCCCGATAGCGGCAGCGATCCGAACCCGGTCGGCGCCAAGTTCTTCCATCGCCTCCAGTGTATTCTCAAGCACCCCTGCGCGCGCGCCTCGCCAGCCCGCATGGGCCGCCCCCACTACACCAGCCTCGAGGTCGGCGAACAGGACAGGCGCGCAATCGGCGGTGACGATCCCGAGCAGCAGGCCGGGCCGGTCCGTTACCATGGCATCGCCCGTACGCACTTCGCCGCCCGCTTCGCGGATGATCACCACTTCGGCGGAATGGACCTGATCGAGCTTCACCATGGGCGCGCCGGGCAGAACGTCTTCGCCCTGCAACCCCTCGCGAGTGGAGAAGCCATGCGGCACGCCGTTGAGCGCCTCGGAAGTCAGCACCTCAGCCAAGCGAACGGGTGACCTGTTCGAAAGTATCGCGCGACAACTTGGGCGAGGCGGCAATGCGTTCGAGTTCCGCGCGCATGAGCGCCGATCGGCCTGGCTCGAGCTTCCGCCAGCGCCCCAGAGCGGGCACAAAGCGCGCCGCAGTCTGTGCATTGATCGGGTCCAGATCCAGGATGAGATCGGCGATCAATTTGTAGCCCTCGCCATTTGCGGCATGGAAGCCATGAGGCGCGCCGGTGAACGGCATGTAGAGCGAGCGAGCGCGGTTCGGATTCCTGAGCGTGAAGTCCGGGTGTTCGGCGAGCGCTTTGACATGCTCGATGACCTGAGGGTGGAGTGAACTAGATTGCAAAGCGAACCATTTGTCGACCACCAGCGCGTTGCCCTGATAGCGGTTATAGAAGTCCAGAAGCCGCCCGGTCCGCTCGGCGCTATCGATCCCGGTCAGCACCATCAAGGCACCCTGCCGATCGGTCATGTTGTCGGCGCGGTCGTACTGATGGGCAGCAAGTTCGGCAGCCTTCTGCTGATCGTCGGCAGCGGCGTATGCGAGGATCAGCGTCTTGAGCTTGCGTGCCCCCTTCGCCTCGGCGCTCTGTGAATAAGGGAGCTTTTCGGCGCGATCGTAGATTTGATGGAGTTCGTCCTGCAGCTCACTGGCAATAAATGCTTTCAGCCCTTCACGCTCCTCGAAAATACGACCGGGATCGGCGGCCTCGATCTGCTCGGCGATATACGTCTGGCTCGGCATGGAGAGCAGTTCGCCGCGCATCAGATCGTCGAGCGCATCGTCATCGGTCACCGCACGGAGAGCGCGGACGATGTCGGCTCGTCCGGCATTGCGTGTGTCTTCCGACAGCTCTCCCTTGCTGGCTGTGACAAGGTGGCGAACCATGAGATCCTGCATCGCTTCGTACCGCGCGAAGGGGTCGTCATCCTTCGCGGCCAGGAAGACAAGCTCATCGGGCGCGATATCGCGCCCGATGGTGACCGGCGCGGAAAAGCCGCGATTGATGGAGAGTACCGGCTTTTCGGCAAAACCGGAGAAACGGAAAGTGTCGCTCGCCTTGTCGAGAACCACCAGATGCTCGCCGGAATGCGACCCACTCTCCCGATCGAACAGCGCAATCCTGAGCGGTACGGGCATGGGCTTCTTGTCGTCCTGACCGGGAGTCGGCGGGACTGCCTGTGACAGCGTCAAGACAGCTTCGTCGCCCTCATGAGAGAGTTCAACGCTCACCTTCGGCGTCCCGGCCTGCGAATACCACAGACGGAACTGCGACAGGTCCAGACCCGTGCCGTCCTCGATCGCCCTGACGAAATCCTCGCAGGTTGCCGCCTCGCCGTCGTGGCGGTCGAAGTAGAGATCGGTGCCGCGACGAAACGCTTCTTCCCCTGCCATGGTGCGCATCATGCGGATGACTTCGGCGCCCTTGTTGTAGACGGTCGAGGTGTAGAAGTTGCTGATCTCGCGGTAGCTGTCGGGGCGGATCGGATGGGCTAGCGGTCCCGAGTCCTCGGGGAACTGCACTCCGCGCAGCACGCGCACGTCCTCGATCCGCTTGACCGGCGCACTCCCCATGTCCTGGCTGAACAGCTGGTCGCGCAGCACGGTGAAGCCTTCCTTGAGGCTCAGCTGGAACCAGTCGCGGCAGGTGATGCGGTTGCCCGACCAGTTGTGGAAGTACTCGTGGCCGATCACGCCTTCGATCCCGTCATAGTCGCCATCGGTGGCGGTTTCGGGGTCGGCGAGGACGTATTTGGTGTTGAAGACGTTGAGGCCCTTGTTCTCCATCGCGCCCATGTTGAAGTCGGACACGGCGACGATGTTGAACAGGTCGAGATCGTACTCGCGGCCGAAGGTGTCCTCGTCCCACTTCATCGAGCGCTTGAGGCTCTCCATGGCATGCTCGGTGCGCTCGAGGTCGCCCTCGCGCACCCAGACGTTCAGTTCGACCTCGCGCCCGCCCATGGTGGTGAAGCTGTCGCTGCGCGCCACGAGGTCGCCAGCAACCAGCGCGAAGAGATAGGACGGCTTGGGCCAGGGATCGTGCCATTCGGCCCAGTGAGTTGCGCCATCTTCACCCATACCGGCCCGGTTGCCGTTGGAAAGCAGCACGGGGAAATCCTTCTTCGGCCCGCTCATCCTCACCGTGTAGGTGGAGAGCACGTCCGGGCGGTCGGGGAAGAAGGTGATGCGGCGAAAACCCTCGGCCTCGCACTGGGTGCAGAGCATGCCGGAGGAGGCGTAAAGACCCATCAGCTGCGAATTCGCGCCGGGGTCGATCTCGGTCACGATCTCGATCATGTGCCGATCGCCTTCCAGCGTGACTACCAGATCGTCGCCGTCCATCATGTGTCCGGCGCACTCACCGCCGTCACAACGCAGCGAGACCAGTTCAAGCCCGTCGCCATTCAGCCGGATCGTGGGCGAGGCGTCCGCATCGGGGTTGCGTTCGACCTCCAACAGCGCGGTGACGCGCGTCTTTTCCAGGCCGAGCTCGAAATCAAGCCGGGTCGTGGGCACCAGCCAGGGGAAAGGCTGGTAATCCTCGCGCCGGATTTCCGGCGGTGCCGTGGGCTCCACGGCCGCATCGGCCATCTCGGGATTGCCATCGGGTGTCGAAGGCGTGCGCGCGATATCCATTCTCGTCCTGTCCTTTGCGGGTTCCTCGGCTATTACGCCCGGATGGCCCGTTTGTTCATCTTCGGCCTCGGCTACACGGCGGGGCGGTTTGCACAAGAGATGCGTAGCAAAGGCTGGCATATCGATGCCACCGGCAGCGCAGGAAACCTCGACTTCGAGGACGAAGAGGCGGTGCGCGCCGCCCTGCGCGAGGTGAGCCACGTGTTCAGCTCTGTGCCGCCAGCCGGCGACAGCGACCCCGTGCTGGACCGCTATGCCGAGGCACTGGAGGGCAAGTGGCTGGGCTATCTGTCCTCCACCGGCGTCTATGGCGACGTCGAAGGCGCATGGGTCGACGAAAGTGCGCCCACCGGAACCGGGCGGCGCACCGCACGCGCCGAGTGCGATGCGCGGTGGCTGGACCTGGGCGCGCGGGTGTTCCGCCTGTCGGGGATCTACGGGCCGGGCCGCAGCGCCTTCGAGCGGGTGCGAAGCGGCAAGGCACACCGTATCGACCTGCCCGGGCAGGTGTTCAGCCGCGTGCATGTCATTGATATCGTCGGCGGGCTGACCGCCGCAATCGGGCGCGATGCGCCGCGCGGGGCTTACAATCTGTCCGACGATCTGCCGACCAGCCAGAATGCCGTGATCGAGGAAGCCTGCCGCCTGCTCGGACAGGCGCCTCCCCCGCTCCAAACGCTGGAGGAAGCCGATCTTTCGCCCATGGCGCGGGGCTTTTATGCGGAAAACCGACGGGTCGCGAACGGCAAGGCCAAGCGAGTGCTGGGCTGGGAGCCGCACTATCCCACCTACCGCGAAGGGCTGGCCGCGATCAGGGCTCTGGCGTAGCCCGCCTTGGCGGGGGCGCACTGCGCCCGCGCAGGGCAACCACCATGCCGATCAGCGTGATCGCCGCGCCTGCCGCCGGCAGGATGCCCCAGACAAAGCCTTCGAACAGGGTCGAGAGCACCATGGCGACAATCGGTACGATCACCGAACTGTAGGCCGCTGTCCCCGCCCCCACCTTGCGCACCAGCCCGTAATAGAGCGGGAAGGTCACGACCGATCCGAGCAAGCCGAGGTAGAGAATGCCCAGCGCATATTCCGGCCGCGTGTCGAACTGCGGCGGGCCCTGCGTGACCAGCGCGAAGCCGGCTTTGAGGATGACGCCCATCACCATCGACCATGCCAGCAACGTCAGGAGCGGCATGCGCTTGGCTCCATCCATGGCCTGCACGATATTTGCAGCACTGGCAGAAAGGATGCCGCCAATCGTCAAGGCTGCCCCAAGCAGGACCTCCCCCAGTGTCGCCGGGGACGCGCGCCATTCCTGCGCAAACAGCATGGCGACGCCGATCGCCGCAATCGTGGAGCCGAGGACGAATTCGCGGCGGATGGGCTGCCCGAGCACAAACTTGCCCAGCACGGCATTGGGCACGACGAGCAGCGCGAACATGACCGCCACCAGCCCCGAGGTGATGAATTTCTCAGCATTATAGACGAAGCTGAAATTGAGACAGAACTGGAACAGGCCCAGCGCAAGGGCCCAGCGCCAGCCTTCGCGCGGCAGGGCGAGCGGCTCGCCGCGGAATTTCGCCAGCACGAACATGCCCGCCGCCGCGACGACGAAACGCCAGGTGATCGACCAGCTTGCCGGAACGACCGAAAGCTGATCGCGGATGACCAGCCAGGTCCCGCCCCAGATCAGGCTGACCAGCAGGAAGGCTGCAAGATTTCGCGGGGTGAGGAGGCTTTCGCCCCCGGATGAAGCGTTCATAGTGCCGCGATCGCAGTGGCGAGCGCGCGGGCATCTTCCTCGCGCGTGTTCCAAGCGGTGACGAATCGCGCCGCATCCACGCCCCAGTCGTAGAACCCGAACCCCTGCCCGCGCAGCGTTTCGCGTTCGGCGGGCGTACAGCGCACGAACAGCTCGTTCGCTTCGACAGGGTGCATCAGGCGCTCCCCGCAGGCACCGGCGATTTCGGCGGCGGCGGCATTGGCCGACCGCGCATTGGCCAGCCACAAATCGCCATCGAGCATGGCGTGAATCTGTGCGGCCAGGAACCGCCCCTTGCTTTGCAGATGTCCGGCACGCTTGCGGCGATAGCGCGCCACATCGGCCAGACCTTCTTCGAAGAAGACGATGGCTTCCGCGCTCATTGCGCCATTCTTCACGAAGCCGAAGCTGAGCGCATCGACGGGCCCAGCCACCTCGCTTGCCGACAGGTCGAGGAAAGCGGCGGCATTGCCGAAGCGCGCGCCATCCATGTGCAGGCCGAGCCCGCGCTCATCAGCCAGCGCACGAATCGCCGCAATTTCCTGGGGCCGATAGACACGGCCATATTCGCTGGCCTGCGTAATCGAGATGGCATGGGGCTGGACCTGGTGGACATCGTCCCGGATGGGATCGATCACGGCGCGGATTGCGTCAGCCGTCAGCTTCGCACCCTCCCCCTGCCCGAGCAGGAGCTTGGCCCCGTGGAGATAGAAGCCCGGCGCACCGCCTTCGTCCATCTCGATATGCGCTTCTTCGTGGCAGATCACGGCGCCGTGCGGCTGCGCCATCGTCGCAAGCGCGAGGCAGTTTGCCGCAGTACCGGTTGCCACCCACAGCACCGCGCAGTCACGGCCGAAAAGCGCATTCATTCTTTCGTCGAGAGCCAGGCTTAAACTGTCGTTGTCATAGGGCGAATCGGGCTGGTCGGCACCGTGCATCGCGGCCCAGACGGCGGGATGAACACTGGCGGCATTGTCGGAAAGAAATTGCATCGGAACGCGTTTAGCGACCCGCGAATTGGAAAGACAGCAAGGAAAGAAAACAAAATGGGTATCGCAGCCATCCAAATCGAACACCGCGACCGGGTCACCCACGGTGACTACATCGCGACAATGCCGGGCGACGACAGTACGGCGAAACTGAGCTGGACGGAACGCGGCGGCATACGGCACGCCGAACATACCTATGTTCCGCCCAGCCATCGCGGCAAGGGCGTGGCCGAAGAACTGGTCAAGGCCATGATCGCCGATGCCCGGCAACATGGTTTCAAGATCGCGCCCGACTGTTCCTATGTCGCGCGCTATTTCGACCGGCATCAGGAGCTGGCGGAACTGCGCGCCTAAGGAGCAGGAGCGCCCTTCTCTTCAAGCAGGCGGGAAAAATCGGTGCGGGCGAGGCTGTCGCAGATTGCGCTGCGCCAGCGCCGCGCCTCTGCCACGGGCATTCCGTTGATGCGCAAACGGCCCCCGGCGAGACCGAGGGCGAGGCTGGCGTAGCCGCGTCTGCGCGCGACCGGCCCCTGGGCGATTTCGACCGATTGCAGCTTTACGCGGGATGCAATCGCGAGACTGGGTGAGAGCCAGCCGTGGCGGCTGTAGAGCTGGCTTTCACCAAGGGCGCGGTAGTCGTGTTTCCACCGCCACCATTGCTGGGCGACGGTGAAGAGCAGCCCGGCCAGAGGAGCCAGCCAGACCCATTCGCGCGCAAAAAGGGCAGACACGACAGTGGCCGGGACGAGGAAGAGCGCGGCCAGCACCGCCTTGTCGATCCGGTAGCGCGCCAGCGCGCGGGCCCATTGCGCATCTTCCGGCGGCAGGGAGAAGCCGGTCACTGCGACCACCGGGGCGATCTCGTCCATCCGGCCGAAGGGGACCGCATCGTGATTGGCCCCGCCGCTGTCGCTGGCGAGGCTGATGACCTTGAGCGAATGCCAGCCGAATCGGCGCCGCAGGAAGCCCGTCCCGATGCGGAGCGCCTGAACGCGGTGCAGCGGCATCACCACATCGGTCCGGGTCAGCAGGCCGCGCCGCCTGCGCAGGCCCTTCGCCGTCCGCTCGAGCCGGAAATCCCATTCGCGCAGCGCCGTTCGGCCGATTCCCGTCGTAACGCCCACCACGCCGAGCGCCGCGAGCGCGATGACTATTCCGGCAGCCTGCGCCAGTGGGCCGAGACCCGCCAGCCGCTGCCCCGGACCGGCGAGCCGCTGCTCCCACTGATCGAGATCCCATAACTCGAAGGGCAGCAGGAAATCGAATTGCTGTGCAAGGCCGCCGAGCACCGCGACCACGGCGAGCGAAAATTCGAACAGGCCGAAGGTGAAGACGCGCCGCGGCCCCATGGCGAACAGAACCTCCGCTTCTTCCAGGATGGCTTCAGTTTCCTCCGCGTCCTGCGTTTCCGCTGCATCGCGGCGAGTGCGGACGAGTTCGCGAAGGCGATCTCCTTCGCTTTCGGACAGGTAGGTCAGTGCGAGATCGTCTTTCCCGCCAGCGCCTGTCTCGAACTTGACCTCGACCAGGCCGAACAGCCGCGGCAGCAGCTTCTGTTCGAGGCTGACGTCCTGGATCCGTTCGTAAGGGACGGAGCGCGCCGCACGCGACAGTACGCCGCTTTCTACGCGGATATCGCTTTCGCCCACGGTGTAGGTCAGCTTGGTCCACTGCAGGTAGGCGATGACGACGTTGAGCAGGATGATCACGATCACGAGGGGCAGGAAGTAGCCGACGAGATCGCCGATATCGCCATCGTCGAGAATCGTCACCGAGGCGACCGCCAGCGGGATCACCAACTGGAACAGCATCGTCACCGCGCGCACGGCGAAGCTGCGCGGATCGGTGCGCCGTGCGTCTTCCTGCCGCGTCATTACTGCGTATCGCGCCGGATGGCCGCGCGGATCTCCTCGCGCATCGCCAGCGCATCCTCATGTGCAAGACCGGGTAGCGAGACCGAGGCATTATGCGTGCCCGCAGTGTGCACGGTGAGCGTGGCGAGGCCGTAGCCGCGTTCCAGCGGGCCCTGGTCGACATCGATATGCTGGACGCGGCCGAAGGGTACGATGGTATCGGAACGGAACAGCACGCCACGCACCACGCGCAGCCGCTCCTGCTCCAGCGAATAGCCGCGCGTGACATAGCGCCGCATGGGGAGATAGAGGACGAGATAGGCCGCCACGAGAGCGACCGGGAGCCAGACCACCCCGGTCCAGCCGGGAATGGCGAACTCGGCAATGCTGGCCCCAATGATGAGGATCACGGCGAGGATGCCCGCAACCAGCCGCATCATCGACTTGTAGCGCGGATCGAGCGGGGTCAGTTCGTCGGTTTCGTCCATACCGCCTTACCTATGCAATACAGCAGCCGCGTCAACGCCTTTGATCGAAGCGCCGGCCGACGATGGCGGCGGCGATATTGGTCTTCTGCACGTCGGTAGTGCCGCCGGCGATGCCCCAGGCGAAGCCGTCGCGCACGCGCTGTTCCATGCCGTAATCCTTGTGATAGCCATAGCCGCCCATCACCTGCATGCCGTTGGCGGTCACGCTGCGCACGATTTCGTTGGCGAAGCACTTGGCGGTGGAGCTTTCGTAGACGCTCGGCAGGCCCCCTTCGTTATGCTCTGCATTGGCGGCGGCGCGGTAGATCAGCAGGCGTGCGGCCTCGACCTGCATCGCCATTTCGGCCAGCCGCATCTGCACCGCCTGGAAATCGACGATCGGCTTTCCGAAGGCGGTGCGCTCCTGCACATATTCGGTCGCCTGTTCGAGCGCGGCGGCAGCAAGGCCGAGCGACTGGGTAGCATTGCCGCAGCGTTCCAGCCCGAAGGCGCTCATCAGTCTGCCGAAACCTCCGGCGGGAACGATCAGGTTCTCGTGCGGGACTTTGACGCTGTCGAAGGCGATGTCGCGCGTCTCGATCCCGCGGAAACCCATCAGCTGTTCGCGCTTGCCGAAGCTAACGCCCTCCATATCTTTGTCGACCAGCAAGGCGCCGATCCCCTTCGCGCCGGGCGCATCGGAGAGGCGGGTATAGACCACATAGTAGCGCGCATGGCCCGCGCCGGAGGTCCAGCGCTTGGTGCCATCGAGGACAAAGTAATCGCCCTCCTCGCGCGCACGGGTGGCAAGATCGGTCAGCGCCGTGCCCGCATCGGGTTCGGACATGGACACCGCCACGGTCGCTTCGCCGCTGACGACTTCGGGAATTACCTGCGCCTTCAACGCCTCCGACCCGAACCGCTCCAGCGTCCGCACGGGGCCGACCAGCGCCTCGAACACCGGAAACGCGACCGCGTTCGAGATCATGGCGAACTGTTCGAGCACCAGCAGCGCCTCGAGGTGGCCGAGGCCGAGGCCGCCGTATTCTTCCGGCAGGTTGACGCCCAGGAACCCCATCTCGCCATAACGGCGCACCATTTCTGCGGGAACGGGGAAGTCCTTCTCCTCCATCTCGCGGGCAAGCTCGGGCAGTTCTCCACGCGCGAAGCTGCGCGCTGCATCCTGCAGTTCGCGTTGCTGTTCTGTCAGGCGGAAATCCATCGCTGCGCTCTCCCGTAGTGCCGGGATTCGCTGCCCGAGGGCACGCCGCTTCGCAAGTCCGATGGGAAGAAATGGTGCTGCTGGGGAGGATTGAACTCCCGGCCTCACCCTTACCAAGGGTGCGCTCTACCACTGAGCTACAGCAGCACACTATGCCCGCCGGAACGCCGTGCGGGGTGGAGGCGCGCGCTATTGGCAGAGACGGCGCATAAGTCAACCTTCGCTTGCGGCGGCGGCCGAATTTCGCGAAAGGTTGCGCGATGACCGCTGCAGACGACAAGATGACCCGCGAAGAGAGGCTCGCCGCGAAACTTCGCGAGAACCTGCGCCGCAGGAAGGCCCAGACCCGCGAAATGCGCGAATCGGACGATACAGGCCTTTCCAAGGACGATACGCGCCGCTAACGCGCAGTGCTCCTAGGGGAAAACCGGAGTAACCATGTCGAAGCTGATCCTCGTTCGCCACGGCCAGAGCGAGTGGAACCTCGCCAACCGCTTCACCGGCTGGTGGGATGTCGACCTGACCGAAAAGGGCGAAGAAGAGGCGCGCGCAGCGGGCCGGCTGATGCAGGCCAAGGGCGTGTTGCCCACCGTCGCCTTCACCTCCGTCCAGAAACGCGCGATCAAGACGCTCAATATCGCGCTGGAAGAATGCGACCGGCTGTGGATCCCCGTGACACGCGACTGGCATCTGAACGAGCGTCATTATGGCGGCCTCACCGGTCTCGACAAGCAGCAGACGCGCGAGAAGCACGGGGACGAACAAGTCCATATCTGGCGCCGCAGCTTCGACGTGCCGCCGCCGGACATGGAAGCGGGCAGCGAATTCGACCTGTCGGACGACCCGCGTTACGCCGGGATCGACGTGCCGCGCACCGAAAGCCTCAAGCTCACCATCGAACGCGTGCTACCCTATTGGGAAGAGGCAATCCTGCCGCAGCTGGCCAAAGGCGAAACGGTGATCATCTCCGCCCACGGCAACAGCTTGCGCGCGCTGGTCAAGCACCTGTCGAACATATCGGATGAAGAGATCACCGGTCTGGAAATCCCGACCGGCCAGCCAATCATCTATGAATTCGATGGTACGCAGGTCACCGGCGAACGCTATTACCTGAAGGATAGCTGAGATGGCCCAAGGGGGAAAAGCCAGGGTCGCCATAGTGATGGGCAGCCAGTCCGACTGGCCGACCATGAAACGCGCCGCCGAGGTGCTGGAGGAGCTGGGCGTCGCCGCCGATGTCCGCATCGTGTCCGCGCATCGCACACCCGAACGCATGTATGAATTCGCCAGGGCGGCAGAAGATGAGGGCTTTCACGTCATCATTGCAGGGGCTGGCGGCGCTGCCCACCTGCCCGGCATGATTGCGGCGCTGACCCATGTGCCGGTGCTGGGCGTGCCGGTGAAATCCAAGGCGCTTTCGGGGCAGGACAGCCTGCTTTCCATCGTCCAGATGCCCGCCGGAGTCCCGGTCGGTACGCTGGCCATCGGCGAAGCGGGCGCGACCAATGCCGGGCTGCTCGCCGCCGCGATCCTCGCCAATGGCGATGCGGAGCTCGCGCAGCGGCTCAAGGACTGGCGCATGGCGCGCAGTGCCGCGGTGACCGAAAGGCCGGAAGACTGATGCTGAAACGCGGGTCCACCATCGGTATCCTCGGTGGCGGCCAGCTTGGCCGGATGATGGCGACGAGCGCCGCGCAGCTGGGATATCGCTGCATCGGCTATGCACCCGAGGGCGATAACGTCAGCAGCGCGGTAAGCGAGGACTTCGTCACCGCCGACTGGGACGACGAAACCGCCCTTGCCGCGTTTGCCGAGCGCTGCGACGCTGTGACCTGGGAGTTCGAGAACGTCCCAGTCGCCACCGCGCGCGCGATCCAGCAGGCCAAGATATTTCCCGCTCCGCTGGCGCTGGAAACCGCGCAGGACCGACTCAATGAGAAGCGCTTCGTCGAGGGTCTCGGCGGAAGGCCGGCCGCCTATGCGAAGGTCGATACGAGCCAGGATCTCGAAGCCGCAGTCGACCGGCTGGGCGCGCCCGGCATCCTCAAGACGCGGCGCGACGGCTATGACGGCAAGGGCCAGTGGCGCATCGGTAGTGCGCGCGAGGCAGCGGGGCTGCGCATGCCCGAGGCGGCCTGTATCTACGAAGCCTTCGTCGAGTTCGAGGCGGAATTTTCCGTCATCCTGGTGCGCAGCCGCGACGGCGAAATCCGTTTCTGGGATTCACCCCGCAATGTCCACGCGGGGGGTATCCTTGCCTCCTCGCACTATCCGGCGGGCGAGCGGATCGCCGCGCAGGTGACCGAGGCGCGCGAACTGGCGCGCAAGGTCGCCGACGCGCTCAAATATGTCGGCGTGCTGACGCTGGAATTCTTCGCCACGCGCGATGGGCCGATCTTCAACGAGATGGCGCCGCGCGTACACAATTCGGGCCACTGGACGATCGAGGGCGCGGCCACCAGCCAGTTCGAGAACCATATCCGCGCGGTCGCGGGCCTGCCGCTCGGCGACACGCGCACCACCGCCGCTGCGGTCGAAATGCGCAACATCCTGGGGGCCGACATCGACAGCGCCCATGCGAAACTTGGCGATGCACGGGTCCACCTGCACGATTACGGCAAGGCCGAGGCCAGCGAAGGGCGCAAGATGGGCCATATGACGCTGGTCACGCTCGACACCCGCGGATGAGCCTGTTCCTGATATATGCCCGCGCTGCCAATGGCGCGATCGGCAAGGAAGGCCGCCTCCCCTGGCACCTGCCTGCCGACCTCAAGCGCTTCAAAGCACTGACGATGGGCAGTCCCATGATCATGGGACGCAAGACTTTCGAGAGCCTGCCGGGCCTGTTGCCGGGCCGCCGTCACGTCGTCCTCACCCGGAGAGAGCGCTGGGATTCGACCGGAGCGGAAGTCGTGCGTTCGGTCGATCAAGCGCTTGATCGGGCCGGAAACACCGAGGGAAGCATTGCCGTGATCGGCGGCGCGGCGATTTTCGACATCTTCATGCCGCTGGCGGACCGGGTCGAGCTGACCGAAATCCACCGCGAGTTCGACGGCGATGTCTTCATGCCCCCGCTCGGCCCGGAATGGGAAATGGTCCGGCGTGAGGATTTCGAGGCCGAGGACGACAGGCCGGCCTATTCCTTCCTCACCTACACACGCATCGGCGAGACAGGCGCGTGAGGCGCAAGGTCGGCATCGGCATCGCCGTGCTGGTGATAGCGGCGCTGGTCGTGTTCTTCACCTTCGCGCCCGGATATGTCGAGCGTGACCTCAACCGGATCGACGGCGAGCCGCTGATCGCGGTCTCACAGGAAGCGCGCGACCTTCACGCAGACCTCCAGATCGTCGACCTGCATTCGGATACGCTGCTGTGGAAGCGCGACATGACCCAGCGTGCCTCGCGCGGCCATGTCGACCTTCCGCGCCTGCGCGACGGCAATGTTGCGCTACAGATCTTCTCCAGCGTGACCAAGTCGCCGCGCGGACAGAATTACGATTCGAACACGGGCGATACCGACAACATCACCCCGCTGGTCATCGCCCAGCTCCAGCCGCTACGGACATGGGGCAGCCTGCTCGAACGCTCGCTCTGGCACGCGCAGAAGCTCGACCGCGCGGTGGAGGAGGAACGCGACGGACTGTTCCAGATCCACGGCGCGGAAGATGTCGACCGCCTGCTTCGACGCCGCGCAAGTGGCCGTGATGGCGTCGGCGCGATGCTATCCATAGAAGGGCTGCACAATCTCGAAGGCGACCCCGCCAATCTCGCACGGCTGTACGACGCCGGCTTTCGCATGGCGGGCCTCACCCATTTCTTCGACAATGACCTCGCCGGTTCGATGCACGGCACCCAGAAGGGGGGCCTTACCGACAAGGGGCGCGCCGTTGTGCGGCGCATGGAAGAGATGGGCATGGTGGTCGATATCGCGCACTGCAGCCCGGCCTGCGTCGCCGACATCATCGCCATCGCGCGGCGCCCGGTCGTCTCCAGCCATGGCGGCGTGCAGGCGACCTGCGGTGTCAATCGGAACCTTTCGGACGAACAGATCCGCGGGGTCGCGGCTACCGGCGGCATCATCGGAGTGGGTTATTGGCCGGGCGCCGTCTGCGACACCTCGCCGCGCTCCACGGCCAGCGCAATGCGCCATATCCGCGATTTGGTGGGGATCGAACATGTCGCGCTCGGCAGCGATTTCGATGGCTCGGTCACGACTCGTTTCGACACCAGCGAACTGTCGCAGGTGACGCAGGCGCTGATGGACGAAGGCTTTTCCGAGGGCGAAATCCGCGCCGCGATGGGCGGCAATGCGCTGCGCGTGCTGAGCGCCGGGATCGAACCGATGGGGGCGAAGCCATGAGGTTCCTCGACCACCGCGATCCGCTCCCCGAATCGCTGCGCGGTGCAATCGTGGCGCTGGGCAATTTCGACGGCTTCCACCTCGGCCACCAGGCAGTGGCGCGCGAAGCGATCGAATGGGCCCGGGCCGAGGGCCGGCCGAGCATCATCGCGACATTCGATCCGCACCCGGTGCGCTTCTTCAAGCCCGACGTTCCGCCCTTCCGCCTGACCACGCTCGAGCAGCGGCAGGAACTCTATCTCGCCGCCGGGGCGACCGCGATGCTGGTGTTCCATTTCGACGGAGAGCTGGCGGGGACGACGGCGGAGGATTTCGTGCGTATACTCCTCGCCGAAAAGCTCGGCGTGAAAGGCGTGGTCACCGGGGGCGATTTCACTTTTGGCAAGGCGCGCGGCGGCAATTTCGAGAAGCTGGTCGAGCTCGGCCGCGAGGTCGGGATCGAGGCCCGCGCGGTCGATCCGGTGCTGGACGGCGGAGAGCCCGTATCCTCCAGCCGCGTGCGCGAGGCGCTGCGCAAAGGCGACCCGCAGGAAGCGGCGCGCCTCCTCACCCGCCCTTTCGCCATTCGCGGCGTGGTGGAACATGGGGACAAGCGCGGGCGCGAGATCGGTTATCCCACCGCCAACCTATCCATCGAACATTACCTGCGCCCGAAATACGGTATCTATGCAGTCACCGGGCGCATCCTTGCGACGGGTCAGGAATTGCAAGGCGCGGCCAATATCGGCGTGCGCCCCCAGTTCGAACCGCCCAAGGAATTGCTCGAACCCTATTTCTTCGATTTCTCCGGCGATCTCTACGGGCAGGAGATCGAGGTGGCCTTCCACCACTTCCTGCGCGGCGAGGCGAAGTTCGATTCGCTCGATGCGCTGGTGGTGCAGATGGAGCAGGATTGCGAGGAAGCTAAACGTCTTCTCGCCTGAGCCGTCACCCTGAGCTTGTTTCAGGGTCCATCTCTCCGCCTGGTCGGACAGAGCGGGCTGCGGAATGGATGCTGAAACAAGATCAGCATGACGGTACTAGCTGTTCCGGTTTCGAAACACTTTCCTACGGCGCGCAATTCCTCTAGCGGCGGCACCCTATGCCAGAAAGCGACCAGACACAGCGCGATTACCGGGACACGGTCTTCCTTCCCAAGACCGATTTTCCGATGAAGGCCGGCCTTCCGCAGAAGGAGCCGCAGATCCTTGCGCGCTGGCAGGAAGACAAGCTGTACGAGCAGCTGCGCGAAGAGCGTGCAGGCCGCGAAAAGTTCATCCTTCACGACGGCCCGCCCTATGCCAATGGCGACATGCATATCGGCCATGCGCTGAACCGCATCCTCAAGGACATGGTGGTGCGCAGCCAGAGCCTGCTCGGCAAGGACGCGCCCTTCGTGCCCGGCTGGGACTGCCACGGCCTGCCCATCGAATGGAAGGTCGAGGAACAGTACCGCAAGAAGAAGAAGGACAAGAAGGCGGTCCCCGCAGCCGAATTCCGGCAGGAATGCCGCGAATATGCGCAGAAATGGGTCGATGTTCAGCGGCAGCAGCTGAAGCGGCTCGGCCTGATGGCGGATTTCGACAATCCGTATCTGACCATGCAGGCGGAAAGCGAGGCGACCATCGTTGCCGAACTGATGAAGTTCGCCGAAGCCGGAAACCTCTATCGCGGATCGAAGCCGGTAATGTGGAGCCCGGTGGAAGAGACCGCGCTGGCCGAGGCCGAGGTCGAATATGAGGACATCACCTCGACCCAGATCGACGTGGCGTTCGAGATCGTGGAATCGCCGATTCCGGAACTGGTTGGCGCGCATGCGGTAATCTGGACGACGACGCCTTGGACGATCCCGGTGAACCAGGCTTTGGCGTACGGGCCGGAGGTTGAGTACGAGCATGTTTATGCGAACAACGGAAATAGATACTTAGTCGCACACGAACTCCGGGATGAGTTCCTTGAGCGCACGGGCCTTTCCGTAGTCGACGCGCCCGAACAGGGGGAAGTCGAAACCACGGACGATGTGGTGGATTGGATGAGCCGCCACATGGTGAAAGGCTCCGAACTCGCCGGAACCATCGCCCGCCACCCGATGCACAAACTCGGCGGGTTCTACGCAAATCCGCGCCCGCTGCTCGCAGGCGATTTCGTCACCACCGACAGCGGTACGGGTCTCGTCCACATGTCGCCCGATCATGGCGAGGACGATTTCCTGCTCTGCCGAGAACACGGCATCGAACCGGTCTTCGCGGTCATGGGCGACGGGCGCTATCGCGACGACTGGCCGTGGCTGGGCGGGAATGACGAGCGCCGCCGCGCGGTGATCAACAAGCCGTTCAACGCGCCCGACGGGCCGATCTGTTCGGACCTGCGCGAGGCTGGCGCGCTGCTTTCCGCCTCCGACGACTACCAGCATTCCTATCCGCATTCGTGGCGGTCGAAAGCCAAGGTCATCTATCGCTGCACGCCGCAGTGGTTCGTGCCGATGGACAAGCCGCTCGACACCGGCGATTTCGACGTCGCCGCGCCCGAAGGCTTCGGCGCTGCCGTGGCGATGTTCACCAGCAAGGACCACTCCACCCTGCGCGAAATCGCCATGCGCGAGATCGAGCGGGTGAAATTCTATCCCGAAAAGGGCCGCCGCCGCATCGGATCGATGGTCGAAGGCCGCCCCGACTGGGTGCTGAGCCGCCAGCGCGCATGGGGCGTGCCGATCACGCTGTTCGTGCGGCAGGACGGCAGCTATCTGCAGGACGCAGCTGTCAATGCCCGCGTCATCAAAGCGGTAAAGCAGCAGGGCGTCGATGCCTGGGACGAAAGCCGCAAGGCCGAATTCCTCGGCCCCGACCATGATCCGGCCGAGTTCGAGATGGTAACCGACATTCTCGACGTCTGGTTCGATAGCGGCTGCACCCACGCCTTCACGCTGGAAAGCGGCCGCTGGCCCGACCAGCGCTGGCCCGCCGATCTCTATCTAGAAGGCAGCGACCAGCATCGCGGCTGGTTCCAGTCCTCCCTGCTCGAAAGCTCCGCCACGCGCGGCCGTGCGCCCTACGACGCGGTGCTGACCCACGGTTTCACCATGGCGAGCGACGGCAAGAAGATGTCGAAGAGCCTCGGCAACACCATCGATCCCCTGAAGGTGATGGAGCAATACGGCGCGGACATCATCCGCCTGTGGGCGCTGAGCGTCGATTTCACCGAAGACCACCGGATCGGTGACGAGATCCTGAAAGGCGTGGGCGACCAGTACCGACGCCTGCGCAACACTTTCCGCTATCTCCTCGGCGCGCTCGACGGCTTCGTCGGCGACATGGGCGATACGGGCGAGATTCCCGAACTGGAAGTCTATGTCCTCGCGCTGCTCGCCGATCTCGACGGAAAGCTGAAGACCGCGCTCGAGGCTTACGACTTCAACACCTACACGCGCCTGCTGGTCGATTTCTGCAACGAGGACCTGTCGGCCTTCTATTTCGATATCCGCAAGGACTGCCTCTATTGCGACGGGCCGGACAGCACGCGCCGCAACGCCTATCGCACTGTACTGGACATCCTGTTCCACGCACTGGTGCGCTATGCCGCGCCGGTGCTGGTGTTCACCGCCGAGGAGGTGTGGACCACGCGCTATCCGGAAGGCGGCAGCGTCCACCTGCTCGAATGGCCCAAGGTTCCGGGCGTATCGGCCGATGGCGCACGCTGGGAAAAGCTGCGCGATCTGCGTGAGCGCGTGACCGAGGCGATCGAGCCGCTGCGCCGCGACAAGACCATCCGTTCCAGCCTCGAAGCCGATGTGGTGGTCCCCGACAGCGCGGTGCCCGAAGGCTTCAGCGACGCGGATCTTGCCGAACTGTTCATCACCGCGTCAGTCGCCCGGAGCGATAGCGACACGGTGTCCGTTACCCGTACAGACGAAAACAAATGCGGCCGTTGCTGGCGCCTGCTCCCCTCGGTTTCCGAGGACGGGGCGTTGTGCGACCGCTGCGAGGATGTCGTCACCCAGATGGATGCTGCCTGACATGAACCCGCTTCTTCGCATGCGTCTGATCGGTGTCGCGATCGCCTTCGCCATCTATGGCGTGGACCAGTATGTGAAATGGCTCATGGTAGAGCCGCTGCAGCTGCGCCAGCGCGGCGTGATCGACCTGCTGCCCTTCTTCGACCTGCGCTGGACGCAGAATTTCGGCGTCTCGATGGGGATGTTCGAGGCCGACAGCTTCGAATCGCGCTGGATCCTGGTGGGTGTGACCGCGCTGATCGCGCTGGCGGTCACCATCTGGATGTTCCGCGAGAAGGCGCTGGGCGATATCCTTGGCCTGTCGATGATCCTCGGCGGGGCGCTGGGCAACATCAAGGACCGCTACGAGCTCGGCTATGTCATCGACTATGCCGACTTCCATATCGGGGAATTCCGCCCCTTCCTGATCTTCAACATCGCCGATGCGGCCATCACCATCGGCGTCCTGATAATCCTTGCCCGCGCCTTCTTCATGCGCGACAAGGACGATGAAGAGGTCGACGACCTCATGCACGGCAAACCGGCAGACGCCGCGGAGAGCAACTGATGAATACCCTTACCCGTATCGCCCTTCTTGGCGCCGTTTCGAGCATGCTGGCCGCATGCGGCGGCGGCGGTTTCCTGAACCGCGAACGCCCTGATGAATTCGCCGTCCAGCGCCAGGCGCCGCTCGTAGTGCCGCCCGATTTCAACCTCGTGCCCCCCGCTCCCGGCGCGCCGCGCCCGACGGAAGGCACTGCGGCAGAACAGACGCTCGAAGCGCTGTTCGGTGGCCCTGCAGAGCGTAGCTCGGTCGAAACCAGCGCGCTCGACCGCGCCGGTGCGGCCGAACCGGGCATCCGTTCGCAGGTGGGTTCGGAAGAAACCAACACCGTGGCCAAGGGCCGCGTGACCCGCGACATCATCGCCGCCCCGGAAGGTGACGGCGCATCAGCGCAGGCTGTAATTCCTGGCTGATTGTTTTGCGACCCCGCCTACGCGGGTTCGTCCTTGCTAGGCGTGCGACAAGCCGCACCCGCTGCGGGGCGGGCAGTCGCCCTTGCCGGGCCTCCACCGGCCCGGTTAGGCGTCGCCTGAGACCTTAATCTGGAGTGACTTCGCGCTTCGCCTTGCCCGCGACTTCGCTGACCAGCACCTTGTCGATGCGGCGTTCGTCGAGGTCGACGATTTCGAAGCGCCAGCCCTGCTCCTCGAACCATTCGCCTTCGACGGGCAGTTTCTTCATCACTGCGAGGCAGAAGCCCGCGACGGTCGCGAATTCGCGGTCGTCGCCGTAATCGAGCCCTAGCCGGTCGGCGAGCGCATCGGCCGAAAGCGATCCGGCCACGAGCAGGCTGCCATCGTCTCGCTCAACGATACCCGGCGTATCGTCCGGGTCCTGGTCGCTGGCAAAATCGCCCACCAGCGCGGTAAGCAGGTCCACCGGGGTCACGATTCCATCCAGATGGCCGTATTCGTCATGCACCATGGCCATGGCGATATCGGCCTGCTGCAGCACGCGGAGCGCATCGACCGCATCGAGCTGGTCGGGCACGACCTCCGCCTTCTTCATGAGCGTTTCGAGCACCACGCCCTTGCCCGCCAGCATCGTGCCCAGCACTTCGCGCACCCGCACGAGACCCATTATCCGGTCGGGCGATCCGTCGGCCACCGGCCACACCGAATGCGGGCTTTCCTCCAGCATCGCGCGGATCGCTTCTTCATCCGCATTGACGTCGATCCAGTCGAGATCGGTCCGCGGGGTCATCACCTCGCGCACGGGACGCTGGGCGAGGCGTACCACGCCGGCTAGCATCTGGTGCTGTTCGCTCTCGATCACGCCGCTGCGGGTCGCCTCTGCGAAAAGCATGTGCAGCTCTTCTGCCGTGACCGAGCTTTGCCCTGCGGGCTTCACACCCAGCAGGCGGATCAGCAGGCCCGAGGAGGCATCCAGCAGCCAGACCAGCGGAGCGGCCACTTTTGCAAGCAGCGCCATCGGGCGCGCCATGATGATAGAGATCGGCACCGCGGCGCGCAGCGCGACCTGCTTGGGCACGAGTTCGCCCACGACGAGGCTGAGATAGGTCGTCAGTGCGATGACCAGCGCAAAACCGGCTTCCTCCGCCCACTCTGCGGGCAGGCCCATAGCCTCCAGCCGCTCGCCCACAGGTCCGCCCAGGCTTGCTCCGGAATAAGCACCCGCGATGATACCGATCAGGGTGATGCCGATCTGGACGGTTGAAAGGAATTTGCCCGGGTCCGCCGCCAGCTCGATCGCGGTTTTCGCCGCGGCGCTGCCCTGATTGGCAGCCGAGCGCAGCCGCCCCGTGCGTGCGGAGACAATTGCCAGTTCACTCATGGCGAACACGCCGTTGAGCAGAATCAAGCCGGCGATGATGAGAAGGTCTGTCCAGGGAAAGGGTGTCACACCCCTTCGCTAGCACAAAAGTGCCGCTCTGCCAGCGTCTCTCGGAACAGGCTGTGAATTGGATGGTTCTGATACTCTAGAGACGCTGGTGGGCGCGTCCCATGGCGTTCGGGTGAGGCAAGGGCTGGAGCGCCCCCACGAGCCCGGCTCTCAGAAAGGGAATGAAAACATGAAAACATCACGCTTTTTCCTCGCAGGACTTTCTTCCATCGCTCTGCTCGGCACCTCTGCCTGTGTCACAGACCCCAACACCGGCGAACGCAAGGTATCGCGCACCGTACTCGGCGGTGTGGGTGGCGCTGTGGCCGGCGGCCTTCTTGGCGGCGTAATCGGCGGCAAGACCGGACGCATCATCGGCGCGGCAGCCGGCGGCGCGGCGGGCGGCTATGTCGGTTACCGCATGGACCAGCAGATCAAGGAACTGGAAGAACAGACAGCCGGCTCGGGCGTCGATGTGAGCGAAACCGACGGCGGCGAGGCGATTCTCGTCAACCTGCCCGATGGCGTGACCTTCGCCACCGGCAGCGCCACGATCAACTCTGCCTTCCGCGCGACACTCGACAATGTGGCGGCCAACCTGGTCCAATATCCCAACAGCCTTATCGACGTGTACGGATACACCGACACGACAGGCGGAACCGACCTCAACCAGCGCCTGTCCGAACAGCGCGCCCAGGCAGTCGCCAACTACCTGATCAGCCGCGGCGTGAGCTCCTCGCGCATTCGCTGGCAGGGTTACGGCGAGCAATATGAGCATCTCAAGGTCAAGACCGCCGACGGCGTGAACGAACCTCTCAACCGCCGCGTCGAGATCAAGATCATCCCGTTCGACCAGGACGACGTGGAAGCTGCTCAGGCGAACCAGTAACGTCCACTAACTCGAACTCACGTTCAACAGGAAGGGGTCGGGTCCAACCCGGCCCCTTTTTCATGCGTTGCTTTCTAGGGTCTGGCGATCTGATGTGCCCTGTCGGAGAGATGCTCGACGGTGGCGGTATGGATGTCCGGCGCACTGACAATGACGCCGAAGGCGCGTGGATCGCGCTTGTTGTAATCGAGCTTGCGACCGAAACTGTCGGACACGGCCGCTCCTGCCTCGCGCGCGATCAGCCCGGCGGCGGCAATGTCCCATTCGAAACCCCAGCGCAGCGTGGCGACGAGATCGGCGCGGTCATCCGCCACCATGGCGATCCTGAGCGCTATGGAATTGGGCTGCTCGACCTTGGTCAGCATGCGGTCCTGCTTCATCAGATCGTTGGCAGGTACGCGCGCGCCCTCGAAATCCCGCCGTGTCGAAGCGGCGATCCGGGCTCCGTTGAGCGTGGCGCCCTGCCCCGCAACGGCATGCCACACCTCGCCGCGCGCAGGCGCGCAGAGCGTGCCGATGAGCGGCCTGCCGGAACTGATCAGCGCCACCGATACCGCCCAGCCCTTGCGTCCGCGAATGAAATCGCGCGTGCCGTCCACCGGATCGACCAGCCAGATCAAATCGCGATCGAGCCGTTCCGGATCGTCGGCGGTTTCTTCTGAAAGCCATCCGGCTGAAGGCAGCAACGCGCCCAGTTCGCGCTTGAGGAAGGCATCGACGGCCAGATCGGCCTCGCACACCGGGCTTCCCGGAGTCTTCTCCCACGACTCCAGTTCCGCACCCGCTCCCGGCCAGAGTCCGAGCGCAATCTCGCCTGCCTGCGCGACGATGGATTCGAGACGTTTACTGTCGATCATGGAGCGCGAGTGCACCTGCACCCGAAAACCGCACTTTTCAAGCGCGCCCAGACATGCTTATGCGCACGCGCAGATTCCCATCCCCCCAGACCGCGCATTCGCGCGAAGGACGAGAACCCAGATGAACATTCACGAATACCAGGCTAAGGAACTCCTCGCGAAATACGGCATCGCCGTTCCCGCAGGACACGCAGCACTCACCGTCGAAGAAGCGGTTGCAGGCGCGAAGCAGCTTCCCGGGCCACTCTATGTCGTGAAGGCGCAGATCCACGCCGGCGGGCGCGGCAAGGGCAAGTTCAAGGAACTGGGGCCCGATGCGAAGGGCGGCGTCCGCCTGTCGAAGAGCGTGGACGAGGTCGAAGCGAATGCGAAGGAAATGCTCGGCAACACGCTGGTAACGATCCAGACCGGCGACGAAGGCAAGCAGGTCAATCGCCTCTACGTCACCGACGGCGTCGATATCGAGAAGGAATACTACCTCTCCATGCTGGTCGACCGTGCTTCCGGCCAGGTCGCCATGATCGCCTCCACCGAGGGCGGGATGGATATCGAAGACGTGGCGCATGAAACGCCCGAGAAGATCACCACCATCACTATCGACCCGGCGCAGGGCTTCATGCCGCACCATGGCCGCGCGGTTGCCTTCGCCCTCAAGCTGACAGGCGAAACCAACAAGCAGTGCCAGAAGCTGGCGAAGCAGCTCTACACCGCCTTCATGGACCTCGACATGGAAATGCTCGAGATAAACCCGCTGGTGGAAGACAAGGAGGGCAACCTCCTCGTACTCGACACCAAGATGAGTTTCGACAGCAACGCGCTTTATCGCCACAAGGACGTGGAAGCGATGCGCGACGAGACCGAGGAAGACCCGGCCGAAGTCGAGGCGAGCGAATACGACCTCGCCTATATCAAGCTCGACGGCAACATCGGCTGCATGGTCAATGGCGCGGGCCTGGCCATGGCGACGATGGACATCATCAAGCTGAACGGCGCCTTCCCTGCAAACTTCCTCGACGTGGGCGGCGGCGCGACCACCGAGAAGGTGACGGCCGCGTTCAAGATCATCCTCAAGGACCCGGCAGTCGAGGGCATCCTCGTCAATATCTTCGGCGGGATCATGAAATGCGACGTGATCGCCAACGGTATCGTGCAGGCGGCAAAGGACGTGAACCTTTCGGTTCCGCTGGTCGTCCGCCTCGAAGGTACCAACGTCCGGGAAGGCAAGGAAATCCTCGCCAACTCGGGCCTGCCGATCGTCCCGGCAGACGATCTGGGCGATGCAGCCCGCAAGATCGTGGCCGAGGTGAAGAAGGCGGCCTGAGCGCCGCCCTGGCTGTCAGTCGACCCGTTCGAAACGGAAAACCAGTTCGCTGATCTCGTCGCCGTCGCTCTTCATGCGTACGGCGGCGAGCAGCCCGTCCTCTCCATCGCACCGCAATGTGAGCGAGTGGAAATAGGCAGCGCAACCCTCTACCGCGATCAGGCGAAAGGTGAGCATGTCGTCCTTCTCCTCCCAAGCAGTGAGGTCGGCATTGAAGTGCTTCAAGCGCAGGACCAGCGTTCCCTCTTCCTCCACCAGATACATGTGCTCGGTGAAGCGGATGCCGCCTTCCCCGGTTTGCTGGACAAATGTGCCCACCATCGTATCGCCGGTAGGTGGAAGCCAGCTTTCCATCGCCGCCGCACCACCGATGCCGCTGCCGCTCCACTGGCCGACCAGCCAGGACATTTGTTCCATCGTTGCCGGCGGGGATTGGTAGTCTTCCGGTGCGGTGCGCGTTTCCTGCGCGACTGCCGCCGTCGTCATAAAGAGCAGAAGCCCTGTTGCCATAAACGCTATATGCATTGCCAAACCTCCCACCGTCGGCTGAAACTATTCGCGGCCAGAACCATAGTAAAGGTAATCCGGCCCGCGCGCTTGACCTGCGGTTTTCCGCGGGACAGGAAGCCAGTCGAGAGTCGGCAAACGGCCGCCGCTTTGCTTGACGTTTACGTAAACGCAAGCTAGGCGGGCACCGAAGTTTCCATCGAGAGGAAGGTATTCGCATGAAAATCCTCGTCCCCGTCAAGCGGGTGATCGATTACAACGTCAAACCGCGCGTGAAGGCCGATGGCTCGGGCGTGGACCTTGCCAATGTAAAGATGAGCATGAACCCCTTCGACGAAATCGCCGTCGAGGAGGCCATCCGCCTCAAGGAAGCGGGCAAGGCCGAAGAGATCGTGGCCGTCAGCATCGGGCCGGCAAAGGCGCAGGAAACGCTGCGCACTGCGCTTGCCATGGGCGCCGACCGCGCGATCCTGGTGGAGACCGATGACGAGGTCGAACCCCTCGCGGTTGCCAAGATCCTCAAGGCCATCGCCGAAGAGGAAGAGCCCGGCATCGTGATGCTCGGCAAGCAGGCGATCGACGACGATTCGAACCAGACCGGCCAGATGCTGGCGGCCCTGATGGGCCGTCCGCAGGGCACCTTCGCCAATACAGTCGAGGTAGATGGCGATCACGTTATCGTGAAACGCGAGGTCGATGGCGGTCTCGAGACCGTGAAGCTCACGCTTCCGGCCATCGTCACCACCGATTTGCGCCTGAACGAGCCGCGCTATGCCTCGCTGCCGAACATCATGAAGGCGAAGAAGAAGCCGCTCGATACCAAGAGCCCGTCCGATTACGGTGTCGACACCGCGCCGCGCCTGAAGACCACCAACGTCTCCGAACCGCCGGTTCGGCAGGCTGGCGTGAAGGTCGAGGACGTCGATGCGCTGGTTGCCAAGATCAAGGCATTGGGCATCGCATAAGGAATTCACCCGTCATCCGTTCGTGCTGAGCTTGTCGAAGCACCGTCCTTCTTTCGGGCGCTCGGATGAAGAAAAGTACGGCCCTTCGACAAGCTCAGGGCGAACGGACTTGGAGGTTTGAACATGAAGACACTGGTGTGGGTCGAACACGACAATGCCGAAATGAAGGACGCGACGCTTGCCGCGGTGACCGCTGCGGGCAAGCTGGGCGAAGTGCACCTGCTGGTCGCCGGATCGGGCTGCCGCGCGGTTGCCGAACAGGCTGCGAAGGTCGCGGGCGTGGGCAAGGTCCACCTTGCCGACGATGCGGCATATGAGCATGCGCTGGCGGAAAACGTCGCGCCGCTGATTGCCGACCAGATGAGCCATCACGACGCGTTCGTCGCGCCCGCCACCACCACCGGCAAGAACATCGCGCCGCGCGTCGCCGCTTTGCTCGATGTGATGCAGGTGTCGGACATCCTTTCGGTCGAAGGCGACAAGACCTTCACCCGTCCGATTTACGCCGGCAATGCCATCGCGACCGTCGAAAGCACGGACGAAAAGCTTGTCATCACCGTTCGCGGAACCGCCTTCGACAAGGCGGAAGCGGAAGGCGGCTCGGGCACCATCGAGGAAATTTCCGGTCCGACCGACGCAGGTCTTTCCAGCTTCGTCAGCCAGGAAATCGCCGAGAGTGACCGTCCCGAACTGACCAGCGCCAAGATCATCGTTTCGGGTGGCCGCGCGCTGAAGGACGCGGAAACCTTCGAGCAGGTCATCACGCCGCTGGCAGACAAGCTCGGCGCAGGCATCGGCGCTTCGCGCGCCGCGGTCGATGCGGGTTACGTTCCGAACGATTACCAGGTCGGCCAGACCGGTAAGATCGTGGCTCCGGAAGTCTACATCGCCATCGGCATCTCGGGCGCGATCCAGCACCTCGCCGGGATGAAAGACTCCAAAACGATCATCGCGATCAACAAGGACGAGGACGCACCGATCTTCCAGGTGGCGGACATCGGCTTGGTCGCCGATCTCTATAAGGCTGTCCCGGAACTCACTGAAAAGCTTTGATGTCATTACGGAATTGAGTGACACCCCCCTTTCGCTTATGCAGATTGGCAAGAGCGAAGGGGGGTCACTAAATGCGAATTATCTTGTCTGGAATCGTTCTCGCAGCGCTTTTCACAGGCGATGCGAAAGCAGAGGTTTTGACACTCAAGGCTGACAGCAAGTGGGTCGCCGATTATGGCGAGAACAGCTGCCGCTTGATCAGGACATATGGGAAGTCCGACGACCAAACAGTCTTGATGATAGAGCAGTATTCGCCATCAGCAGATTTTGACTGGACTGTTGCCGGGCCACCCCTTGCGCGGACAAGGTGGTCAAAGGATGTTACGGTCCAGTGGGGGCCAGAGTTTAATCAGTTCGAGAAAACATTCTTGAAAGCCGCGCTCGGTAAGTTCGGTCCGGCATTTATAGGTAGAGGCTGGGAACTTGGACAGCCGGTCGTCTCGAAAGTGAAAGAGCGCGACCTCCGCGAACTGGGTCGCGCCGAACTGGCTTCGGGCCTCGACCCGGTCCTCGGCGGCCTTGATCCCGATCGCGCGGCGCGTGTGCAATACCTTTCGTTTTGGCAGAGCGACCGATTGGCGATCACCCTTCAATTGGAAGACATGGGGGCTGCAGTTGCTGCGCTTAACAAATGCACTCTCGACTTGGCTCAAGGTTGGGGTTTCGACGAAACTTACCAGGATCGACTGACGACCACACCCGTGTGGCTGAACGTCCGCGAGATCGCGGCCGACATTCAGCGACATTACCCGAGCAAGGCGCTCATGCGAGGAGCGCAGGCGAATTTCAAAGTCCGCATAATCGTCGATAGTGAAGGTAAGGCAGAGCGTTGTGACTGGATCAACAACACTCAGGCGGACGACTTCGAAATGAAACGCACGCCATGTGATATTATAATGGCCGATGCCAGGTTCGAACCAGCCATGGACGAAGAAGGGGAGCCGATCCGATCGATCTATCAAACCAGCATACTTTACCGGATGCCATAAGTTCTCGGATAGCTCTGTATTTCCCTGCCAGTATTATAGTAGCTGGCTGCCAGCGTGCAGCGTCAGTCCCACCAGCCCGCCAACCAGTGTTCCATTGATCCGAATGAACTGCAGATCGCGGCCAACCGCGTTCTCCACACGGCCTGTGAGGGTCGTCGCATCCCAGCGGCGGACGGTTTCGCTGACGAGTTGCACGATCTGATCGCCATAGCGCGTCGCCACGCCCACGGCGGTACGGCGGGCGAAGCGGTTGACCTGCTGCTGCAAGCGGATGTCGTCGCGTAAGGCACCGCCGAGTTCGGCCAGGGTCTCTCCGAGGTAGCCGTCTCCGGCGCCGCCGCTTTCGCGGATGCTGTTTATGAGGCGCGCGCGGATGCGCTCCCACACCGATTGCCACCAATCCGCGATCGCCGGATTGTTCACGAGCTCGACCTTCATGCGCTCGACCCGCGCCTGCATTTCGGGATCCTCGCGAAGGCCGCGGGCAAGTTCCTGAAGGCCCTCCTCGATCTTGTTGCGAAGGGGGTGCTCCGGATCGACCAGCACTTCTGCAAGGAGCTTGTAGAGACCGTCGAGAACCGAGTTCGCAACCCTCTCGTCCAGACCGGTGAAGCGAAGCACGGCATTGGCCCGATTGTGCACCATATCGCGGACCATCTGCTCATTATCCTCGAGCACGAGGCCAGCCCAACGAATGATCTTGTCGATCACCACCTTGTGCCTGCCATCTTCGATCATCGCGTCGAGCATGCTGCCCAATAGGGGCGAGACTTCCAGCTTTTCGATCTGCGCGGCGAGCCCGGAGCGGACTTGGGTGCCGAGCCTGTCGGGATCGAGCGATTCCAGCACCTCGACCGCAAGCTCGCCTGCACCGGCTCGGACGCGCGAATCACGCGCGGCCCTGGGATCGGCGAGATAGCCCCCCACCGCTGCGGCCAAATTCATCGCCCCCATCCGGCGGGCTACGACTTGTGGCGTCAGGAAGTTCTCGCGCAGGAAACCTGCCATCGTATCGGCGATACGGTCCTTGTTCGCTGGAATGATCGCCGTGTGCGGGATCGGCAAGCCGAGTGGGCGGCGAAACAGCGCGGTGACAGCGAACCAGTCGGCAAGACCACCCACCATCGCCGCTTCGGCAAAGGCATGGGCATAGCCCCAGGCAGGATGCACATCGAGCCAGCGCCCCGACGCGATGAAGATAGCCGCCATGAGCACCAGCATGCCCGTGGCAGTACGACGCATGGCACGGGCGCGATCCGCCGGGAGCGGCTCGCCGCCCCTTCCAGTCAGATTATGGGAAGTGCCCGCCATACCCTAGGCGACGCTTACTCCGCCGGTTCGATCCCGGGTTCATGGGCTTTTGGCCCGGGAACACCGTCTTCGTCGCCCGGTCGATAGGTCAGGAACCTATTCCGCAGCCAGGGCCCAGCCCGCTTCTCGAACCCGTCCGCAAGGCTGAATCCAGCCGGCACGATCAGCAGCGTAAGCAGTGTCGAGAGGATCAGACCGCCGATCACCACCGTACCCATCGGCGCACGCCATGCCCCATCGCCCGACAGGCTGAGCGCTGTAGGCACCATACCTGCCGTCATAGCAACAGTAGTCATGACGATCGGCTGTGCACGCTTGTGCCCGGCATCGATGATGGCATCCATCTTCTCCTGACCTGCATCCATGGCCTCGATCGCGAAGTCGATCAGCAGGATCGAGTTTTTCGAGACGATCCCCAGCAGCAGCAGCACACCGATCAACACCGGCATTGAGAGCGGCTGACCCACAATCCAGACCAGGAATATACCGCCGAGCGGTGCCAGAGCAAGCGAGGTCATGTTGACCAGCGGACTCATGAGACGCTTGTAGAGCAGGACCAGCACCGCGAAAACGAGCAGGATGCCCGCCATCAAGGCGATCGAGAAATTCTCCTTAAGTTCCTGCTGCATCTCGTCTTCGCCGACCTGATCGCGGATCACGCCCTGTGGCAGGTTCGCCAGAGTAGGAAGGGCATCGACCTGCTCCATCGCGTTGCCGCGCAATACGCCGCTGGCAAGGTCGGCTCCGATGAAGACCCGTCGGTTCTGGTTATAGCGCTGGATCGTCGTCGGACCCGAACCGAAAGTGATGTCGGCAATCCGGCCGAGGGGGACAGAAGTGCCGTTGGCCGTCGGAACCGGCAGGTTCTCGATCGTGACGATATCCTCCCGCGCCCCTTCCGGCAGACGCACTGTGATCGGGATCTGGCGGTCGGATAGCGAGAATTTCGCCGCGTTCTGTTCGATCTCACCCATGGTCGCGATACGGATCGCCTGACTCATCGCGGCGGTGGACACGCCCAGATCGGCAAGCAGTTCGGTCCGCGGCCTGATGATGATTTCGGGCCGCGGAACATCGGCTGTGATGCGCGGGGCGACGATGGTCGAAACGCCCTTCATCTCTTCTACGACCTTGGAGGCGGTGTCGCTGAGAAGTTCGGGATCGGAGCCTGCGAGCATGATCGTCAAATCACGCCCGCTGCCACCGCCGCCGGGACCGTTCATGGAGTTCCAGCGGACCCGAGCATCGGGGATCAGGGCCAGTTCAGGAGCGAGAGCGCGGGTGAATACATAGGACGGACGTTCGCGATCTTCCTTCAAGGTAATGTAGAGCGTCGCCTGCCCTTCCCGGACGCGTTCGAGGACGCGTTCGACTTCCGGCTGCTCATAGAGCAGGGCGGCAACCTGATCGGCTACGCGTTCGGTCGTATCCAGCGTCGTACCGGGCACCATCTCGATCTCGACCTGGACGTTCTCGTCGTCGATTTCAGGATTGAACTGGAACGGTGTCTGCGTGAACAGCAGGACCGTCAGCAGGAAAGAGAACCAGCCCACACCCAGCATCCATACGCGGTGGTCATAAAAGCGCGCCTCGAGATAGCGCCAGCTCTGGCCAAGCCGCTCGCCAATCACACGGGTGAGGAAACCGAGGATTTTCAGGAGCCCGAAAACCAGGGCGAAACCGACCGCGGTAGCCACTGCCAATTGAATGATCTGCAGGGGACGCATCACCAGATCGTGCAGGAACCCTTCCGACGCCACGGCATTGGCCAGCGTCTGGGGTATCTGCAATCCGTCGATCGCATTGAAGGTCATAAAAACCGCCGCACCGGAAATGCCGAGCAAGGTGAACACGACGAGCAGCAGGGAGAGCGCATAGGCCCAGCGATGTTTAGGCGCCGGCAGGCCCGCGCGGCGTGCGTGCATCTTGCCACGTTCGAGCGACCAGTGGAGCACGCGCATATAGCGGTCCATCCACTTGCCCTCGCCATGTTCGGCATGGCCGTGTGCTTTCAAGAAATAGGCCGACAGCATCGGGGTGATCATGCGCGCGACAGCAAGGCTCATCAGCACCGCGATGACGACGGTCAGACCGAAATTCTTGAAGAACTGGCCCGTCACGCCCGGCATCAGGCCGACCGGCAGGAAGACCGCGACTATGCAGAAGCTGGTTGCGACGACCGGCAGGCCGATTTCATCCGCCGCATCGATCGACGCCTGATAGGCGCTCTTACCCATGCGCATGTGCCGGACGATGTTCTCGATCTCGACAATGGCATCGTCGACCAGAACACCCGCCACGAGACCGAGCGCGAGCAGTGACAGGAAGTTCAGATTGAACCCGAGCAGATCCATGAACCAGAAGGTGGGTATCGCGGACAGCGGGATAGCGACTGCGGAGATAAATGTAGCACGCCAGTCGCGCAGGAAGAAGAACACCACCACAACCGCCAGTATTGCGCCCTCGATCATAGCGGCGATCGAGCTTGAATACTGGCTCTTGGTGTACTTTACCGTGTCGAATAGCTGTATGAAGCGGACGTCGGGGTTTTCGGCCTCGATCTGCGCAATAAGTTCTTGCGCTTCTTCATAAACGGTGACGTCCGAAGCTCCCTTTGCGCGGCTCATATAGAAGTTCACAACTTCCTGATCGCGGACCTTGGAAATGGATGTGCGCTCCGAATAGCCGTCGCTCACGGTTGCAACATCGCCCAGCCTGAGCGTCGTTCCGTCCGCAAGGCGGATCTGGCGTTGAGAGAGTTCGAAGGCGCTTCCGGTGTTGCCGAGAACGCGGACCGATTGGCGCGTGCCGCCGACCTCCGCCATGCCGCCTGCCGCATCGAGATTGTCGCGCCGCAGGACCTGGTTGATCTCGGATGCAGTTACTCCGTAAGCTTGCATTTTCGCGAGGTCGAGCGTGACCTCGATTTCCCGGTCGACGCCGCCGAAGCGCCCGGCTTCGGCCATGCCCTCGATCGACAGCAGACGCTTGGCGACGGTATCATCGATGAACCAGCTGAGCTGTTCGATCGTCATGTCGCTCGCTTCGACGGCGTAAATGCCCAGGAAGCCTCCAGCGACATCGACCTTTTCGATACGCGGTTCGAGAATGCCCTCGGGCAAGCTTCCGCGCACGCCATCGATCGCGTTTTTCACCTCGGAAACGGCGTCGTTGGGATCGGTGCCGATCTCGAATTCGACGAAGGTGTTCGAACTACCTTCACGGGCGGTCGAGGTAATCTTGTTGACCCCAGCGACCGAACGCACGGCCGATTCGACCCGCTGCGTGATCTGGTTCTCGATCTCGGTCGGTGCGGCACCGGGCTGTGAGATCGTGATATTTACGGCCGGGAATTCAATATCCGGATTATTGACCACATCCATCCGCGCGAAGCTGAGAATGCCGGCCAGCAACAGGGCCGTGAACGCCACCAGGGGGATGACCGGGTTGCGGATCGACCACGCGGAAAGATTGCGGAAGTTCATGTAGCCCCCCCTATTGCCCGGCCGGGCGCGGATTGACCGTTTCGCCCTCGGTCAGGAAGCCCCCGGCGCGCAGCACGATCTTCTCGCTGCCGGTGATGCCGCTCTCGATCACGACACCCTCGCTCGTGACCATACCGGTTCTCACTGGCGTGCGCTGGACCTTGTTCTCGGCGTCCACTACATAGACGAAACTGCCATCATCGTCCGACAGCACGGCGCTTTCGGGCAGGAGGGGAGCGGTAGTAGTGCCGCTCAGGATGCGGGCCGTGGCAAAGCCGCCGGGACGCAGGGCGGGATCATAAGAAAGCGCGATCCGCGCCGTCCCTTGCCGGTTCTGGGCATCGATGGTCGGGGCCACCTGCCATACCTGCCCGGTAAAGGTCTGTTCGGAGCCCACCGGCGTCACTTCAGCCGAAACACCGGCGCGAAGCCTGGTAAGCTGTTCCTCCCCCACCTGAGCGAGCATTTCGATCTCACCGCCCCGGGCGAGACGGAACAAGGGGCCCGAACCGGCAGAAACCGTCGCGCCGACCTCGACATTGCGTTCAAGCACCAGGCCTGCCGAGGGAGCGACGATATTGAGCCTTGCATTGCGCGCCTGCAATTCGTCGAGCTGCGCGCGCGCCACGCGGACACGGGCTACGGCAGCATCCCGCGTCGCAGTGAGGCGATCTACATCGGCTTGCGAGACGAAACCGCGCTCGACCAGTTGCAAGGAACGATCGAGATTGGACTGCGCAAGCTCCGCGTCGGCCTGCGCCACTTCGATCTGCGCAGCCGCCGCCCGGGCCTGCTGGGACTGAACCGAGCGATCGATCACGGCAAGGACCTGACCCTGCCGCACCCAGTCACCCGCTTCGACGGGGATGGAAACCACCCGGCCGCCTTCGCCCACAACACCTACCGGAGCATCGCGACGTGCAGCGAGCACACCGGTTGCCACGATCTCTCCCGCGACAGTGGTGCGCCCCGGCGAAACGACGGTGATGGCAGGTGCTTGCGAACCCGTATCCGCGGCTTCGTCTTCCGCGCCCATGGTCAGGAGAAGATACGCAGCGACTATCGCCGCGAGCACGACCAGGGCGATAACGATATAGAGACGCTTGCGACTGCGGGCTTCGCGTTCTGCGATTGCGGGCTCGCCATCGAGCGAAACGGCGACCGCTTCCCCCTTGTTGGACATGATCTCGGATTCGTACGTCATTCTGTTTGCCCCGTCTGGCAACGACTTTATTCGGCTTGGTGTATTAGTTGGCTAAATCACACAGCGCAAGTCTGCGGTTTTCCTGGTAATGCAGGCTTCGATGCGGAGCAATCTTTCCCTCGACCGGAGTAGGAGACGGGTGGACGAATGTCGGGGGGTCTTGTCCGAAACCGGTCCGGAAGATGCAAAAAGGGCGGCACAGCCAAGACTGCACCGCCCTTCATATTCAATAATGCTTTATAGCGTTACCGCACGCGACCCCGCTGGACGAGGTTTACGATGCCGAGCAGCACGATGGCGCCCACGATCGCGATGATAAACCCGGTCAGATCAAAGCTCTGAATGCTACCCTCGATGCCAAACAAAGTGCCGGCGAGGAAGTTGCCGATAAGCGCACCGACGATGCCAACCACGATATTCCAGAAAATACCCATCGACGCATCACGGTTCATAACCAGACTTGCGAGCCAGCCGGCCACACCGCCGACGATAATTGCGATAATCCAACCCATTGCAAAACCTCCTGTTATCCTCCCATCCGACCCTATGTCACCCCGAACGGATGTCAAGGTCGGTGGTTCCCCTTCTGCATAGGGACAGGGATTTAGCGGGTTTGCGAGCGTTTTGTTCCCGGGCCGGGCAAGTCGCTCAGTATTTAAACTGACGTTCGTAGAGATCGCGGTAATGCTGGATGCGCGTAACACGCAGGCCCTGCATACCCGAACGGTCGACGGCGCGCTGCCAGGATGCAAACTCTTCCAGCGTCAGCCCGTAGCGCTCGAGCACTTCATCGATGGTCAGCAGACCGCCATTGACCGCCGCGACTACCTCCGCCTTGCGGCGCACGACCCAGCGCTTCGTCGAAGGCGACGGCAAGTCCTTCAGGGTCAGCGGTTCGCCAAGCGGGCCGATCACCTGTGCAGGGCGGATGTCCTGATTTTCGATCATCTATTTCTCTCGGTCGCCTTGCACCGCACCATTTGCGGCTCGGACCTGACCTATCGCCTCAGTTTTGCCATGCGCTAAACCAGTTTGGTTAATGGCCCGTTTACTTTCTCCGCAATTTCCCTTACGTACTTCGCCAAAGGCCTCGAAACCGCCGTGGTCTCCCTTGGCGAGTTCTTCGCGCAGTTCGCGTGTTGCCGAAAGCTTCGCGACCAGTTCCGTCCAGCGGAACTGGTGCAAACCATCGCTTTCTCGAGCGTCGCGAACGGTCTTCTTGTTGATCTGCCCCTCAAACATGCGGTCGTTGATAGGCTTACATGGTAAAGTATGTGTGAATCATGTTTGGCCGCGCAGCCAGCTAAGGGCTGGAGGCGAACGGCGCGGACGTGTAAGGGGCAAGCATGCCCGAATCCCGCCTCCTCGACCCGGCAAGTGCCGCCGGGCTGTTCGACCTTGATAAGCCTGCATCCGAAAGCCGGATCGTAGTCGCTATGTCGGGGGGTGTGGATTCGTCGGTTGTGGCGGCGCTGGCAGCCAAGAGCGGGGCCGAGGTCATCGGCATTACCCTGCAGCTTTACGACTATGGAGCAGCAACAGGCCGCAAGGGCGCGTGCTGCGCCGGCGACGACATCGCCGATGCGCGCGCCGTTGCCGACCGGCTGGAAATCGCACATTACGTTTCCGACCACGAAAGCGCGTTTCGCGAGGAAGTGGTCGAAGCCTTTGCCGACGAATATCTGGCTGGTCGCACGCCCGTCCCCTGCATCCGTTGCAACATGGGACCCAAATTCACCGACCTCTTTGCCATGGCGCACGAACTTGGGGCGGATTGCCTCGCCACCGGCCATTACGTGCAGCGCATGATGGGGCCGGCCGGCGCGGAACTGCATCGCGCCACCGATCCCGCCCGCGACCAGTCCTATTTCCTCTACGCAACGACCGAGAACCAGCTCGACTACCTGCGCTTTCCCTTGGGCGGCCTGCCAAAGAGCGAGGTACGCGAATTGGCCGAAGCATCTGGTCTGCGCAATGCGGCCAAGCCCGACAGCCAGGATATCTGCTTCGTACCCGACGGCGATTATGCGAAGATCGTCAGGAAGATGCGTCCCGAAGGCGCGCGTCCGGGCGCCATCATTCACGCCTCGACCGGCGAAGAACTGGGCGAACATCGCGGCGTGATCCATTACACTGTCGGCCAGCGCCGCGGCCTGGAGATCGGCGGCCAGCCCGAGCCGCTATATGTCGTCGGCATCGACGCCGCCGAAGCGCAGGTGAAGGTTGGACCCAAGCGCATGCTGGCCGTCGAGGAAGCCAGGCTTGTCGAAACCAACCGCATCGGGCCGCTTCCCGATGTCCCCCTGACCGCCAAGGTCCGCAGCCTCGCCAAGCCCGTGCCGGTCACTCTCGAAGGGCCACTCGGCGGCGGGGCGGCGACCAGCATTCGCTTCGAAACACCCGAATATGGCGTTGCCCCCGGGCAGGCCGCGGTGATCTATGCCGGCGACCGGGTGGTCGGCGGCGGATGGATCGATTCGACCACGCGCTGCGCGGCCTAGTCTTCCCACTTCTGCAGCACGCAGCCGTAGCCCTCGCGATAGCTCGCCGTATCGGAGGCGATGAAGGGTATCGAAGCGGAAACGCTCCTCGTCGTCTCGTTCGCGCTTAGCGAAACCAGCTCCATGCCTTCCAGCTTGTCCTTGGCGCAATCTTCGAGGCTGCGGCCAGCTACGAAGCGACATGAACAGCCGACCCGCGCAGCATAGGCCGTTCCCGCCTCTCCGGTACGCGTAGCCGCTTCCCCATAGGCAAACCAGGTCGCCGCGAGCGCCACCATGACAACCAGGGCGAGCCAGAACCACCAGCGGGAGAAGAGAGAGCGTTTTTTCGCCATTGCGCGCGTTATTTCCTCATGCGAGTGACGCGGGCATGTTCCCGCGGTCGCACCCCCTTATCGCTCTTGTCCTTGCCACCACAAGCCTTGCCGCATGCGGTTCGCCCGGCCCGGCGGAAGAACCTCCGCTGAGCGAGGAAGCGCTGGCTGCAGTAACCGAAAATCCGGGCGCGCCAACCAAGGCGCTCGCGCGCGAGATCGACGATCTTTTCAGGATGGAGGGCCTCGGCGAAACACGCGCATTGATCGTGCTGCATGACGGTACGATCGCAGCCGAGCGGTACGGCGAAGGCTACGATCCAGACACGCGCTTCGTCAGCTGGTCGATGGCCAAGACGGTCACCGCGCTGATGATCGGCCAGCTCGTCGGCGATGGTTTGCTGCGGCTCGACCAGCCCGCTCCCGTCCCCCGCTGGCAGCGCAGCGGAGACCCTCGCGCGGATATTACCTTGCGGCATTTGCTGCAGATGCGCAGCGGGCTGGAGCACACCGAAGCGGGCGACCCGCCCTATGAGAGTAGCGAGGTGCGAATGCTCTTTCTCGACGGACGGGACGACATGGCGGACTATGCCACTGCCCAACCACCCGAGGCCGAGCCGGGCGAGAAGTTCGAATATTCTTCCAATACCACGGTGATTCTTGCCGATATCGCCGCGCGTGTGCTGTCCGACGCCGGGCATGCCGAGGCGCGGCGCCGTGCGGTGAAGGATTACCTGTCCGCGCGCCTGTTCGAGCCGCTCGGCGCCACTTCCATGGTTCCCGAATTCGACCGCGCAGGAACATTGATCGGCGGAAGCCTGATGCATGCCACTGCGCGCGACTGGGCGAAGCTGGGCGAACTGATGCGGCGCAAGGGCTCGCATCGGGGCGAACAGCTCGTTCCGCGAAGCTGGGTGGCCCAAATGGTCCAACCCAGTCCCGGTTCACCGCAGTACGGCCTCCAGACCTGGCTCAACCGGCCGACGGGCGATGAGGCTCACCCGCTGTTCCCCGATCGCGCGCCGCACTCGGCCTTTTCGATGATCGGTCATATGGGCCAATATGTGTTCGTTTCACCGGAACAGGGGCTGACCGTGGTGCGCCTCGGTCATTCCAATACCGAAGAACGCAAAGCCATGCTGCAGCAACTGGCCGATATTGTGGAACTTTACCCGGCCGAGGGCAGATAGAAGCTTCCCTCGACCACGGTGACACAGTTCCCGCCCAGAACCGCCTTGTCGCCTTCGCGGCGGCATCGCGCGTGACCGCCCCGCGTCGATGCCTGATAGGCACTGAAGCTTCCGCGCCCCAGCCGTTCGGTCCAGAAATGGGTGAGACAGGCATGGGCAGACCCGGTGAAGCTGTCCTCGTCCACTCCGCCCCCGGGGACAAAGACACGGCTGACGATATCGGTATCCGAGCCAGGCGCAGTACAAATGAACTGGTCGTTCCCGAGCGCCGCGAGACCTTTCAGGTCCGGGTCGAGCGCGCGCACCTCGTCTTCGGTTCTGTAAAGGTAGATGCCGTATCCGTCGGGATTGAGCCAGACCTCTTCCGGCTCCGAACGAAGTAGCGCCACGGCCTCGCTCCATTCGCCCTGGATGGTAGGGATGAGCGGAAGAGCCAGTTCGTACCCTGCATCGCACCGCCTCACCTCGAGGTTGCCCGCCTTGCAGGTGCGGAAGGTGACCCGCTCGCCCCCGTCCCGCTCCAGCAGGACATGTCCGCTTGCCAGGGTCGCATGGCCGCACAGGCGCACTTCTTCCGTTGGCGTGAACCAGCGTAGCTCCCAATCAGCCTCACCCGTCTGATCCTTCGCAAGAAAGGCGGTTTCGGCGAAGTTGTTTTCTTCCGCAATGGCTTGCAGCGTGGCACCGTCCAGCCAGCTCTCCAGCGGCATCACCGCCGCCTGGTTCCCGGTAAAGGGCCGCGAGGCAAAGGCATCGACATGGGTATAGGGCAGCTTCATCAGTCTTCCGGATCCAGTTTGGCGAACTCGTTTTCCTCGACGAGCGGGTTGCCGGGCTCATCCACATGGCCTTTCGGATCGATGTGGATCAAGAGCTCCATGGCAGGGAAGCGGCGGCACAGGTCTTTCTCGACACGCTCGATGATATCGTGCGCCTGCCCGACGGTCATGCTGCCCGGCAGGTCGACATGGAACTGCACGAAGTCGCGGTTGCCGCTGGTGCGCGTGCGCAGGTCATGAAGGTTGGATAGCTCGGGGTGTTCGGCAGCGGCCTCCACAAAAGCGAGACGCTTCTCTTCTGGCCATTCGCGGTCCATCAGATCGTCGACCGCTTCGCGCGCTGCGTTGAATGCCCCCCAGCCCAGCCAGGCGGCGATGGCAAGACCGAATAGCGGATCGGCCAGGCCAAATCCGGCATATTGATCAAGCATCAAGGCCGCGATGACTGCCACGTTGAGCAACAGGTCCGACTTGTAATGCAGATGGTCGGTCTGAATTGCGAGACTGCGCGTCCGGCGCATAACATGCCGCTGCCAGCCGAGCAGCGCAAAGGTGAGCACAATCGCAACAACCGAAACCGCAATTCCTTCCTCGGCAGCGGCAGTCTGGCCACCTTGAGCCAACTGACTGATCGCCTGCACTGCAATCCCGAAGGCGGACAACGCGATCAGCATCACCTGGAAGATTGCCGCCAAAGCTTCGGCCTTGCCGTGGCCGAAGCGGTGGTCCTCATCGGCCGGCATGGAAGCGATCCAAACGCCGGTGAGGGTGGCGATGCTGGCAATCAGGTCGAGCGTCGAATCGGCCAGGCTGCCGAGCATGGCGGTTGAACCGGTGCGCCAGCTCGCCCAGCTTTTCAGGGCGACGAGGATTACCGCGACCGTGATCGAGGCTATAGCCGCAGAGCGGGCGAGACGGGTGCGTTGGTCGGTCATGGCCGGATCTTCACGGATAGAGTAGCGTGTTCGACCACGTGCCATCCGGACCTTCGCGGGTGAATTGCCTGCGGTCGTGAAGACGGAACTCGCGGTCGCGCCAGAATTCGATCGTGTGCGGGGTCAGCAAGTAACCCGTCCAATGCTGGGGACGCGGAATATCGCCTTCGGGATATCGCTTCTCCAGCGCTGCAACCCGCTCGAGATAAAGCTGGCGATCGGGAAGCGGACGTGACTGGTCGCTAGCCGCGGATCCGATCTGGGATGCGCGCGGGCGCGAATGGAAATAGCTGTCGGCCTGTTCCTCGCTCACCTCCGCAAGCATGCCCTCTATGCGGATCTGGCGGCGCAGACTTTTCCAGTGGAACAGCAAGGCCGCCTGCATATTCGCGCGGATTTCTTCGCCCTTACGGCTTTCGGCATTGGTGTAGAAAACGAAACCTCCACCTCCACCCCATTGGCTACCGTGGCCCTTCAAAAGGACCATACGAACCGAGGGTCGTCCGTCGGGAGTCGCGGTTGCCAGTGCCATGGCGTTCGGATCGTTCGGTTCGGCCTTCCTGGCCTCGGCGAACCAGGTTTCGAATAGCGTGAAGGGATCCGTGACCGGAATTGCGCTTTCAGCCTCATTCATCGCCCGCTCCTGCAGAATGGAACACCTGGTATGCTGCCCAGAGACAAAAACACAGCCCAGGCGATTTCATGCGCGAAAGCCGGAACTTCGGCGGATTTCGGGGGATTGGGCATAAACATGACCGGCATTCCTAACCCTGCTGACAATCGTATGAAAGGCTCTCTGCTTGCGCGCGTGAAGCGTCGCAACTAGCTAACACACCATGGCAGACCCATATTCCACCCTCGGTATAACGCGTAGCGCGAGCGAAAAGGACATCAAGAGCGCCTATCGCAAGCTGGCAAAGGAACTGCATCCCGACCGCAACAAGGACAATCCCAAAGCGGCCGAGAAGTTTTCGGACATCACAAAGGCCTACGACCTTTTGTCCGACAAGGACAAGCGCGCCCAGTTCGATCGCGGCGAGATAGATATGGAAGGCAATCCGGCCAATCCCTTCGCCGGGATGGGCGGTAACTCGCGTGGCGGCTTCAGTGGAAGTGCGGGAGGTCAGCGAGGTTTCCGGGCAGAAGATTTCCAAGGTTTCGGCAACGAGCAAGTCGATCTCGGCGACATCTTCGAAGGGCTGTTCGGTGGCGGTCGTGCGCGCGGAACCGCCCGTCCCGGCGGGATGGGCGGCGATCCGTTCGGCGGTCGTCACGCCCCTCCCCCCAGAAAAGGTGCGGATATCGGTTACACCCTGCGCGTCCCGTTCGTGGATGCGGCAACCCTCAAGGACCAGCGCATCACTCTGGCCGACGGCAAAACCATCGATCTCAAGCTTCCCAAGGGGCTGGAAGACGGAACGCAGATGCGGCTCAAGGGGAAGGGGCAGCAGGGGCCGGGGGGCGCCGGCGACGGATTGGTGACGATCAAGGTCGACAGGCACAAGCTCTTCGCGCGGGACGGCTCCGATGTGCGCTGCGATCTACCGATCACGCTCGACGAGGCAGTGAACGGCGGGAAGGTGCGCGTCCCGACGGTCGATGGACCGGTGATGATGACGATCAAGCCTGGAACCGATGGCGGAACCGTTCTTCGCCTGAAAGGCAAGGGATTCACCAAGAAGGATGGTAGCCGCGGAGACCAGCTCGTCACGCTCGAAATTCAGCTTCCGCAAGACCTCGCCGATCTTGCCAAGCGGCTCGAGGGATGGAAGGACGAAAGCAACCCGCGAGCCGATCTCGGAGCGTAAGCCTGTACGAATCCGATCCTCCAGAACCGAAGGAGCGCCAGATCCGGTCGCTCTCTCCTGAGGCGCGCCGGAAACAGGCACAGCACCTGCGCGGGCGGATCAAGAAGCACGTCGGTCCGGGAACTCGCGTCTGGGAAGTGGCCAAGCGAACCCTGGTCGGCACCTATAACGACGGTTTCATCCATGCCGGCAATCTTGCCTATCTGGCAATGCTGTCGATCTTCCCCTTCTTCATCCTCGGCGCTGCGATCTTTTCCGCCATAGGCGAGGAAAGCGAGCGTGCGGCGACGATCAACGCAGTACTTTTTGCCCTGCCCCCGGTGGTCGGCAACGTCATCGAGCCCGTTGCGCGGGATGTAATCCAGGCACGTAGCGGGTGGTTGCTGTGGGCGGGTGCTTTCGTCGCGCTGTGGACCGTGGGAAGTCTCGTCGAGACCATTCGGGATATACTCCGCCGTGCCTACGGAACCGAGGCCACAGAGGCGTTCTGGAAATACCGATTGTTCTCGACCGGGGTGATCCTTGGCGCGGTGCTGCTGCTCATGCTCAGCCTGATGGCCCAGTTCGTGATCGGCGCAGCGCAGGAGATCATCGAGGCCTATTTCCCCGACCTGGTTGACAGGGTACTCGAACTGCAACTTTCGCGCATTGTCCCCGCACTGGGCCTGTTCGGCTCTCTCTATCTCATCTTCTACACCCTTACTCCATCCGAATATCGCCGGCGGCGCTATCCCAAATGGCCGGGAGTGCTGCTGACGACTCTTTGGTGGATCGCCGTAACCACCATCATGCCGGCAGTGCTGACCAGCTTCTTCGCTTATGATCTGACCTATGGCGGACTGGCCGGTGTGATGGTCGCACTGTTCTTTTTCTGGCTTGTCGGCCTCGGTGTGGTTATCGGCGCGGAACTCAACGCTGCACTTGCGGAAACGCCCGAAGAAGAAATGAACCTGATCGGACAGGCGGACGAGGGGCGCAGGGTCGAACTCGCGAAGGAAATGCAGGAAGAGCAGGAAGGAAACGTGGAATGACCGGTCTTATGGAGGGCAAGCGCGGCCTCATCATGGGTCTGGCCAACGACAAGTCGCTGGCCTGGGGTATCGCCAAGAAGCTGCACGAACACGGGGCAGAAATGGCATTTTCCTATCAGGGCGAAGCGCTGAAAAAGCGCGTTGGACCGCTGGCAGAGCAGCTTGGCAGCGACTTTATCTTCGAGTGCGATGTTTCGGACATGGAAGCGCTTGATCGCGCATTCGACACGCTGAAACAGCGCTGGAACACGATCGATTTCGTGGTTCACGCCATCGGCTTTTCGGACAAGAGCGAACTACGCGGGAAATACGTCGATACCAGTCTCGACAATTTCCTGATGACGATGAACATCTCCGCTTACTCGCTGGTCGCAGTCGCCAAGCGGGCGCGCGAGATGATGACCGATGGCGGTAGCATCCTTACGCTGACCTACTACGGCGCGGAAAAAGTCATCCCGCATTACAACGTCATGGGCGTTGCCAAGGCGGCGCTGGAGACGAGCGTGCAGTATCTCGCCAACGATCTCGGCCCCGAGAACATCCGGGTGAACGCGATCAGCGCCGGTCCGATCAAGACATTGGCCGCGAGCGGGATCGGCGACTTCCGTTATATCCTCAAGTGGAACGAGTATAACTCGCCGCTCCGCCGGAACGTCACAATCGAGGACGTGGGTGGCTCCGGCCTATACCTCCTTTCCGACCTATCTTCGGGTGTGACGGGCGAGACACATCACGTCGATGCCGGCTATCACGTTGTAGGCATGAAACAGGAAGACGCGCCCGACATCACGATCGAGAAGAACTGATATGGCAAGAGTACTCGTCACCGGAGCGGCAGGCTTCATCGGCGCGGCCGTGGCCGAACGCCTATGCGCGCGAGGTGACGAGGTTCTGGGTATCGACAGTCTCAACGAGTATTATCCGGTCTCGCTGAAGAAAGATCGCCTCGCGAATGTAGAGGCGGGTGCGCAGGGACGATTTGCCTTCAAGCATATCGACTTTTCCGACTGGGAGATGCTCTCAGCAGCGCTTGAAGGCAAGGCTTTCGACAGCATCGTCCATCTCGGCGCGCAGGCCGGTGTACGCTATAGCCTCGAAAACCCTCGCGCCTATGTCGAAGCCAACCTGATGGGCCATCTCAACCTGCTCGAGGTGGCACGGCACCGCACGATCGGCCATATGGTCTATGCCAGTTCTTCGAGCGTCTATGGTGGCAACGAAACGCTGCCTTTCGCGGTGGAAGACCGCACCGACCATCCCGTCTCGCTCTACGCAGCGACGAAGCGCGCCGACGAACTCATGAGCGAGACTTACGCCCATCTCTATCGCATTCCGCTCACAGGCCTGCGCTTCTTTACCGTCTACGGACCTTGGGGCCGTCCGGACATGGCGCTTTGGCTTTTCACCGATGCAATCCTTGCCGGACGAGCCATACAGGTCTTCAACAACGGCGAAATGTGGCGCGACTTCACCTTTATCGACGACATCGTGAACGGCGTAGTCGCCTGCCTCGATAGCCCGCCGGCCGATGATGGCACGGAAAAGGCAGGTGGAAGCGTCAAATCCCACGCACTTTACAACATCGGTAATCACCGCAGTGAAAAACTGACTCGCGTCATCGAACTGATCGAAGGGGCTTGTGGCAGGAAGGCGGAGATAGAGTTCCTCCCGATGCAGTCGGGCGACGTCGAGAAGACTTATGCCGACATCGACGCTATCCAGCGCGACATCGGCTACCAACCGACGACGTCAATCGAACAGGGCATTCCCCGCTTCGTTGAGTGGTACCGCAAGTACCATAGGCTTTAGGCGCCTAACCTGCTGCCAGCAGATCGCAAATACGCTGCGATGAATGACCATCACCGAAAGGATTATGCGCGCGGGCCATGAGGGCATAGGCCTCATGGTCGTCGAGCAGGTGCTCGGTCTCGCGCACAATCGTCTCCGTGTCGGTTCCAACCAGCTTGGCGGTCCCCGCCTCGACACCTTCCGGACGTTCGGTGGTCTCGCGCATAACCAGCACAGGCTTGCCTAGGGCGGGCGCCTCCTCCTGCACTCCACCACTGTCGGTGAGCATCAGATGGCTGATATCCAGCAGACGCGCGAAGTGGGGATAATCGAGCGGTTCGATCAGGGCGACGTTTCCGAGACCTTCGAGCTGCTCGTTCATCACCGCACGTACATTCGGGTTCATGTGGACAGGGAAAATAACCGCGATGTCATCGCGTGAGGCAATACGCTTAACCGCATTAGCAATATTCTGCATCCCTTCGCCGAAATTTTCGCGCCTGTGGCTGGTTATTCCAATGATACGTTTGCCAGCAAACCGCTTTTCGAGGTCAGCAAGGCCCGAGGCGAGCGAGGGTTGAGCCTCGATCCGCCCGGTTACCCATTTGAGCGCATCGATCACCGTATTGCCGGTGACATGCACGCAGGCCGGATCGACATTCTCTTTCAACAACGCGTCTGCGCTGGTCTGCGTCGGTGTGCAGTGAAGCCTGGCGAAAGTACCCACCACGCGGCGGTTCACTTCTTCGGGCCAGGGTTGGTAGATGTCGCCGCTACGCAGCCCCGCCTCGATATGGCAGACGGGAATCTTCCTGTAATAGGCCGCGATCGCACCGGCCATTACCGTGGTGGTATCGCCCTGCACCACGACCCAATCGGGCTTTTCCTCATCCAGCACCTTGCCGATACCGGTGAGCGCCCGCGCAGTCAGTTCGTCGAGCGTCTGACCTTCGGTCATCAGGTCGAGATCGTGGTCTGGGCGAATATCGGCAATCGCGAGCACTTGATCGAGCATCGAACGATGCTGTGCAGAAACGCATACGCGACTATCGAAGCGACTATCCGCCTCCAAAGCATGGATCAGGGGAAATAGTTTGATCGCTTCGGGTCGGGTACCGAAGATCGTAAGAATGCGGGCTTGCTCACCCCGATGATCTAACCAGAAACCTTTACGAAATAAAGATAATCAACCTTCCGGATCGCCTGCAACCAATTCTGCATCGCTCGCTTCAGGCCGAGGAAGAGGTTCTTCTTCGGGCGTCGCGGTTGCGCGTTCCCGCTCGAGGCGCTCCATATATTCGCGCTCGATCATTTCGACCTCTTCCTGCGTGCGCTCGGCGTCTTCGTCGATCGTCGATAGCCGTTCAGCGCGCGCGGCCGCGATCACTTCACTGAAGCGCACGGCGGAAGAATTTTCCTTGTCGGCATAAGCCTTGGCAATCATTTCCTGCGTGCAACCGGTGAAACCGCCAGCACCCGCGGGCGAGCAGGACATAATGCCGAAATCGCCGACCATTTCCAGTCGCTCCACGCGGTTCATCCAGGCTTCGGCCTGCGGTCCGTCGGTAAATCGCTGCGATTCGGGTATGCGATAGCGCTCGCTTTCCGCCTGTCGCGCACAAACCACGATTATACCATCATCGCCTTGCGGGCATTCATCATCTCCATAGACGATGACCATGTTGTAACTTTCATCGCCCGTTTCGACCGGCGTCTGCGCATTGGATGGTCCTGCGAATGCAGCGGCAGAGAAAGCTACTAAGGCAAGCAGGGGTTTGGTCATAATGGCCTCTTGTGAGCGGTAGCGGTTAGTAGGCGCCTGAACGCGTGAACTATCTATGAAGCGAGTGAAAGACACCTGCCGTTCCCGTCAGATTCTCTCGGAAATTCTGATGGCCGCCCGGCAACCCAGGCGAATCAGTCCCGACAGGATGGGATATGCAGGTGCGCGCTCTGCGCCTGCGGCCAGTGCCGCATCGCGGTGCTCACGCTCGTCTTCGCGGAACTCCTCGATCATGGCGGCGAGTTCCGGATCTTCATTGGTTTCCTCAAGCTCGTCGAGTTGCCTGGAATAATGCCGGTCGATTTCGGTTTCGACAGCCGCAGTGCATGCCATCGCAGCTTCCGGTCCGATCAAGGCCGTCGCAGCGCCGAGTGCGAAACCCGCACGATCCCAGAAAGGCTGGAGGGCAGTGGGGCGCACCCCGCGGCGAGCCATCAAGGCATCGAATTTCGCGCGATGGCCAGCCTCCTGCTCCGCCATCCCGGCGATCTCGGCGGAGTCGGGCCCACGATCGCCCATGACGGCGAGTTGGCCAGCATAGATTCGCGTCGCCCCGAACTCTCCCGCCTGATCCACGCGTATCATCCGGGCGATATGGTCCGGTGTTTTGGTCATGATCGACCTTCCTTGCGGAGGAGATTGAATATGAACAGGCTGGTCGCCGTGGATATGAGGAAATTGAAGCCGGCAAGACTGATGCCCAGCAATGTCCACGGCGCTTCGTCGCACCGCACCACCGGTGCGTTCATGATTGCGTCGAGTGCGCTTTGTCCTTCGCCTGTCTGCGGAATGGCGGCGCAGGAGGTTACGCCTTCCCACCAACCATATTCGACACCGGCATGAAACAGGCCGATAAGTCCGGAGGTGAGCAGCCCCCCTGCCGCCAGCGCAATCCATAGCCGCTTAGGCGCGGCAAGGAAGGACAGCAGGGCGAAAGCTACGGCGGCGAAGTGAGGATAGCGCTGCCACCAACACATTTCGCACGGATAGAGATCGAAACCGTATTGCGACAGGTAAGCACCCGCGAGCAACAGCGCCGGGACTGCCAGCGCCAGTCGCTGCGCCATCCGCAGGTTCGGGCTTTCATTGATGCTCACCCTGGAGGCGCTACCTTCACTTCGTGCGCGAGGCAACCGACCGCGGACTTGTGCGGCGCAACGTCTCGACGGCGTAGTGCAACTGGAAGTCCTCGATACCCTGTGCTTCGAGTTCTTCCGCGGTTAGCTGGAACCGTGGATCGGTACGTGTATCGCTCTCCAGGTCTTCGTCCTTAATGCCCAGCTCGTTTATCAGATGGCCGCGCAAATCGCTTTCCCGCATCGTGAACTTCATGCGGCTGGCGAGATCGGGATCGGATAGCTGCGGAACCCTGATATCCGGCTTGATCCCACCCTCCTGCACCGAATGGCCGGAGGGTGTGTAATAGCGCGCCGTCGTGAGCTTGAGTGCGGCGTCGCGGCCCAAGGGGAGCAGCGACTGAACACTACCCTTGCCGAAGCTGCGTTCACCCATCACGATGGCGCGGCGATGGTCCTGCAGCGCACCTGCCACGATCTCGCTTGCCGAGGCTGAGCCGGCGTCGATCAGCACGACGATCGGCAGATCTTCCGCAATGTCTCCGCGAAAGACGGTTTCGGCGTCGTAACTTATCGATTCGCCGCGAGCCCGGCCGCGCTGCGAAACGATCTGGCCCTTCGACAGGAACAGATCGGAAAGCGCCACTGCCTCGTCCAGCGAACCGCCGGGGTTGCTGCGCATATCGAGCACGAGTCCGTTGAGGCGACCGGTGGCCTGCGTTTGCAGGTCTTTCCACGCAGCGAAAACATCGCTCCCGACATCGCGCGAAAACTCGTTGATCATGATGTGACCGATGTTGCCGTCCTGCAATTCCCAGGTGACCGGCTCCAGTTCGATCAGGCCGCGCGTGACGTCGAGGTCGAATGGCTCCTCGCGTCCGGGGCGGAATACAGTGAGTCGGATCGAGGTACCCGCCTTACCACGCATGCGCGCCACCGCTTCGTCGAGATCAAGGCCGTAGATCAGTTCGCCATCGATATGGGTAATATAGTCGCCGGCCTTGATCCCGGCTTCGTCTGCTGGACTCCCCCGGAAGGGCGAGATTACCTTTACGGCACCGTCTTCGCCGACAACAGAGAGACCAAGGCCCGAATAGTTTCCATCGATCATGGTTTCGAGCCGCTGGAGGTCGGAGCCATCAAGATAGGCCGAGTGGGGATCGAGAGCAGCAAGCATTCCGCTGATTGCGCCGTTGATGAGCACGTCATCCTCAACGGGCTCGACATAACTTGCCTTGACCCTTTGATATACTGCGAAAAGTTTCGCAAATTCCGGACCGGCGCTGCCTTCGACACGAGCAAGACCGGCAGTGGTTGCTGGTAAAAGAGCGACAGCGGTCACAAGGGCGGCCGAACGGGCCATGGCGGCAAAGTTCATCGAAACGGATCTCCAGTTTCCGAAGGCGAGTCTATCGCGCATCGCGACTGAATGAAAGATGAGCCGAAAAGTGCCGTGCGGGCGATGGAATTTCTGCGTAGTCTTTCGCTATCCGATCAACGCAGCTGGTCGAGAGGATTGACGGGTTCGCCATCATGCCTCAGTTCGAGAGTTGTGATGGGATTAATCGTAGCGGCAAGACCAAGCGGAGATCCCGCCGTAAGCTGCTGGCCGGTGTCTACGGAAAGGGCTCCCAGCCCGGTAACCAGACTGGTCCAGCCGCCTTCATGTTCGAGAATGACAATTCGCCCATAACCTTCATACTCCCCGGCGAAGCTGACCCGTCCATTGGCGGGCGCAATCACTTGCGCCCGCGGGCGTGAGAGGATGGAGATGCCGGGACGTCGACCACCATTATCGGTAGTCTCGGCGAATCCCGAAACGACACGTCCCGCGACCGGCAACAGGTAAATTTCAGGGGCATCCACTCGAGAAGCGGTTGAAGTAGCGGGGGTTGGTGGTAGCGAAGCCGAACCCGGGCGTGCCGGGCGAACAAGCGGACCGTCGAGTTTGGCAAGGCGCAGACGCAGGGCCGCCGATTGATCGAGCCTTGATATTAACGCATCAAGATCGCGCGCCTCTTCCGCCAACTCGATTGCGAGTGCCGCTTCGCGATTCGCCCCTCCCGCCGCCTGCCTGGCGAGTACACGTTCCTTCTCAGCCAAGGCGAGCATATCGCTCCGGCGCCGGTCGAGCGTTTGTTCTGCGCGGCGTCGGTCAGCCAGGAAGCCGCGACTTTCCGTTTCCAGGCGACGTGCTCGCTCAAGGTCGCCGCGCAATCCGGCGGTACGCTGCTGCACAATGGGTATAGCGCTTGCGAGAACGACGCGAGTATGGACGACGTCACGCAGCGACCCCGGCTGTAGCGCAGCGAGCGCGAGCGGCCGACGCGCCATCGTCTGAAGCGCGGCGGTGAGCTGCGCGAGTGGCTCGCGACGCTGAGAGAGATCATACGAAAGTGTACGTCGTTCACGCTCGACAATCGCGAGTTCGGCTTCAGCGGCAGCGATACGCGCTTCTGCCTGCTGCACCCGAGCGGCAAGAGCAGCTGCGGCGGCTCGCGCCTTTCTCGAGGCTTCGCTGGAACGTCGGGCTTCGGCCTCGAGACGTTCGGCTCGCTGGCGTGCGCTACGCTGCTGGACTCGCGCGATTTCGAGAGCCTCCCGTGCAGCTGATGAACGGGTCGAAGCTGAGAATTGTTGTGCGGTCAGCGGCGCAAGGCCCTGCAACCCAACGATAATCGTCAGAGAGGCAGCAACGATAAGAGCAGCAGTGCGGTTCATGACGTCAGGCTTTCCTGCTGGCGTGATGCCCGATTATCCGCTCCGATGGTAGGGGTGACCGGCGATGATCGTAGTTGCTCGGTAAAGCTGCTCGGCCAACATGGCGCGCGCAAGCAGGTGCGGCCAGGTCGCCTTGCCGAAGGCGAGCAGCAGGTCGGCATCGTGCCGGTCTTCCTGCGAATGCCCGTCCGCAGCGCCCAGGATAAAGCGACACTCGCGCATCCCGTCGTCGCGCCAGCGCTCAAGGGTTCCAGCCAGCTTCTCGGAGGAAAAATCCTGGCCGCGCTCGTCCAGAAGCACGGTTTTGTAGGGCGTCTGCGGTTCGGGTATGCGCCCTCCGCTGTCGGGGAGTTCGGTGAATTTCATCGGCCAGGCCAGGCGCTTCTCGTAGCGCGCTACCAGATCGGCCTCGGGTGATCGAGCAATCTTGCCGCGAGCGATGACATGAAGAAGCATATTCAGACCTGGACCGGATACGGAAGCGGTACGTAAGTGCGTTACTTGGCGTCGATAACACCCGAGGCAGCTCACGCAGAAGCGCTACGCCGTACCGGCCACTGGCGGTGCGTCGCCGAACGCCCACATCCGTTCCAGATTATAGAAGCTTCGCACTTCGGGCCGGAACAGGTGAACGACGATATCGCCGGCGTCGAGCAGCACCCAGTCTGCCGCGGGAAGCCCTTCGAGCTTTACCGGGCCGTACCCGCTCTGCTTGAGCTTTTCAGCGAGCTTCTGGGCAATCGAGGCAACCTGCCTCGTCGACCGGCCCGATGCGATCACCATATGATCGGCAATGGAGCTCTTTCCTGCAAGGTCGATGGTAACGACATCCTGCGCCTGATCGTCATCGAGCTGTCCGAGTACAAAGCCGAGCAATTCGTCTTTCGCCGATTCAGTCATACGAACGACCTTGGTCGTGGCGGTCCCGGAAACAGCCGGATCTGTATGCGCCTGAGTCATAGGCGATTGTATTACTCCTGATTGTATAAGCCCTTGAGATAGGGAGTGGAGGGGAAACGGCAACACGCATCATGGCGTGGTCGTTTCCTCCGCCGAGGGTATGAGGCGATGTGTCACCTGATCTCGCCGGGACAAGCCCGTATGGCGCAATGCCCAATCGGGGTCGGCACGGCGGATTGCCGTGGCCGAACGCGGATCGGGATCGAAACGCAATGTCACCAGTGCCGGTGCACTCCATTCGCCCCCATTTGCAAAACTGGCGGATGGCACGCGATAGTGCCTTAACCAGGCCATCGCGGGGCTTGCGATAGCATCGGCATCATAGCCGGGCCGGCCGATGACTGCAATCGGCATGGTGCGGGCAATCGTACGCCAGTCTTTCCAGAGGTGGAATTGAGCAAGATTGTCCGATCCCATCAGCCAGACGAAATCACGCTTGGAATATCGCCTGCGGATAGCGCGCAGCGTATCGACCGTGTATCGCGTTCCCAATTCGCGCTCGATAGCGGTCACTCGGATCGGCGCGCGCTTCGCCTGCGCCATTGCTGCACTTATGCGCGCTGAAAGCGGGGCCATGCCCTTCTTCGGCTTGAGCGGATTTCCGGGCGATACCAACCACCAGACCTCGTCCAGTCCCAGCGCTGCGCGGGCGAAAAGGGAAATCCGCCGGTGCCCTCCATGCGCCGGGTTGAAGCTGCCTCCCAGCAAGCCGATGCGCGTCGCTCGCGAACCCATCGACTTCAATGCTTTCCAGCCCTTCTCATGAAACTCGCCTATCAGTCCCGCGCCTGCGTGTCAGCAAATTGGCAGACTGGTCAATCGAGAGGTAAGGTTAAAGGTGCTGAAACTTTCTGGACTTCGAATTTTTCGAAAATTCCCTGTCTGTGAAACGCTTCACCGCATCCAACGCTCGACTCGTGGATTCTACGGGAACCCGGATTCGATTTTGTTAGGAATCTCCCATACCGACAGTCACAGGGATAAAAGACCAAGGGACGGGTCGTTTGAACAATTCACGCGCCAAGTCAGGCTGGAAAAGCCGTATCGAAAGCTGGTTTCCAGATCGCGAATTCTTCATGCGTTCGGAAGGTACAGTTCGCTTCATTACTATTTCTTCGAGAATCCAGAAGCTTGCAGCATCTATCGTGGTTCTCTTTGGGCTTGTGTGGGCGGCATCGTTGGTCATTGCAGGCTGGGCGCAGTACAGCGCCAGCGCCGACCGAATGAGCCTTCAAAACCGCGAAGCCAGGGTTGCCACTTCGGAGGAGCGCCTCGCCGCTTACGGTGACAATCTTGAGGACGTGAGCGAGGATCTCAATCGTCGCATGGAATTTATCGAAGGCGTTGCAGAACTCCTTCCCGCTGACATGAAAGTCGATACACGCGTCAGCGATTCGAGCGGTGAGACTGCCGCTACGGTCGAAAAGGTCAGCGCCGCGTTTCCCCAGGCCGCCGAACTCGCACGTATCGAAGCACGCCAGCTTGCACTCGTGGAAGGGCTTACCCGCTATGCAGATTGGCGCGCAAAGCGGGCCGCCGCCCGGCTCGAGAAATTCGAGCTCAATCCCGATGCGGTCATTCGTCAGTCCGAACGCCAGGCGATGGGTGGTCCTCTCGAAGGTCTGTCGACAGACAGCGAAGGCAACATCGATCCACGTTTCGAACGCCTCGGTCTGTCTATGGCGCGCATGACAGCGCTCGAAAATGCGCTCGAGGGCGTCCCGCAATTCGCTCCTGCGAACCGCAACATGATCTCCAGCGGGTTCGGTTACCGCCGTGATCCGTTCAACCGTCGTCCGGCCATGCACACGGGTCTCGACTTCCGCGGGAAAACGGGCACACCGATTTTCGCCGCCTCCAAGGGCCGCGTCAGTTTTGTAGGCTGGAAGGGCGGCTATGGCAAAACCGTTGAGATCACTCACGGCAATGGGCTCATGACCCGTTACGCTCACATGTCGCGTTTCGACGCCAAGGTCGGAGATACTGTCATCGCCGGCAAGGTCATCGGCGCGATCGGCAGCACCGGTCGATCCACGGGCCCGCACCTTCATTTCGAGGTCCGCATCAACGGACGGGCCGTCAATCCCCGCACATTCCTGGAGACAGCCCCCAATGTTCTCGAAGAAATCCGCCGAGACCCAAAGCTCGCCGCCAACGGTCAATAACCCAGGACGCAGCGCCCCCATGGCTTCCAAGAATAACTCGACATTTTCCGTCCTCGGTTCGGATCTCACTATCAAGGGCGATATCAAGGCCTCTGCCGATCTCCATATCGACGGCAATGTCGAAGGTGATATCGCCTCCACCAATCTCGTGCAGGGTGAGACCAGCAAGGTAATCGGTGCAGTAGAGGCCGAGAGCGCCCGCCTTGCCGGCACCGTCGAAGGTTCGATTACCGCTCGCGAACTTGTGATCCTCAAGAGCGCGAAGATCACCGGCGACGTCTTCTACGACGCGCTGACCATAGAGCAAGGCGCGCAGGTCGAAGGCCGCTTCGCACATCGCGATCCGAAAAGGAATGCGCCCTCTGCTACCGCTCCGAGAGCGGAAGGCAATGCCAAGCCGGAGCTGCAACTGGCGAACTGATCACATTCGAGTTGAGAGGATGAAGGCCGCTCCCGCCATGCGGGGGCGGCCTTCTCTCATCCCGGAGCCGTTTCAGCCGCCACTTCGGCGCGCAGAGCCTTGCGATCCAGCTTCCCGATCATCGTCTTAGGCAAATCCTCGCGCAAGACGACCTGTTCCACCCGCTCGTGCTTGCCGACGCGGGCATTGAGCCAGGCACGCAACTTCTCGGCCGAAATCTCGGCGTCGGGCTGGAGGACGACATAGGCGTAGGGAGATTCGCCGCGATACGGATCAGGCCGACCGATGACGAGGACTTCCTTGACGGCTTCGTGCTCGAGCAGGACACTCTCGACCTGGCTCGGAAACACCTTGAAGCCGCCTACCGCAATCATATCCTTGATCCGGTCGACTATTTCGAGAAACCCGTCTTCATCCATGGTGGCAACATCGCCGGTGCGTAACCAGCGCTTGCCGTCACGCTCCACAAAGGTCTCGCCATGGGTGTCGGGCCGGTTCCAGTAGCCGCGCATGATCTGGGGGCCATGAACCGCGAGTTCACCGGGCTGGCCTTCCGGAGCCAGCTTGTTCGGGTCCTCCTTGTCGAGCAGAAGTATCTCCGTGCCCATGACGACCTGTCCGATCGTCCCCTTCTTGCGCACTCCCTCGTAAGGATTGGCGGAGACGACCCCCGAACTTTCAGTGAGCCCGTATCCCTCGACGATACGGATGCCCGTTACCTCTTCGAAACGATCGTGCACGGGCGCAGGCATTGGCGCACCGCCCGAGATGCAGACCTTCAGAGATGACACGTCGGCCTTGGCCAGCTTCGGATGGTCCAGCAGCGCCTGAAACATGGTCGGCACCCCGGGAAAGCCGGTGGCTCTGTATCTCTCGATCGTATCCAGAACTTGCGCCGCGTCGAAACGGGGCACCATGGCGATGGACGCGCCGGTTACCATCGCGTGGTTAAGCAGCGCAGTATTGGCGAAAACATGGAAGAACGGCAGTGCTCCCATGAAGATTTCGCTAGCCGGATCCCCGTATGGGTTGAGCCCGGCTACCTGCTGGGCATTGATCGCCAGCTGGGAATGGCCCAGCATCGCGCCCTTGGGGCGCCCGGTGGTGCCGCCCGTATATTGGAGCAGGGCAATGTCCTGCTCCGCATCGATGGATGGGAAGGAAGCGGTTTCTGAGTTCGTGAGCACATCGCTCCACGCCACTACGCTGCTTGAGTATTTCACCTTGGCGATCTTGCTGCGGCCGAGCACCTTCAGCGCCAGTCCCTTATACCAACGTAGCATCGCGGCCAGCGACCCGACGACAAGCGTTTCCAAGCCCGAGGCTTCGAGCACGCTGGCGGCATTCGTGTAAAGTTCCGGGACGTCGAGCGTGACGAGCAGACGCGTGCCCGAATCCTCGACCTGCCAGGCAAGCTCCTCCACCGTGTAGAGGGGGGAGAAGTTCACGACCACGGCGCCCGCCATCATCGCACCATAATAAGCGGAAGCATAAATCGGGACATTGGGCAGGAAGAGACCGACCCGGTCGCCGGGCTCGATCCCCCTCGCCATCAGGCCTGCGGCGAAGCGCTGTGCTTCCAGCTGGATATCTCGATAGCTGTAGCTGCGCCCCAGGAAATGCAGAAATGCTGCGTCAGGTGTCTTCTCCGCCGTCCGGCCAAAAAGATCGGGGAGGCTGGCCACCTGGAACTGCGTGTCCCAGGGCGTGGGATGGTGGTAGGGATAACTATTTACATCCATGTCAATAGCATGGAGAAAAGAGGTATAAACGCAAGCAAAAAGGGCGCGAAAGCACCTGCTTCCCCGCCCTATTACCAGTCAATTTCGTTGCTCAAGCTTCGGAAGTACCCTCTTCGGCCTCTTGTGCGCGCTTAGCCGTCAGCCAGGCTTCGGCCTCGGCTTCCTGCGCGGCTTCCGTCGCAGCCTTTTCGTTCGCATCGCGTTCGGCGCGCAGTTCCTCGATCAGTTTTTCACGATCGCTGCCGCCACCGGCCTGTACGGGGATAGTCTCATCCTCGATACCGGCCTTCTTCGCTGCCTTGGCGACGACCGCATCGAGTTCGCGCTGCGAACACAGGCCGAGAGTCACCGGGTCCTTGGGCTGGATGTTCTGGATGTTCCAGTGGCTACGCTCGCGAATCGCGGTGATCGTGTTTCGCGTCGTCCCGATGAGCTTCGAAATCTGCGCGTCCGAAACCTCCGGATGATTGCGCAGCAGCCAGGCAATGCCGTCGGGCTTGTCCTGCCTCTTGGACACCGGCGTATAGCGTGGGCCCTTCGTGCGGCTTACCGCGACCGGCGCACGTTGCATCTTGAGCCGGTATTCGGGGTCCCGCTGGCCCTTCTCGATTTCTTCTTGCGTCAATTCGCCCGAATGGAGGGGGTCGCGCCCGGTATATTTGCTACCCGCCAGATCATCGGCCATGGCCTGGACCTCGAGAATGTGCAGGCCGCAGAATTCGGCGATCTGTTCGAAGGAAAGCCCCGTATTGTCGACCAGCCAGGTGGCAGTCGCATGCGGCATCAGAGGGGTGGGTTGGTCGGCCATGAAAATGCCTTTGTGTGAAGTCCGGAAATAGAAGGGCCGCCCCTCGCGGAGCGGCCGTTGCGTGCCACATGTAGGCGACGGAGCAGGATTCGGCAAGCAGCTTGGAGCCAGAGACATTTTCACGCTGCGGCAAGGATCAAACCGGGAGTACTTCTCCATCGAGCGCTGCGAGTCCGGAGAGAAATTGGGCCGTTGCCGCCTCCCAGCTGAACTGCGCGCCATAGCCTGAACAGGTTACGGAGTCGCAATAGAGCGCGGCATCGATCGCCCGGTCTAGGTCCTCTGACAATGCTCCGACTTCGTCGGTAACGATATCCCGCGGTCCCGCAACGGGATAGGCCGCCACGGGCGTGCCACAGGCAAGTGCCTCGATCATCACGAGACCGAAGGTATCCGTCCGGCTCGGGAAAACGAAAACATCGGCCCCGGCGTAATATCCTGCCAGCTCGCGCCCCGACTTGCGACCAAGGAAGTGCACTTCGGGATAACGACGGCATAACCGCTCCAGCGCCGGGCCGTCACCGACCACGACCTTGGTACCCGGATGCCGGGCTTCTAGGAAGGCCTCTATATTCTTTTCGACCGAAACGCGCCCGACATATAGCTGGATCGGGCGCGGCATGTCCTCGAATTCGGGCGGCGGCGGCGCTCCGGGATCGAAACAGGCGAGATCCACTCCGCGCGTCCAGTGGTGTAGCTTGCCGAGGCCATGGCGACGCAATTCCTCCCGAATGCTTTCGGTCGCGACCAATACTCGCCGAGCCGGTGCGTGGAACCATTCGATATAGCGCCAGAACCAGCGTGCAGGCAGATGTGTGCGACGGGCAATATATTCGGGAAATTGCGTGTGATAGGCAGTGGTGAACGGCATGCCGCTTCGTGCGCAATAGCGCCGTGCCGCCATCCCCAGCGGACCTTCGGTAGCAATGTGGATCGCGCCCGGCCCAAATTCACGGAGTTTGCGGGCGATGGCGCCCGGCGGACTTAATGCCAGCCGAATTTCGGGATAGGTCGGGCATGGAATAGAGGCGAACTGATCGGGCGAGACCACCATCACCTCGTGACCTTGCTCGCGCAACATGCCGCAGGTTGTCGTAAGGGTCCGCACGACACCATTCATTTGCGGGAGCCATGCGTCGGTCACTATTGCGATGCGCTGAGGCGCCTCCGTGACGGCACGCAGTGGAGCAGTACCCCCGTGGGGCAAGTTCACGCGGCTTCCAGCTCTGCACCAGCGGGCGAGATTTCGCGACGAGCGACCTCTTCGGGCCAGTGGAGCAGTTCCATCGTGCCGTCGAAATGTTCGACCAGAGCGTTGCATCCCTCCACCCAATCTCCATCGTTGTAATAGGAAACCGATTTGCCTTCGTGCATGAACTCCCGAATTTCGGCGGTATGGATGTGGCCACACACCACGCCATCGACGCCCCGCTCGCCGGCGGCACGGGCAACAACCTCTTCATATTTCGAGATAAATTCGACCGCGTTCTTGACCTTGTGTTTTGCCGCCTTGCTGATCGACCAGTAAGGAAGGCCGAGCAGCTTGCGCACGCTGGCCACCCAGCCGTTCAACCTCATCATGGCATGATATAGGGCGTCGCCGACGAAGGCGAGCCAGCGATGGGCAAGCATGATAGTGTCGAATTCATCGCCATGCAGCACCATCAACCGGCGCCCGTCAGCCGTATCGTGGAAGGCGGCCCGGCGAATCTCGACACCGCCGAAGTTCATGCCGGAGAAGGGCCGCACCATCTCGTCGTGATTGCCCGGAATATAGACGATCCGCGTCCCGCGCCGTGCCCGCTTCAGGATGCGCCAGACGATGTCGTTGTGCTCAGGCGGCCAGTAGAACTTCTTCTTGAGCCGCCAGCCGTCGATGATATCGCCGACGAGGTACATCGTCTCGCTGTCGGTATGGTCGAGAAAGTCGATCAGCAGTTCGGCATTGCAGCCCTTCGTACCCAAGTGGACATCGCTGATCCAGATAGTGCGATATTTGCGCCGCTCACCCACTGTACGCTCCGGCACCGATGGCTGTATTGGCGGAAAGCCCGCGACATTGGTAAAGTCGGAAAGGTTTCTGGGCAGTTCGGTCACGGTTCATCCCCCGAAGCTACATTCGGGAAATCCATGGCAGCGAAATGTTACAGGGGATTCTCGTTTCCTTTACGGAACGAAGACTTTGCTACCGTTTGGCGTCACTCCTCCGCACGCACTTCGAGCACGATCTTGCCTATGTGATCGCCGCCTTCCATACGCGTATGGGCGGCCGCGACCTCAGCAAGCGGGAAGATCTCGTCCATGATCGGCGCGATCGTCCTGTCCTCGAACAACGGCCAGGCGTGGGCATGGATTTCGTCGGCTAGTAGAGCCTTGAATTCGTCCGAACGCGGCCGCAGGGTCGAACCGGTAAGCGTCTGCCGCTTGCTCATCAGCTTGGCCATGTTGATTTCGGCCTTCAATCCACCAAGCACGGCGATGGTTACGTGGCGTCCATCGACGGCAAGACAATCGAGATTGCGCTGGACGTAATCGCCCGACACCATGTCAAGGATGACGTCAGCCCCTTTGTTGTCCGTGAAAGCGTTGACCTTCTCGACGAAATCCCCGCTCTTGTAATTGATCGCAAGGTCCGCCCCGAACTCACGTGCCGCGTTGCATTTTTCGTCCGAGCCGGCCGTTGCTACGACCTTGAGATCGAAAGCCTTGGCAAGCTGGATTGCCATCGTGCCGATGCCGGATGTGCCGCCATGCACGAGCAGCGTCTCCCCTTCCCGCGCCCAGCCGCGCTCGAAGACATTGTGCCATACCGTGAAGAGCGTTTCGGGGATTGCTGCGGCGCTTGCCATGTCCATATGCCTCGGCACCGACAGGCAATGTGCGGCATGGGCCAGGCAATATTCGGCATAGCCGCCCCCGCTGACCAGCGCGCAGACGCGGCGATTGAGCATTTCAGGCGTGACGCCCTGCCCGATGGCAACTATCTTTCCGGATACCTCGAGGCCGGGAATTGGCGAAGCACCCGGCGGAGGGGGATAGAAGCCCTGCCGCTGGATCACGTCGGGCCGGTTCACCCCCGCATGGCTGACTTCGATCAGGACCTGACCCTCGCCCGGCTCAGGCACGGCGAGTTCTTCCGGGCGGAAAACATCGGGGCCGCCTGGATTATCATAACCCATTGCAGTCATGGTCGAAGGTAAGTCAGTTGCCAAAAGTGCCCCCCTATAGCCTGACGCCATAGTCAATCGAACGGTGCATTACCGTGGGGAATTGTTGACAGCAACCGGAGAGCGGTGGATTGTATTGCCCATGGAAGACGATGATCGTCCCAGGCTTAGAGGCGATGCAGCGAGCAAGCTCGCAAGCGAAGATCTCGGCCCCTATTCTCAGGACGAGCTTCAGGAACGGATCGAATTGCTCGAGACCGAGATTGCCCGAGTGGAATCGCACCGCCTCAAGGCCGTGGCACATCGGGACGCTGCCGAATCCCTGTTCGGGCGAAAAGAGTAGCAACAGTGCGGGACCTTCAAACCTGCCGTTTCGCCACCATATCTTCGGAACATACAGCTTTGGCTAACCTTCGAACGGTAGCCTGTCTCTACTTCGCAATGCTGCGAGTCCTTTGGAAAGCAGAAACCTGATGCCCAGTTTTGCCGCCAACCTCGAAAAGACCCTCCACGCCGCGCTTACTGATGCGGCCGAGCGGCGTCACGAATACGCCACGCTGGAACACCTGCTGCTTTCGCTGATCGGCGACGAGGACGCTGCACAGGTCATGGCTGCATGCGGTGTCGATACCGATGAGCTGGCGGCGGTCGTAAAACAGTATCTCGAGCAGGAATACCAGTCGCTCAAGAGCGAGGAAGGGGCAGATCCGCAGCCAACTGCGGGGTTTCAGCGCGTGATCCAGCGCGCCATCCTGCATGTCCAGTCATCCGGCAAGGATACCGTCACCGGCGCCAATGTGCTGGTGGCGCTGTTTTCGGAACGTGACAGCTATGCTGTCTATTTCCTGCAGCAGCAGGATATGAGCCGTCTCGATGCTGTGAGCTACATCAGCCATGGCATTGGCAAGGGCGGAAAGCAGGTCGACAGCAAGCCGCCGCAAGGGGCGGACGAAGAACAGGCCAGCGAGCCGGGTGCCGAAAGCGGCAAACCGGGCGACAAGAAGGAAACCGCGCTCGACCAGTTTACCGTCAATCTCAACCAGAAGGCGGAGGACGGCAAGGTCGATCCCTTGATCGGTCGAGGACCCGAGGTGGATCGCACTGTGCAGATCCTGTGCCGCCGCTCCAAGAACAACCCGCTTTATGTCGGCGATCCGGGCGTCGGAAAGACCGCGATTGCGGAAGGCCTTGCGCGCAAGATTGTCGAAGGCGACGTCCCCGAAGTGCTCGAAGACGCCGTCATCTACTCGCTGGATATGGGTGCACTGCTCGCCGGGACGCGTTATCGCGGCGATTTCGAGGAGCGTCTCAAGCAGGTCGTGAACGAACTCGAAGGCATGCCCGACGCCGTTCTTTTCATCGATGAAATACATACGGTGATCGGGGCAGGCGCGACCAGCGGCGGGGCGATGGACGCCTCGAACCTGCTCAAGCCGGCGCTCTCTTCCGGCAGCATCCGCTGCATCGGATCGACCACCTACAAGGAATTCCGCAACCACTTCGAGAAGGACCGCGCCCTGCTGCGCCGTTTCCAGAAAATCGACGTCAACGAACCGACGATCGAGGACACGGTTGCCATTCTGAAGGGTCTGCGCAGCGCCTTCGAAGAGCATCACAAGGTCAAGTACACGCCTGATGCGCTCAAAACCGCGGTCGAACTGTCGGCGCGCTATATCAACGACCGCAAGCTGCCAGACAAAGCGATCGACGTGATCGATGAGGTTGGCGCGATGCAGATGCTGGTCCCGCCAAGCCGCCGCAAGAAGAAGATTACCTCGAAGGAGATCGAAGCGGTAATCGCCACCATGGCGCGCATTCCGCCCAAATCGGTGTCGAGCGACGACAAGAAGGCACTCCAGAATCTCGATCGTGACCTGAAGCATGTCGTTTTCGGACAGGATGCCGCCGTCGACAAGCTTTCGACCGCGATGAAGCTCAGCCGCGCTGGCCTTCGCGATCCGGACAAACCCATCGGCTCATTCCTGTTCAGCGGGCCCACCGGCGTCGGCAAGACCGAAGTCGCCCGCCAGCTCGCCTCGATCATGGGGATCGAGCTCAAGCGCTTCGACATGTCCGAATATATGGAGCGCCACAGCGTCTCGCGCCTGATCGGTGCGCCTCCCGGCTATGTCGGATACGATCAGGGCGGCTTGCTGACCGATGCGATCGACCAGAACCCGCATTGCGTGCTGCTGCTCGACGAAATCGAAAAGGCGCATCCGGACCTGTTCAACATCCTGTTGCAGGTAATGGATAACGGACGTCTGACCGACCATCACGGCAAAACGGTGGATTTTCGGAACGTGGTGCTGATCATGACCACCAATGCCGGCGCGTCCGACATGGCCAAGCAGGGTATCGGCTTCGGCGACGTGTCGAAGGAAGATGCGAGCGAGGAAGCCGTGAAGCGCATGTTCACGCCGGAGTTCCGCAACCGTCTCGATGCGATCGTGCCGTTCGCCTATCTCGGAAAGTCCACCGTCGCCCGGGTGGTCGACAAGTTCATCCTCCAGCTCGAATTGCAGCTGGCCGAACAGAATGTCGACATCCAGTTTGACAAGGAAAGCCGCGCCTGGCTGGCCGACAAAGGCTATGACAGGCTCTATGGTGCGCGTCCGATGGGCCGTCTCATCCAGGAAAAGATCAAACAGCCGCTGGCCGAGGAATTGCTGTTCGGCAAGCTGGCCGATGGGGGTGAGGTTGCGGTGACGATGAAGGACGGAAAACCTTCTTTCGAACTCACCCCTTCCCCTCCCAAGGCCAAACCGAAGCCCAAGAAGAAGCCGGCGTCAAAAAAGAAAGTGTCTCCGAAAAAGCCCGAGGCCGACGCCAGCGAAGGCAAGGATGCAAGCGAAGGTGAAAGCTGAAGTTCGCGAGGCTAGAATTCGAGAGGGGTCGACGCAAGTCGGCCCCTTTTGCATTCTCGTCGGTCTATGCCTTGCCCCCTTGTAGATCAGGCCATAGTTTCAACGCTCTGCCGGGCCGGGGAATTTCATGGCAATTCTGGAAGTATCCAATCTCGTCAAACGCTTCGACGATATACTGGCCGTGGACGATCTGTCTTTTTCGGTCGCACCTGGCGAAATCTTCGGCTTTCTCGGCGGGAACGGCGCGGGCAAGACGACGACGCTGAGAATGGTGCTCGACATCATCCGTCCGACTTCGGGCACCATATCCGTTCTTGGCGGTGCGCCTGATCGGCGGCAGGCGGGTGCAATCGGCTTCCTGCCGGAAGAACGCGGTCTCTATTCGGGCATGAGTGCGATCGATACCATTGTCTACTTCGGCCGGCTCAAGGGAATGAACTTCGGACTGGCAAAGTCGCGCGGGATGGAATTGCTTGAGCGCTTCGATCTGGCCGATCGGGCCAAGAGCGACATCGGCGACATGTCGAAGGGGATGGCGCAAAAGGTTCAACTGGCCACTTCGCTGGTCAACGATCCCGAGTTGCTGATGCTCGATGAACCGTTTTCCGGGCTGGATCCGGTCAACCAGGGTTTGCTCGAAAACGAGATCCTTCGCGCATCCGAGCGCGGTGCCGCCGTAATATTTTCCACTCATGTCATGCAGCACGCCGAACGCCTTTGCGACCGGCTGCTCTTGCTGCGCAAGGGACGTAAACGTTTCGAAGGCACGCTGGAGCAAGCCCGCGCGCAATTGCCCGTAAGTCTTATCGCCGTATCCAGACATGATCCCAGCACCATCCCAGGCGTTGCCTCAGCCCGCCCTAATGGCACGACCTACGATGGCTGGCAGGAATGGGACGTAAAGCTCGATCCGGGCGTCGCGCCGGGAAGCGTGCTAGAACATTGCACGGCGAACGGCATAGGTCTGCGTCGCTGGGATGAACGCCATGCGAGTCTCCACGATGTCTTCGTCGAGCTTGTGGGCGGTGAGGGCGTGGAGCAATGATGAACAATATTCTCCTCGTTGCCCGCCGCGAGATTCGCCAGATTCTGGCAATGAAGAGCTTCTGGCTGACGCTGTTGATCCTGCCTCTCGCGCTTGCACTCGGCCCTATCCTGGGGGAATCGCTCGACGATAACGAGCCGACCCGGGTGGTGGTGGTGGATCGCTCCGGCGGTGCAGCAGCTGCAGCGCTCGAAGCCCGTTTTGCCGAAGATCACGACCGCGATGTCCTTCGTAGCCTGTCTCGCTATGTCCAGCGCTACGAACTCGAAAGCGCCGATCCGGCTGCACCCTGGACACAGCACGACCGGTGGTACACCGCCGCCGATATCGACGCATTCCGGGCTATTGGCGGAGTCGAAGCTGCGCTGAAAAGTATCGATGCGGTGCGACCCGAAGGTGTCCCCGAATTCGAACCAGATGCTCGCGAATATACCTTCCTTCCCGTTCCGGACGAACTCATCGGCCAAGATGGTGAAGCCTTCGCCGACGCAGCGCAGACCTTGTTCGACAGCGACGCAGAGGACGCGCCCGAAGTGATCGTGCGGGTCGGTGAGAATTATCCCGCCGATCCGAGGATCGGGCTCTATTCGGCCAACCAGCCGCGCTCGAGCTTCGTTACTGCCCTGCAGGAAACCCTTACCGGTGACTTGCGCACACGCCTGCTTGCCGAACGCGGAATTTCCAGTGCGGAAGCCGCAGCGATCCAGGCGGCGGCTCCAGCGATCGAAGTCACCACTCCGCCACCGGGGGACGGCGCGCGCGAGGCGCTGCTGGTGCGTTCGATAGTCCCGCTGGCACTCGCCTATATCCTGATGATGAGCCTGATGCTCTCTGGAAGCTGGATGTTGCAGGGATCGGTGGAAGAACGCTCGAACAAGCTCCTGGAATCACTGCTCGCCTGCATCCGACCCGAAGAGCTGATGTACGGCAAGCTCCTCGGCGGCCTCAGCGTGGGTCTGCTGATGATCGCCGTCTGGGCAGGCTGTGCCGGCATTGCAGCTTACGCCACGCAGGGCGTGATCGCGGATATGATCCGGCCCGCGCTCGAGCCGGTATCTTCACCCGGTATAATCCTTGCGATCCTCTATTTTTTCATCGCCGGATATATCCTGATTTCGGCCATTTTCGTCGCGATCGGCGCAATGGTGGATTCGATGAGCGAAGCGCAGGGTTACCTCATGCCGGTATTGCTCGCGATCCTGCTCCCGATCACCTTTCTGTTGCAGGCCATTCTGGCAGGCAAGGAAGGGCTGCTTGTACAGGTTCTTACCTGGGTGCCGCTATGGACACCCTTCGCTGTACTGGCTCGATTGGGTATGGGAATCGAGACCTGGGTGCTGGTCGGGACCGGCATCCTGCTCGCGGCCGCCATTGCGCTGGAGCTGGTATTCCTCGGTCGCCTCTTCCGGGCTAGCCTGCTGGCGTCTGGACAGAAGTTGTCAATCAAGCGCTTGATCGAGCGGTTCAGCGCACAGAAACAGTAGACGTCCCTTCGAGATGGCGGGAACGCACGGCGGGCTTTTACACTTCACATAGCAATGGCCGCGCCCTTCTCCTGGATCAAACCCGAACCGCATGGGATCTATATCGAGCCCGCCGATTGCTGGATCGATCCCTCCCGCGCCGTGGGCCAGGCGCTGGTGACGCATGGTCATGCCGATCATGCGCGCGGAGGCCACGGCCGGACGGTCGCGACATCCGCAACTCTCGCGATCATGGACCTGCGCTACAATACCCGCGCAGGCGCAACGCCTGTCGAATATGGCGAGACAATCCGGCTCAAGGGCGGCGTAGATGCGACATATATTCCGGCGGGCCATGTTCTCGGCAGCGCGCAGATCCTGCTCGAACATGCTGGCGAGCGCGTGATCGTTACCGGTGATTACAAGCGCCGCGCCGATCCCACCTGCCCGCCCTTCGAAGTGACCGCCTGCGATATTTTTATCACCGAGGCGACCTTCGGCCTTCCGGTATTTTGCCACCCTCCGATCGAGGAGGAGATGACGAAGCTGCTGGATCGGCTCGCCGCCCATCCAGACCGGTGCGTTCTGCTCGGCGCTTATGCTCTGGGCAAGGCGCAGCGCGTAATCGCCGAATTGCGCGCGGCGGGCCACACCCAGCCGATCTATCTCCACGGCGCAATGGAGAAGATGTGCCGCCTTTACGAAGAGCACGGTGTCGACCTGGGCGAGCTGCGTCTGGTGATGGACTATTCCAAGGAGGATATCCGCGGGCATATCGTGATCTGCCCGCCAAGCGCGCTCAACGACCGCTGGAGTCGGCGTCTCCCCGATCCGGTCACCGCCATGGCGAGCGGGTGGATGCGCGTGCGGCAACGTGCCCGCCAGCGTAACGTCGAGCTGCCGCTGGTGATCTCCGACCATGCCGACTGGGGCGAGTTGACCCGCACGATCAAGGAGGTCGATGCGCAGGAGAACTGGATCACCCACGGGCGCGAGGATGCGCTGCTGCGCTGGTGTCAGCTTCACCAGCGCCGTGCCCGGGCCCTGGCCCTTGTCGGCTATGAAGACGAGGACGACTAGCGGTGGAAGAATTCGCCGCCCTGATCGATGCGCTGGTCTACACGCGCAGCCGGAACGAGAAGCTTCGGCTCATCTCCGAATATCTCCGTGCAACACCCGATCCCGACCGGGGCTGGGCCTTGGCGGCGCTATCGGACGGGCTCGATTTTCCTGCGGTTAAAAGCTCGACAATCCGCAACTTGCTCAAGGAACGCGTCGATCCGGTGCTGTGGACGCTGAGCCGCGATTTCGTGGGAGACACTGCCGAGACGGCAAGCCTGCTCTGGCCCGCACCGGATACGCCGCCTGCCCCGCCTTCCGTTAGCGAAGCGGTGGAGATTCTCACTGCAATGAACCGCAAGACGGTCGTAACAGAACTGCCTAAGCTGCTGGACCGGCTCGATTCCTCCGGACGTTACGCCCTGCTCAAGTTCGCCACGGGAGGTATGCGGATCGGGGTTTCCTCCCGGCTCGCCAAGACTGCCTTCGCACAGGCTTTCGAAGTCTCGGTGGATGAGGTGGAGGAATACTGGCACGGCCTTGCACCGCCCTATGCCGAACTCTTCGCCTGGGCTGCCGGGGGCGATGCTCCGCCCGATATCGAGAATCTCCCTACCTTCCGACCCTTCATGCTGGCGCATCCGCTGGAAGAAGCAGTGGTCGATCTGGCCGACTACGCCGCGGAATGGAAATGGGACGGGATCAGGGTGCAACTGGTCCGCGCGGGCGGTGAAACGCGGCTGTTTTCGCGGTCCGGGGACGATATTTCGGCGACCTTTCCGGAATTTCTCGGCATTCTTCCCATGAATGCGGTGGTCGATGGCGAGTTGCTGGTACGCGGCAACACCCAGGGCGGAGAGGCAGGCGGGGCAGCAAGTTTCAACGCGCTCCAGCAGCGGCTCGGACGCAAGACCGTTTCGAATAAGATGCTGAATGATTATCCCGCATTCATAAGGCTTTACGATGTGCTCTTGCTCGAAGGGGAAGATATGCGTCCCCGCCCTTGGACCGAGCGGCGCGGACAGCTCGAGGCGCTGGCGTCACGCCTTCCCGATTCGCATTTCGATATCAGCTCCGTGGTCGAAGCTACTGATTTCGAACATCTTTCGAAGATTCGCGAGGGCAGCCGCGATGACGCCATCGAAGGGCTGATGCTCAAGCGCAGGGACAGCCCCTATATCGCCGGGCGGCGCGTCGGATACTGGTACAAATGGAAGCGCGATCCGCTGCTGGTCGATTGCGTACTGATGTATGCACAGCGGGGGAGCGGCAAACGATCGAGCTTCTTTTCCGATTACACCTTCGGCTGCTGGGATGGCGATCCCGATCAGGGTGCAGACCTGCTGCCGGTGGGCAAGGCCTATTCGGGCTTTACCGATGAGGAATTGAAGAAACTCGACCGCCATGTGCGGAGCAATACGGTCAACCGCTTCGGCCCGGTGCGTGAAACCGACAAGAGCCTTGTCTTCGAAGTTGCATTCGACAGCGTTCACGAGAGCAAGCGGCACAAGTCCGGCCTCGCCATGCGATTCCCGCGTATTCACCGGATACGCTGGGACAAACCGCCGCACGAAGCGGACCGGATCGAAGCCCTGCGTGCCCTGATCGCGGGCTGATCAGCCCAGCGCCTCGTTCACCGCTGCGGAGTGGTGCTTCGCGTTTTCCGCGTAATGGGCCACACCCATGCGCATGCCCGCTACGGCGGCATCGTCGAGATCGCGCATCTTGCGGGCTGGACGGCCGCCCCAAAGCTCGCGTTCGCCCATCACCTTGCCTTCCGTAAGCATGGCGCCCGCCGCCAGCATGGCGTCACTACCGATCACCGCCTTGTTCATAGCGATTGCGCCGAGACCGACGAAGCCGCGATCCTGGATCACGCAGCCGTGGATCATCGCCATGTGACCGATCAACACATCGTCTCCGATCAGGAGCGGGCTGCCTTCCGGATCGCCCGGGCGCGGCGGATCGCAGTGGAGTACGCTACCGTCCTGAACATTGGTCCGCTCGCCAATCACTATGCGGCTGACGTCGGCCCGCAGCACGCAATTGTACCAGATGGAGCTTTCCGCACCGATCGTGACATCGCCGACGATGGTGCAGCCGGGCGCGATGAAGGCGCTTTCGTGGATTTTCGGCGTCTTGCCGTGGATGGGGACGATGTTCACACCGGGGCGGCTCGTCATGAATGGCTCTCCCATTGCTCTTGCGTGAGCGAGTACTGGATGACCGGATTGTCCTCCTGCGGATAGTCCGGGTCTTCGAAATCCAGGTCTTCGCGGCGCACCATGCCGAGTTTTTCCATCAGCTTCCAGCTTGGCACATTCGCCTTGCTGGTGAGCGCCACGACATGGGGCGCTCCGACACGGCCGAACGCCCAGTCGATCACAGCGCGGATCGCCTCTTCGGCGTATCCAAGCCGCCAGCGGTCTTCGCGCACCAGCCAGCCGATCTCGTGCTCTCCCTGATTCGGGGCGTGGGGATTGTCGACCAGCTTTATCCCCGCATGGCCGACCATTTCGCCGGTGGCCTTTTCGATCAGGAAGAGGAAACTGAAACCGCGCTGCGCGTAAAGCTGCATGCTCTTGGCGTGCTTCGCTTCGATTTCGTGCAATTCCTTCGGTCCGCCAAGCCGAGCCATGACCGTGGGGGTGTTCAGCAGCCGCATCTGCTCCACGGCGTCACCCTCGTCGATGGTGCGCAGGATCAGGCGATCGGTTTCGGCGATAATGTCAACCATCACGCCCCAGCCATTTTGCCCGCTCGATCGCATAGACGATGATTGTATCGTCGCCGAATTCGGAGTTGGCGAAATCGAGATCCTCGCGCCGTTCCATGCCGAGCCGCTTCATGAGACCCCAGCTTCCCATGTTGGGCTGGACCGTCAGGGCAATTACTCGCTCAGCCCCGAAACGTTCGAAGGCGAGTTCGAGCGAGGCGACCGCCGCCTCCTTGGCATAGCCCTGGCCCCAGGCATCTTCGCGCAAGCGCCAGCCGACTTCCATTTCGCCAAGCGGACCGCCCTGCTGGTTGCACCGTTTGAGCCCGCAAAAGCCGAGGATGAGGCCATCTTCCTTGCGTTCCACCACCCAGAAAGTGTGTCCGTAATCGCGTTGATAGGACGCGATTCTTTCCTGCACTGCCTGACGCTTGGCGTCATCGCATATGCCGCCGAGCCACTCCATGACGGCAGGCGTGTTGGTTGCCTGCCAGAACGGGTCCCAATCCTCTTCGCGCCAGTGGCGCAGGATCAGCCGTTCGGTTTCGCAGCGAAATTCAGCCATTGAGGACTCGCGCGGCAACCGGCGCGTGATAGGTGAGGATGCCCGAGCATCCGGCGCGCTTGAAGGCGATCAGCTTTTCCATCAGCAGCGACTCGCGCTCCGCCACGCCAGCGGCCGCACCTGCTTCGATCAGGGCATATTCGCCGCTCACCTGATAGGCGAAGACTGGCACTCCGAATTGCTGCCTGGCGCGCCAGATCACGTCGAGATAGGCGAGCCCCGGCTTGACCATCACGCTATCGGCCCCCTCGGCGATATCGAGTGCTATTTCTCGCAGGGCCTCATCACCATTGGCGGGATCCATCTGATAGCTCTTCTTGTCGCCCTTGAGCAGGCCTCCCGAACCCACGGCGTCGCGGAAGGGGCCGTAGAAGGCGGAAGCGTATTTGGCGGAATAGGCCATGATCTGGACATTGGGGTGGCCCTCCATCTCCAAGGCCATGCGGATGGCTTTTACGCGGCCATCCATCATGTCCGACGGGGCAATGATATCCGCGCCGGCCGCCGCCTGGTTTACCGCCTGGTCGACGAGGACCGCGACGGTTTCATCATTGAGAACATAGCCTTGCGCATCGACCAACCCATCCTGCCCATGGCTGGTGTAGGGATCGAGCGCGACATCGGTGAGGATGCCGATGTCGTTTCCGCAGGCGTCGCGTACAGCCTTTATGGCGCGGCACATCAGATTGTCGGGGTTGAAAGCCTCGTCACCCTTCTCGCTGCGCTTCTCCGGAGGAGTATTGGGGAACAAGGCTATACACGGAATGCCGAGTTCCACGGCTTCCTTCGCGCGCTTCGCAATACCGTCGATCGACCAGCGCGAAACCCCGGGGAGACTGTCGACCGGCTCTTCCACATCCGCACCACTGGTAACGAAAAGCGGCCAGATCAGGTCGGCGGGAGTCAGCACGGTTTCGCGGTGCATCGCCCGGCTCCAGGCATGGGCTCGGCTGCGGCGGAGGCGCGTGGCGGGATATGCGGCGTCGGTCATGCGGCGAAGCCTTGCCGCAAAGCGGAAAGCTTATCAATCAGCCGATGGGCCGAGGCCTGTCGAGCTTGTCGATCTCACGCTCGGGCTCTTCCGAGGCGGCCTCGTCGGCGGTGGGGGCCAGATCTGCCAGCGCGGCGCCCTCCTCGACATCGCGCAGCGCACTCAGGGCCGAGCGAAAACGCTCTAGCTCGGCTCCCGATAGCTGCTTGCGTGTGACGAAGCTCACCGATGCCGGATTGATGGCCCGTCCGCCACGATACATTTCATAATGGAGGTGGGGTCCGGTAGAGAGACCGGTGGACCCGACGTAGCCGATCACCTGGCCCCGACGTACGCTGGCGCCGCGATTCACCGCCACCCGGCTCATGTGGCAGTAGCGGGTGTCGACGCCATTTGCATGACGGATGCGAACCGCATTGCCGCAGCCGCCCATCCGCCCCGCACCGGTAACGCGCCCGTCGGTCACTGCGACGATCGGCGTACCGTAGCTGGCCTTGAAATCGACGCCCGAATGCATGCGCCTGTAACCGAGGATCGGGTGGCGGCGCATGCCGAAGCTCGAACTCATCCGGCCCGGGACGGGTGCCACCAGCCCGCCGCGTTCTTCACCGGTGCCGTCCGCATCGAAGAAATCGCCTTCGCTACCCCAGCGCATCAGCTGCACAGCTCCGCGCGAGCCCCGTTCGAGCCCGGCGAACAGCAGCTGTCCCGCCTGGCGTTCGCCGGTCGCGGCGCGGCGGTGGGCGACGATGATGTCGAAAGTGTCGGTCGCGCGAACGTCGCGCTGAACGTCGAGCTGCTCGCCAAGCGCCTTGAGGTAGGCCTGAACGGCGCTGGTCGGTGCGCCCGCCGCACGGGCGGAGCGATAAAGGCTGTCCCCGACTGTGCCGCGGATGCGAAGCGGGGTCTCGTCCACGCGAATAATCCGCCGGGTGAGATTGAGTGGACCCGTCTCATCCAGCCGATCGACTTTAAGTTCGAGATCGAACCGCGCGCGAAAACTCAGTTTTTCGAGCGGGCGCGTGGCGCCGGGTTCGGGCCGGCGGCCGAGCGTGATATCGATCTGCGTGCCCGGCTCGAGCTCTTCGAGCGGCACGGCGCTGGAGATCAATGACGTCACGAGGTCGGCTTCGTCGCCCCCCAATCCGGCCCGGCGCAGGGTTCGATCAAGGCTGTCCCCTCGCCCAAGTGTAGCCAGCATCTCCAGCTGGGGTCGTTCTGGCGCCTCGGCGAGCGGTCGGACAAGATCGGTCGGCCCCATCCTGCGCCCCGAATCGGCACCGAGGCCGAGGGGCATGATCATCTGGCTGCGGTACTCGCTGCGGATGGACGCATCCTTGGGCAGGGGCGAGGCCGCTTCCAGCGGCGCGAAATCGGGCCAGAAGGCAAGCGCCACGACGGATAAGCCAACGAATGTCCCCAATCCACGAAACCAGCGCTTAGAGCCGATGTCGGCGCCGAGATCTGGCGCGATGTCGAAGGCTTCTATGTGGCGGTACACCTTGTCGCGCAGGCTGGAGAACGATGCGGAATGCTTGTTGCCAGCGCCCGCACCCGCCGCCGTGGAATCCGCATGTGCGGATTCCGGACCGGCCAAAGCAAAATGCAACTGTTCGTCGTTCTGGCGCTCGGCCAAGACGTACCCTCCGTTTGCGGCCTCGGCGCAAAGAAAACGCGCAAGTCCCCTATCCAATCGACCCGATGCGCTGAAATCATGCAATATCAAAGTAAAGATGCGATTAACCTTCGACAAGCCGATTCCTGACTGCGACAAATCGAGTTCGATGGCGTTGGTCGGTTGCACCGGCGCAGCGGCGCTGCCACCTATGGCCGAGTGAACGACGCCTCGATCAAGGCGGTCCTCGGACCCACCAACACCGGCAAGACTCATCTCGCCATCGAACGCCTATGCGCACATTCGAGCGGGGCGATGGGCTTTCCGCTGCGCCTGCTGGCGCGCGAGGTCTATGATCGGGTCGTGGCGATCAAGGGCGAAAAGCAGGTCGCGCTGATCACCGGAGAACAGCGGGTCGAGCCGGAAGGCGCGCGCTATCTGTGCTGCACGGTCGAAGCCATGCCGCGTACGGCGAACGAGCGCGCCTTCGTGGCGCTGGACGAAGCGCAGCTTTCCGCAGACCGCGAGCGAGGGCATGTTTTCACGGACAGGCTGCTGAATGCGCGAGGACGGGAAGAAACCATGCTTCTGGGCGCTGCGACACTAGCCCCTATGGTCAAAGCGCTTATCCCGAGTGCCGAAATTTCCGAACGCCCGCGCTTCTCCACCCTCACCCATATCGGGCCGCGCAAACTGTCTCGGCTCCCTCCGCGGAGCGCCATCGTGGCGTTCAGCGCAGAGCAGGTCTATGCGGTTGCCGAAATGTTGCGGCGCTTTCGGGGCGGGGCAGCGGTTGTGATGGGCGCACTTTCACCGGAAACGCGCAATCGCCAAGTCGAATTGTTCCAGAATGGTGAGGTCGATTATATCGTCGCCACCGATGCCATAGGTATGGGGTTGAACCTCGACGTCAATCATGTCGCCTTCGCAGGATTGACCAAGTTCGACGGCGTTCGCATGAGGCGGCTCTATCCTGCTGAAATGGCACAGATTGCCGGCCGAGCTGGGCGCCACCAACGAGATGGAACTTTCGGTACCTTAGCCGGTGGCGGCGGCAAGGCCGGTCCCGCGCCCGAATTTACCGATGAGGAGATTTATGCGATCGAGGAGCATCATTTCGCTCCGATCACGAAACTGTTCTGGCGCCAGCCGGAGCCGTGTTTTGACAATATTCCGACCTTGATTGACGATCTCGAACGTCCGCCCGAACATGAAGCGCTACGGCTCGCTCCCGAAGCGATCGACCTCGCCACACTGAAGCGCCTTGCCGAAGAGCCCCTCGCCGCCAGCATCCGCGGGGCGGGCATGGTGCGGCGCTTTTGGGAAACCTGTTCCTTGCCGGATTTCCGCCAACGCGGCCCCGACGTCCACGCCCGCTTCGTCGCTCGGCTGTGGCAAGACCTGTCGCAAGGCTATATCGGGGCCGACTATGTTGCTGCGCGCATCTCCGAACTCGACAACTCCAGCGGCGATATCGATACACTGCAAGGGCGAATCGCCGCGATTCGCAGCTGGGCCTATATCTGTCAGCGGCCCGACTGGGTGCTTGCGCGCGACGAGATGGCGTCGCGTGCACGCGGGGTCGAGGCCAAGCTGTCGGATGCGCTCCATGCGCGGCTGACCGAAAGATTCGTGAACCGAAGGACTGCAATCTTGATGAAATCGCTGGGACAGGACGCCTCCATGCTCCCGATAACGCTCGCCGAAGACGGCACACTGCTGGTCGAGGACGAAGCAATGGGCAAGGTAGAAGGCTTCCGCTTCGAGGTTGACCCAGCCGCAAACCACGCCGATCGCAAGATGCTGCTGGCAGCATCCGAGAAAGGCCTGCCCCGTATACTCGGGGAACGGGCCGAAGAGCTTGCCGCCTCGGATATGGCCGACGTCGAACTATCGCGCGGCGCTATTCGCTGGAAGGGGCATGTTCTTGCCAAGCTCCGGCCGCGCGAAGGGCAAGTAAAGCCGGCACTCGAGCCTTCGCGTGAAATCTCCGCCTTGCCCGAAAAGGCGCGGAAAACACTGCTTGAAGCGATCGATGGATGGCTCGACAAGAGGCTCGAGCCCCTCGAACCTTTGCGCCGGATGCATATCGCGTCAGCCAATCCCGAAGCCGGCAGCCAGGCCCGTGCGCTACTGCTCAACCTTATCTCCGGTCATGGCTTCGTGACGCGCGAGCAGGCCGGTATCGAGCACCTTCCAAAGGACATGCGGCCTTTCTTGCGCAAGATCGGCGTCACATTCGGGGCGCTAGACATCTTTGCGCCTATGCTGCTCAAACCTGCACCACGCCAATTATTGAGCGCTTTGGGAATAGACAGCAGGCCGCTGCAAGAGGCGATGCTGCCCGTCATTCCCGGCGTCAAGAAGCTGCCTTCCGGTTATCGCCATGCCGGGAGCCAGGCCATCCGCCTCGATCTGGCGGAAAAAATCTTCCGCGCCGCGCATCAAGCCCGCGCCAAGGTGGACAAGAACCGAAAATTCCGCCTCGATCTCTCGCTATCGATCTCGATCGGGCTTGAGGAAAAGAACGCCGAACGCCTGCTCGGTCAGGCAGGGTTCCGCGTCCAGCGTGCGAAGCCGCTGGCAGAGGATGCCTTCGGCCCGCCGCGCCCGGCCAGTTGGGAGTGGCGCCCATCCCACCGCAGGAAGCAGCGTCAGCAGCCTGCGCGCACCCAGCCCCCGCGCGAAGGCAGCGCCTTTTCCGGCCTTGCCGAGCTGTTGAAGCAAGGCTGAGCTTGCGGATCGACCGTCTGCTCTGCTTCCTGCGCTTCGTGCGCACCCGCAGCGCGGCTCGCAAGCTTATCGAAGAAGGTCATATTCGCCGCAATGGCGAGCGTGTCCGGCGCGCCAGTCGCGATATCGCAGCGGGGGACGTACTCACCCTGCCTATCGGTGGCAGCGTGCGTCTGGTGGAGGTGGTCACCCTCCCCGAACGGCGTGGCCCACCGCGTGAAGCGCAGGAATGCTATCGGGAACTTGACCCCGGCGCATGAATAGCCATAGCAGCGCTCGAACAACATTATTCTCACGAGGGACCCACACCCCATGACCTATGTCGTCACCGACGCCTGCATCAAATGCAAATACACCGACTGCGTCGAGGTCTGCCCGGTCGATTGCTTCTATGAAGGCGACAATATGCTCGTCATCAACCCCAGCGAATGTATCGATTGCGGCGTGTGCGAACCCGAGTGTCCGGCCGAAGCAATCCTGCCCGATACGGAAGACAATCTCGAAAAATGGCTCGAGCTGAACACCAAGTTCAGCGCCGAATGGCCCAACATCACTCAGAGCAAGGCTCCGCCGGAAGATGCCGACGAGCATAAGGGCGAAGAAGACAAGTACGAGAAGTACTTCAGCGCAGAGCCCGGCGAAGGCGACTGATTGCTGATCCTTTAGTTTCGGATTTCAAACGTGCTTGGGCGACCGGCAACGAAGACATATTCCCCTGATCGCCCCAGTATCCTCGGTCCTGTGCTGACGACCTGGCTGTAAGTCAGCTCGTTGTTACTGCTGCCCGGGGCGAAATTTGTAGCTGGGAAGGGGAGCTCGAACGAGCCTCCGCAAGACAGTCTCGCCATAGACTCGCAATAATCGCCAGGTTGTGCTATATAACGCAACAACTGCACCGGTTGCCGCCGGGCAGATGTGAGAATTGAAAGGGCCGTACACCCCCGCAACGATACAGGAAGACCGCCGCCGCGTAATCGAAGGTGAGACGCGGTAAAGCTTCTTGTGTCGCTGATTTCCCCCTCGGCCCCGACGAAAGGATTGATGCATGGCGAGCAAGGCAGACGCCTTCGACGTTGGCGATTATGTTGTCTACCCCAAGCACGGCGTGGGCCGTGTCATCGAACTGCAGAGCGAAGAAATCGCAGGTATGCAGCTCGATCTCTATGTCCTCCGCTTCGAGAAAGAGCGCATGACCTTGCGCGTTCCGGTCAACAAGGTCGAATCGATCGGCATGCGCAAGCTGTCGAGCGACAAGACCCTGAAAGAGGCGATGGAAACGCTCAAGGGCAAGCCCAAGGTCAAACGCACCATGTGGAGCCGCCGCGCGCAGGAATATGAAGCGAAGATCAATTCGGGCGAGATCGTGCTGATTGCCGAAGTTACGCGCGACCTCTTCCGCCCCGACGATCAGCCCGAGCAGAGCTATTCGGAGCGCCAGATCTTCGAGGCGGCCTCCAGCCGCCTCGCCCGTGAACTGGCTGCGATGGAGAAGACCGACGAGCCGACAGCGCTCGAAAAGATTCTCGACGTTCTTCGTGAACATGCGCCGCAATATTACGAGAACACCGAAGAAGCCTGATCGGCCAAGCGCTATTAGCACTCGACAAAGGGGCCGCTCCGCAAGGGGTGGCCCCTTTGCTTTGGGTTAAAGTAGATCTATGGCTGTATTATATCACCAATACGGTAACTGGATTGTCGAGCAGGAAGGAAGAAAAATGCTTCACAAGGTTCTCAAGGGCGTGGCTCCGCTGGCGGCATTGGTTGCCGGCGTCCTCCCCGCCGGATGCAATGGCAATATAACAATAGGCGATAGCGAGGGCGTGCCGCTCGCCGAGCTCGACACAAGTGGTGCACCACCCACCAAGCTGGTGCTGGCGGGGCCCGATAATGTGGTCGTCAGTGAAGGGCCGGGCCTCGACATCGATGTCTCGGGTGACCAGAAAGCAGTCGACGCGCTGCGCTTCACGCTCGACGATGGTGCGCTAGGCGTGATGCGAGACAAGAATGCGGACAAAAGGATCGGTAGCGCCACGGTAAGGGTCACCATGCCGAGCCTCAACTCCATCGTCATGGCAGGCTCGGGCGAAATCGAGGCCGATTCGCTGAGCGGAGAGACTGAGGTAACCATTGCCGGTTCGGGCCGTGCGAAGGTGGCCAAGGTCACTGCGACCAAGCTCGATCTCACCATTGCCGGATCGGGTGAGTTCGAAGCGTCCGGCGCTGTCGAGAACCTCGATCTAACGATCGCCGGATCGGGCGCAAGCAAGATGGCAGGATTGCAGGTCGAGCGGGCTAATATCTCTGTCGTCGGCTCTGGTGATGCCGAGTTCGCATCGGATGGCAAGGTCGATGCCAACATCATGGGATCCGGAAGCGTGACGGTGGAAGGCAGCGCCGATTGCACTGTCCAGGCGATGGGTTCAGGCAGGTTGCGCTGCCGTGCGGCAGCTCAGCCCGCCGATACGCGGGAAGCGCCGCAGCCGCCCGAAAATGCCGATGGCTGATTAATCGACGAATCATCCCTCATGGTTTAGGCGGCGCATTGAAAGGAATTCCAATGCGCCGCCTTGCCATTTTTGCCGCCCCTATATGCGCATCGATGCTAGCGGGCTGTCTGGGTACCGTGGCCGATGTCGTTACTGCTCCGGTCAAGGTGGCGAGCAAAGGGGTCGATTTGGCTACCACGAGCCAGTCCGAAGCAGACGAAAAGCGGGGTCGGGAAATCCGGCGGCGCGAAGAACGGCTCGCCAAGCTCGAGCGAGAGTATGACAGGCAACTCGCCGAATGCCAGGATGGCAACCGCCGCGCCTGTGACGAAGCGACAGGGACCTATGCGGAAATGCAGCAAATCATCCCGACTATCCCGGTAGAGCCCGAAGGCAATTAAACCGGCGGCGTTGCGGCACGTCGCAAGCGATCGTTGATGGCCCTTCCAATGCCCTTATCCGGAACGGGCGCCACGGCGATACGTCGCTTTTGCGAAGCTGCCCCCAGATGAAGACAGCCATATAGGCGTGACGCTGCTTCTTCCAGTGAACCTGATGACGACAGCGAACAATCGCCGCTAACCTCTCCGTATCCGATAAAAAATTCGTCGCTCTCAGCCCTATTGGCGTCGAGGCGGAGGGGCTTGCCCGGTGCATAGTGGCTGGCCAATTGGCCTGGTGCTTCGATCATACCTTTGGCGGCAGCCCCACCGGTTCCTGAGGTGAGCTCGATCGGTCCGGGACGCAGGACCTGTGTCGAACCGTCACCGCGTACCGCCACAATGGTCGATTCCAAACCTGCCGAGCATATCCCGCCATCGATGACGCCATCGATTCGCCCATCGAGGGAGGATAAGACATGCTGTGCGCTCGTGGGGCTGATATAGCCGCTGCGATTGGCCGACGGGGCTGCAAGCGGAAAGTCGACGAGTGCCAATATTTCTCGCATTACCGGATGGTTCGGTACACGAAGTGCCACCGTTTCGAGGCCTGCCGTTACTGCAGCCGCCAATCTGGCGTCACGGCGGCGGGGCAAGACGAGCGTCAGCGGTCCTGGCCAATGCGCGTCGGCCAATGCATCGGCCTGAGGGGAGAATTCGGCGATAGTGGAAGCCGCCCGCTTGGAAGGAACGTGGACGATCAATGGGTTGAAGCTCGGCCTTCCCTTGGCTTCGTAGATTTTTGCGACGGCAATGTCGGAATCGGCACGGGCGGCGAGTCCATATACGGTTTCCGTCGGCACAGCTATCAATCCGCCTGCACGCAGGATCTCCGCGGCATGCCCTATGCCACCTTTGTCCGCTGCAAGCGTTTCCGTAGCGTATTTGCCGCTCATGCCTGCGCGCTATATCTGCGGGCTAAGAAAGCCAAGAGGATTACCCGTGACCTATACTCCTGCCACCAAGGACCAGCTGCTCGCCATTCGCGTGAATGCAGGGATCGAAGAACTCGCCCAGAGCGAAAAATTTGCAGCTGCCGAATCTGACATGGTCGATGCAATCGTCGAAGGGGTGGGACAATTCGCAGCAGGCGAATTCGCGCCCTTGAATCGGCTTGGCGACCTGGAGGGGACGAAGCTCGAGAACGGGGCGGTGCGGCTGCCTGACGGCTTTGTGGAAGCTTATGCGCACTATGTCGAGCAGGGCTGGAACGCGATCGCATCACCCAGCGAGTTCGGCGGACAGGGCCTGCCCTTCACACTCGCCTGCAACGTGCTGGAAAACCTCGGCACGGCCAACATGGCGTTCAACCTGCTTCCTATGCTCAGTGTCGGAGCGATCGAAGCGCTCGAACATCACGGATCGGAGGAGCTGCAGCAGAAATATCTTCCAGATCTGGTCAGCGGCAAATGGTCGGGCACGATGAACCTGACCGAGCCGCAGGCAGGGTCCGACGTCGGCGCGCTTCGCACCACAGCGAAACCGGTGACCGAAGGGGAGAATGCCGGCAAATATCTGATCAAGGGACAGAAAATCTATATCACCTGGGGTGAGCATGAGCTCGCAGAGAACATCATCCACCTCGTACTCGCCCGCCTTCCAGACGCGCCCGAAGGAAGCCGCGGAATATCGCTGTTCATAGTACCCAAATATCATGTGAAGCCTGACGGCTCTCTCGGCGCACGCAACGATCTTCGGTGTGTCAGCCTCGAGCACAAACTCGGAATAAACGCCTCGCCAACATGCGTGATGAGCTATGGGGACAATGACGAGTGCATCGGGGAACTGGTCGGCGCGGAGAATCGCGGACTCGCGGCCATGTTCACCATGATGAACAATGCGCGTATCAATGTCGGCAATCAGGGCGTTCAGATTGGCGAGAGAGCCACACAACAAGCGCTCGATTACGCAAAGAAACGGGTCCAGTCGGCCCGGGCCGGGTCACCGGACAAAGCGTCAGTTGCAATTATTGAGCATCCGGATGTCCGGCGCATGTTGCTGCGCATGAAGGCGCTTACCGAGGGTGCGCGTGCCCTACTCTACTATACCGCTGGCCAGGTCGATCGCGGGGTGCTGGGGGATGATCTTGCGCGGGCACGTGGCGAAGTCCTGACGCCGCTCATCAAGGCATGGGGCACCGATATCGGTATCGAAGTGGCAAGCCTTGGTATCCAGGTTCATGGCGGAATGGGGTTCATCGAGGAGACCGGAGCTGCACAGCACTGGCGCGATTCGCGAATTGCCCCGATTTACGAAGGCACGAACGGCATCCAGGCCGCCGATCTCGTGACCCGCAAGCTGGGGCTTAACGGCGGCGAATCACTGATTGGCCTGACCGAGGATATCGCGCGCGAATGTGCCGACGAACCGACACTCTTTGCCCTTGCCGGAGACTGCGCGGTAGTGGCGAAATGGATGCGAGAGGACGCCAGCCTGGATGATCGTCTCGCAGGTAGTGTGCCCTTCTGCACCATGCTCGCTGTCGCGACAGCGGGGTGGCAGCTGCTCAGACAGTTGAATGCGGTTCAGCAAACCGAAGCTACGGCGCTCGCCAAGAGCAAGTCTGCCACGGTGCGTTTCTTTCTCGATAGAATCGTTCCCGAGGCCGCCGGCCTCAAGGCCTCGGCAATTGCCGGTAGTGCAGGACTCTACGAGATCGAGACCGAGGCCCTGTTCGTTTAATTTTCCGGCACAATACGAGCGTAGTCGTCCTCGCCGAAGGACGCTTCCTGCCCCCGCAGTTCGCGTTGCGGGGGAAGACGGCGACCGGTCACCCGTTCGATATCCGGCTGGGGCGTAGCTCCGGGGGCGGAAACTCGCCAGATGATCCCAGCGGTATCGTCGCTGACGAGCAATGAACCGTCACCTGCCCATTCGACCCAGGTCGGGCGTCCGCGTGTGTCGCCATTGTCTTTGAGAAAGCCGCCGAGGACCGGAATCGGTTGGCCGACGGGATTGCCACGCTCATCGAAGGCGACATACACGACGTCATAGCCCGAAGGCGGTTTGCGATTCCACGAGCCGTGGCGGGCGATGAACGCGCCGCTTGAGAACTTCTCGCCCAGCGCCGCGCCGCTTTTGCTGAAAACGAAGCCGAGCGCCGCCACGTGGGGCCCGAGAGAATATTCGGGACGGCGCACATAGCTGATGTACTGGGGGACCGGGTAATCAACCCGGCGGTCGTAATTGTCGCCCCAGTAGATCCATGGCCAGCCATATTGCGCGCCGACGGGTACATTGGTCAGATAATCGGGTACGAGATCGGAACCGAGCATGTCGCGCTCGTTCACCGTCGTCCAAAGTTCGCCCGACCATGGGCTGAAATCGAGTCCATTGGGATTGCGCAGTCCGCCAGCAAACTGACGCATGCTGCCGCTTTCAAGATCGATTTCCCAGATCAGGGCACGGCCATCTTCGGCTTCCATACCCTTGTCTGCGATATTGGTATCGGAGCCCACTGCGACATAAAGCCTGCCTCCATCGGGGTGGAGTTCGAGATTGCGCATCCAGTGGCCACCGGCTGGGGCAAGGTCGGCCACCTTTCGTGGCTCGGAAGTTACTGCCTCCGCACCCAAATCATATTCAAATGCGAGCACCTCGTCGTGATTGGCGACGTAAAGCGTACCGTCCTCCCAAGCCAGGCCCGAGGGCGAATCCATCCCGTCGAGAAGAATGCGCCGGGCTTCCGCCCGTCCGTCTCCGTCGGCATCGCGCAGCAGCACTACCTGATTGGCTGAGGGACCCGTGGCACCCGCTTTGGTCATCAGCTTGTCGGCGATCCAACCCATGAGGCCGCCGCCGCCCTGGCTGGGCGAACGGGTGAGCGAAACAAGAATATCGCCATTCGGAAGCGCGTAGAGCGTACGCGGATGATCCAGGCCCTCGGCGAAGCGATTGACCGAAAGTCCCTCTGCTGCGTCCGGAGCTTCGCCTTGCCCCCAACCGACCGGGTCGGCAATCGCCACAGTCGGAAAGGTTTCGGCATCCGGCTCGTCCAGCGTAGGGTCGACCCCGGTCACCTCGTCCATGGGCAATTCGGCCGTATCGCCCCGTGTCACGACGAAGGCGAATATCCCGAGTATGACGATCAGGACGAGAAGGGCGATGCCCAGCTTCTTGAGAATGCTCATAGGTTGGGAATAGGCCAGCATGGCCCCTCTCGCAACGCCCCTTGCGTTGCCGTTCGATGTACCTAGATCATCTGCCATGTTCGATTTCCGACCCGTAGGCGATTGCCCCAAGCCCGATGCCTATCGCCAGCTGCACGACGCAGCCGAGGCCCTCACCTCCGGCGAACCCGATGGTGTCGCGAATATGGCCAATATCGCTGCACTATTGTGGGATTTCCTGCCCGACACCAACTGGGCGGGCTTCTACCGTATGGTCAGAGGTGAACTGGTGCTTGGACCATTCATAGGCCGGCCGGCTTGCATTCGCATTCCGCTGGGAAAAGGCGTGTGCGGTACGGCTGCTGCCGAAGGTGAAACGCAGCTAGTGGAGGATGTGCACGCTTTCCCCGGCCATATTGCCTGTGATTCGGTCACCAACTCCGAGCTGGTAGTGCCTGTCTTGCGTGACGGTGACGTCGTGGCGGTGATCGATCTCGACAGCCCCTTGAAGGCGCGCTTCGACGAGGAAGACCGCCAAGGAATTGAAAGACTTGCAGAGATCATCTCGAACCGGATATGAAGATCAGATATCGCCGCCAGTCAAGCGCTGGCAAATAAGGTCAAGCTGGTCGAGCGTGCGATAGCCGATCGTTACCGTACCATTGCCTGGCGCGCCCTCAGTCTTGATCCTCACGGGCAGACCGAGAAATTCCTCCAAATGACCCTGTACCGCAGCAATATCGGCATCGTCGGTTGCGCCAGTGATTGACGTGGAAGCTGTGCCGCGGGATTTCTTCGGTCTTTCGCCGCGCGCCAGCTTCTCCACCTGGCGGACTGACAAATTATCATTCACCGCTTTATGGGCGATATCTGCAGCCTGGTCGTTTCCGATCAATGGACGTGCGTGACCCATCGAAAGCCTGCCGTCGGCGAGCATGTCGAGCACCTCATCGGGCAGAACGAGGAGGCGCTGGAAGTTTGCGACGTGGCTTCGTGATTTATCGACGAGTTGGGCGATTTCGGCCTGCGTCATACCCTCATCTTCGGCAAGCTTCTGATAAGCCCGGGCTTCTTCAAGCGGATTGAGATCTTCGCGCTGGAGGTTTTCGATCAGCGCCAGCGCCATGATTTCGCGCTTTTCGAGGTCGCGGACGATCGCGGGGATCGTGTGGAGCCGCGCGCGCTGCGCAGCACGCCAACGGCGCTCGCCAGCGACAAGCTGATAGCGCCCCGCCCCCTTTGGCGTGACGATAATGGGCTGGATTACGCCGCGCTGGGCGATCGAAGCGGCAAGCTGATCAAGGGACTCGTCGTCGAATCGTGTGCGTGGTTGGCCGGGTAGCGGCGAAATATTCGCAATCGGAATATCGGTTAGGCCAGTGCCCGATGATGCCGAGGTAGGATCCGGCAACTGATTGCTATCGTTACCATTTTCCCGAACCAAGGGCTCTTCACGCTGGATTTCGCCCATCAACGCGCCGAGACCACGGCCAAGTTTCTTTTTGCGATCGATGGCAGTGCTCATGCTGCTTTCCTCTGTTCGGGCAAACGTCCGATAAGCTCACGCGCAAGTCCTATATAGGCACGGCTACCGGGACAATTATGGTCATATATCAGGGCCGGCATGCCGTGGCTGGGTGCCTCCGACAGCCGGACATTTCGCGGAATAACGTTTTCGAACACGAGCTTACCAAGGCAATCGCGCACATCATCGGCCACCTGGTCGGTCAGGCGATTGCGGCGGTCGAACATGGTCAAAGCGATCCCGACTATACCCAAGTCCGGATTGAAGCGCTGCTGAACTCGTTCTACCGTCTGAAGGAGTTGGCTGAGGCCCTCGAGCGCAAAAAACTCGCATTGCAGGGGAACCATCAGCGTGTCTGCGGCACCAAGTGCGTTGAGGGTCAACAATCCCAAAGACGGCGGGCAATCGATAAAGGCGATATCGTAATCGGTGAAACCGGCTTGCTGAGCGCCAAGCGCCTTCTGCAGGCGATGGGTGCGATCGTCGACAGAGACCAGCTCAACTTCGGCACCTGACAGGTCCTGGGTTGCAGGCACGATCTCAAGGCCGGGTATTTCCGTCTTCTGCGCAGCCTGTGCGAGCGTGGCGTCGCCCAGCAGCAAGTCGTATGTGGTATATTCCCGCGCGGAATTTTCGATGCCAAGTCCGGTGGACGCATTGCCTTGGGGATCGAGATCGATCAGCAATGTTTTCCAACCGGAAGCCGCCATAGCTGTGGCGATATTGATCGCGGTCGTGGTTTTCCCCACTCCGCCCTTCTGGTTTGCAATCGCAATTGTGATCATACTTACGCCTCCACCTTGCCTTGCCCGAGAACGATTCCCGCATCCCGGTCGGTGATCGATTGTTCCACGTGGAACATCTTCCGTAGCTTACGCGGCAGTTCATCCACTTCCTGCGCTGCGGAACGGCCTTTGGGCAACACCCAATACGTCCGCGTTGTGGAGAAGCGTGCGGATAAAGTGAGCAGTTTGGGCAAAGGGGCGAACGCTCGCGCCGAGATTACCGCCGCTTTTCGCGTTTCGACATGCTCCAGACGCTTTCCCTCGATTTCACAGTTCGGAAGGTCAAGCTTCACCTTCATCGCCTCAAGCCATTCAATCCTGCGTCGGCGAGATTCGATCAGGATTGTCGGCTCATCGGGTCTCAGGATCGCCAGGACCAAGCCGGGAAAGCCGGCACCACTCCCCAGATCGAACCATGCCCCGCGCGTTTCACGTGGAACATGCCGCATGAGCTGTGCCGAGTCGGCGAAGTGACGAACCCACACTTCCTGCAATGAAGCTCGTGAAACCAGGTTTTGCTTCTCATTCTCTGAACGCAATTCAGCAGCAAGCAGTTCAAGCCTTTCGATGGCGTCAGACGGACCAAGTTCGTTGAGGGTGGCGCGTGCCTGTTCTTCATTCAATGTCACGCCGCCCGCTCCTCCAAGCGACGCGCATGGACGAGCAGCGCGGCAAGTGCGGCAGGTGTAATGCCCGGAATTCGTCCTGCTGCCGAGAGTGTCTCGGGCTGAGCTTTGGACAGACGCTCGACCATTTCGTTAGAGAGACCGGGAACACGCCCATAAGGAAAGTCGGATGGCAGGCTTAGTCGTTCTCCTGCTTTCAAATCCCGGAGTTCTGCGTCCTGCCGTAACAAGTACGGTTCATAGATGGCATCCTCGACCATCTCTATCGTCAGCGCATCCAGAGGATCGATGCCCGTTACAATATCCGCTAGCTCATCGATTGCGATCTGCCCCCCACGAAGCCAATCGCGAACTCTTTGAGATCCTCGATCGGCTTTCGCCTTTATGCCCCTCTCTATAAGAGTATTGGCATGTAGTTCTTGGTTAAGCTGGGTGTCGATCGACACGCGACGTGCTTCACGCTCGGCAAACCACGCCGCCCGCTCGGGACCAACCAGCCCTGCCTCTATCCCCAGTCTCGTCAGACGGGTATCCGCATTGGCGGCACGGAGGCGCAAACGATATTCGGCCCTTGCCGTCAACATTCGATAAGGTTCGCTGACGCCCTGTAAGGTAAGATCGTCGACCATAACGGCAATGTAGGAATTGGCGCGGTCGAGGCCGAGAGGTTCGCGCCCCGACACCTTGGCCGCAGCATTCATCCCGGCGACCAGCCCCTGAGCAGCGGCCTCCTCATAGCCCGTGGTTCCATTAATCTGACCCGCACAATAGAGGCCGGGAATAGCTCGCAGCTCAAGGCTGTGCCGGAGTGCGCGGGGATCTATGTAATCATATTCGACCGCGTAGCCCGGTACTGCCATCTCGACCCGCTCCAGCCCCTTCATTGCGCGTAGCATCTCATGCTGAACATCGACAGGAAGCGAAGTACTAATGCCATTGGGATAAACCAGGTGCGTGCCCAGCCCTTCCGGCTCCAGGAATATTTGATGCCCCTCACGATCCCCGAAGCGATGGATTTTGTCTTCGATCGAGGGGCAGTATCGCGGACCCGCGGCCCCGATGGCCCCTGAGAAAAGCGGCGAGCGGTCAAGATTGGCGCGAATAATATCATGCGCCTTCTGGTTCGTCCGTGTAATGGCGCAGAACACTTGTGCGTTCACTCGGCCGCTGGAGATCGAGGACATGGTCCAGGTTTCTCCATCTGAAGGCTGCTCTTCGAGTGCGGCCCAATCGATGGTTCGTCCATCCAGGCGCGGCGGTGTGCCGGTCTTAAGGCGCGCCATTGGAAGGTCGGCTTCTCGCAGCTGGGACGCCAGAACGCGGGCCGCACCCTCTCCGACCCTCCCGCCCTCGAACCTCTCCTCGCCCCGAAACAAGGTGCCTCCCAGAAAAGTACCGGTGCAAAGCACTACGGCAGAACTCGCGAGGGTATTTCCATCCGCCAGTCGAACGCCACGGATCGAACCACCTTTGATCGACAGCGACGCCGCTTCACCTTCAACCAGGATCAATTTGTCTTGCCTCGAGACGATCTCTTGAACGGCTCGGTGGAACAACGCTCGGTCGGCTTGGACTCGAGGCCCCCAAACCGCACTTCCCTTCGACCGGTTGAGCATTCGATAGTGAATCGCCGCCGCGTCTGCAGCGCGGCCAATGACCCCATCGAGTGCATCGACCTCCCTTACGAGATGACCCTTCCCCAAACCGCCGATTGCCGGATTGCAACTCATCGCACCGATTTTGGATGGGTCGAAACTTACCAGTGCCGTCTTACACCCCATCCTCGCGGCGGCACAAGCAGCCTCGACGCCAGCATGTCCGCCGCCGACAACGATAATATCGAAACTCTGCATGCTCGCGCCGATACCGCAAAGCACCAATCGTTCAAAGGCCAATCAGTGTTCCACGTGGAACATCGGGCAGTTCTCTACTTCCCGATACAAAAGCGTCCAAACAGGGCGTCGAGCATATCTTCGGTCGAGTGGCGTCCCAAGAATCTGTCCAATTCCAGCCGCGCAATTCGCATGCGCTCGGCGGTGAGCAAGGCATCATCCCCGGATTCGACCCCTTGAATAGCCGTCAAGGCATTGGATAGCGCCGATGACTGTCTGGAATTGAGCGCGGCTTCACCCGGTTGAGGAAGTATGCTTTTGGCCTGAGAAATGAGGCCTTCAATAAGATTACTGACCCCAGAACCAGTTACGGCCGAAACTTCATAATCGGCAGTCGCTTTTGAGCTGGCCTGGAGATCCGATCTCGCTGCGATCTCGATCGCGCCCTCTGGCCCCTCCCCTTCTTCGCCGAGCCAGAGAACGATGTCGGCGCGCTCAACCTGAGCCCGCGCACGATCAATACCAATCCGCTCAATCTCTCCAGCGCCATCTTCCCGCAAGCCCGCCGTATCGACCAAAACGAACGGGACGCCGCCTAGCGCAACTGGCCGCTCGATAACATCACGGGTGGTCCCCGCTTCCGCAGACACGATCGCCGCTCCTTCGTCCAAAAGAGCATTGAACAGAGAGGACTTACCTGTGTTCGGCGGTCCGGCGAGAACGACCCTTACCCCGTCCCGCAATCGCTCTGCTCGTGGAGCATTCAATGCAGCAATCCATTCCTCAAGGAGTTCGGAAAGTTCCACGTGGAACATATCGGGCAATATGCCCACGTCATCTTCGTCCCCGAAATCGAGCTGCGCCTCAACCAATGCGGACAGGCTAAGCAGGCGGGAACGCCAATCTTCCACTTTTGCAGATAAACCGCCGCTTGCCGCGGATTGCGCGGCTCGCCGCTGCAATTCAGTTTCAGCAGAAAGCAAATCGCCGAGCCCCTCTGCCTCGGCAAGATCAATTACCCCATTAGCGAAAGCCCGTCGTGTGAATTCGCCGGGTTCGGCGCGGCGCAATCCGTCCATAGCGGCAAGCTCGCATTCTATGGCGGAGACGACAGCCCTACCTCCGTGACAATGCAATTCGGCAAGATTTTCTCCTGTTGCGGTACGAGGGCCAGGAAACCAAAGCACTAATGCGCGGTCCAGCATCCTTCCGTCTGTCGACCGTAAGGAGCGCAGACTCGCCTTTCGCGCCTCAGGCAACGCCCCGGCCAAACGCATCACTGCTGCATCCGCACATGGCCCGCTAATCCGAACGACTGCGATGGCGGCAGGTGGCGCCCCGCTCGAAAGGGCGAAAATCGTGTCGGCCATGATCGAATCGAGATCAGTCGTCGGTTGGGTCAGGCTTCTTGCCTTGAGCCTTTGCTGCGTTGGCGCCTTCCATGAAACTCTGGAACAGCTTGAATCCGGCCTGCCCCATCGGTGCAAGCTGCTTCGCATATTCCTGCAATTGGTCGGTGTTCGAAACGCCCTTCATAGCTTTCGACATCATATCGACATAAACATCATTCGCTTTGCCCACATCGGGCAGGCCCATGAAGGTCCGCGCCTCCTCCGGCGTACAATCGATCTCGATATGGACCTTCATCGCGTTTCCTCCGTTGTGTCTCGTGTTCGCACTATCTGGGTTTGCCAAGGAAACCGCACAAGGGCTAGGCTCAAACTACGGCAAGGGAGAACGACTGAATGAGCGAAATCGTCAGGCTGGACACGCTGGACAAGAAAAACGGCTTCAACGCCTATGTAGCCCGTCCCCAAGGTAAACCGAAAGCCGCTATCGTAGTCATCCAGGAGATTTTTGGGATTAATGCGGGCATCCGCTGCAAATGCGACAAGCTGGCCGAAGAAGGATATCTCGCCGTCGCCCCGGACCTGTTCTGGCAGTTCGAGGACGGCATCGAACTTGACCCCGATATCGAAGCCGAAATGCAGAAGGCGTTCGACCTCTTCGGCAAGTTCGATCAGGATCAAGGCATTCGCGACATAGAGGCGGCGATCAAATGGGCGCGCAGCCAGGGTTGCCGGAAGGTAGGCGCAGTGGGGTACTGCCTCGGAGGGCGTCTGGCTTATATGACATCTGCCCGAACAGACAGCGATGCAACGGTCGGGTATTACGCCGTGGGAGTGGACAGTCTGCTTCACGAGAAACATGCAATCGCCCACCCCCTGATGCTGCACATTCCGACCGAAGACGGTTTCGTAGACAAGGACACGCAGAAGGCCATGCACGAGGGACTGGACAATCACCCAAAGGTCACGCTGCACGATTACGAAGGTCTGGATCACGGCTTCGCGACAGAATTCGGGAAGCGCCGCAACGAAGAGGCAGCTAATTTGGCGGATAGCCGCACAGCAGAATTCTTCGCCGAGCATCTCGCTTGATCCCGAACAAGGCGAAGTGGCGCGATTCCGCAGAGTTACTGGTCCGTTTCGGCGTACCGATCAGCCTGCTCGCGCTTTCGTTGCTCTTCGTTTCAACAGGTTGGCTGCGTTGGGCGCTTGTTGTCACCCTACCGCTTCTGCTGATCGCAATTTGGGATTTCTTTCAACGTAAACATACGCTTAGGAGGAACTATCCACTTCTGGCGCGTATCCGCTGGATCATGGAAGATCTGCGGCCATTCGCCCGCGCGTATGTTGTCGAAGGCGATCTTGAGGGACGTCCCTTCAATCATGATGAGCGCAGCCTCGTCTATGCCCGCGCCAAGGGCCAGCTGGATTCTCATCCTTTCGGTACCGAACTCGATGTCTATTCCGAAGAATATGAATGGCTTGCCCATTCGATCATACCAAATGAGCAAGCCCCCACGGAATGGCGAGTAAACGTTGGATCCAGCCAGTGCTCGCAGCCCTACTCGGCTTCGCTCTTGAATATCTCCGCCATGAGCTTCGGTTCGCTTTCCGCAAATGCAATCATGGCTCTCAACAAAGGTGCCGCAGTCGGGGGGTTTTACCACGATACCGGCGAAGGCGGGCTGTCACGATACCATCGTTCGCATGGTGGTGATCTGGTCTGGGAAATAGGGAGCGGCTATTTCGGCTGCAGAAATTCGGACGGATCATTCAATCCGGAAAAATTTGCCGAGACTGCGAGCGATCCGCAGGTCAAGATGGTCGAGATCAAGCTCAGTCAGGGTGCGAAGCCCGGTCACGGCGGGGTGCTCCCCGGTCCGAAGGTCACCCGCGAGATCGCCGAAGCTCGGGGAGTTCCTATCGGACGTGACGTGGTGTCTCCCGCCGCACATTCAACCTTCTCGACCCCGATCGGACTACTCGAATGGGCAGTCCAGCTACGCCAGATGTCCGGCGGCAAACCTGTCGGCATCAAGCTCTGCGTAGGGAAACCTCACGAGGTATTCGCCCTCTGCAAGGCGATGATCGAAACCGGCATCAGGCTAGATTATATTGTCGTCGACGGCGCCGAAGGCGGCACCGGTGCAGCTCCTGTCGAATTTTCCAACCGCGTCGGCATGCCTCTGCGAGAAGGGCTGATACTGGTCCGGAATGCACTCGTCGGAACAGGGCTCAAGGACGAGATCAAGATTGCTGCGGCAGGTAAGGTCCATTCGGGCGCCGGATTGGCCATGAATTTCGGGTTGGGGGCCGACTGGTGCAATGCCGGCCGCGCTTTCATGTTCGCTCTGGGCTGCGTTCAGTCGATGCAATGCCATACCGACCGCTGCCCTACTGGAATCACGACCCAGGATGCGACTCGCCAGCGGGGCCTCGTAGTACCTACCAAAGCGGAACGCGTCGCGCGCTTCCAGCGACACACCCTCCATGCGCTTCGCGAAATGGTAGTCGCCATGGGTTTGGACAATCCATGGCAGATAGAGCCGTGTCATATCTCGGAACGGCAGAACTCCGCCCGTAGCGATACGATCGACAATATCTACGGATTCATTGAAGATGGACAGCTCGTTTCCGATCCCGAATCTACCCAATATGCGCGGGATTGGACAGCCGCCCAGGCACATAGTTTCGGAGAGGCGGTATGTTGGCAGTAAAGGGACTGGAACGCTGGCACACTGTAATCGGAAACGGGAGCAGGCCCGCAGAACTCGCCGCTATCATCCGCGAAGATGCGGTATTCCACTCGCCGGTGGTGCATACGCCGCAACAGGGCCGCGACCTCGTGGTCGCTTATCTATCGGCCGCGGGACAGACGCTTGGCAATAACAGTTTCACCTATGTCCGTGAATTGGTGGATGGCGAAAACGCGTTGCTCGAATTCACTACGGTGATCGACGGTATACACGTCAACGGGATCGACCTGATCCGCTTTGACGAAGACGGAATGATCTCCGATTTCAAGGTGATGGTGCGTCCCCTGAAGGCGGTGAACAAAGTCTGGGAGCAGATGGCCGCCATGCTCGAGACGATGAAGAGCTGATGTGAAAAGGCCGCCAGACTTGATTCCGGCGGCCTCTCGAATACTTGCGAATGAACCTTTTACTGGTTCATCGTCGCGAAGAAGTCCTCGTTGGTCTTGGAATCCTTCATCTTGTCGAGGAGGAATTCCATCGCATCGATCGTACCCATCTGCATGAGGATACGACGCAGGACCCACATCTTCGAGAGCTGATCCTTGCCTACGAGGAGTTCCTCCTTGCGAGTGCCGCTCTTGCCGACATCGAGCGCCGGGAAGATACGCTTGTCGGCGACCTTGCGATCGAGCACGATTTCGCTGTTGCCGGTGCCCTTGAACTCTTCGAAGATCACCTCGTCCATGCGGCTGCCGGTATCGATCAGCGCGGTGGCGATGATCGAGAGGCTGCCGCCTTCTTCGATATTGCGCGCAGCGCCGAAGAAGCGCTTGGGCCGCTGCAGCGCGTTGGCATCAACACCACCGGTCAGCACCTTGCCCGAAGACGGCACCACGGTGTTGTAAGCACGGCCCAGACGGGTAATCGAATCGAGCAGGATCACCACGTCATGCTTATGTTCGACGAGACGTTTGGCTTTCTCGATTACCATTTCGGCGACCTGGACGTGACGGTTTGCGGGCTCGTCGAAGGTTGAGGAGATCACCTCTCCCTTCACGCTTCGCTGCATGTCGGTGACTTCTTCCGGGCGCTCGTCGACGAGCAACACCAGCAGAAACACTTCGGGATGGTTGTCGGTGATCGCCTTGGCGATGTTCTGAAGCAGCACCGTCTTACCGGTACGTGGAGGGGCCACGATCAGCGCACGCTGGCCCTTGCCCTGCGGCGAGATGATGTCGATTACGCGGGCCGACTTGTCCTTGACAGTCGGGTCGAGCGTATCGAGCGACAGCTTCTCGTCCGGATAAAGCGGCGTGAGGTTGTCGAAATTGGTCCGGTGACGAACTGCGTCCGGATCGTCGAAATTGACCTTGTAGAGCTTGGTCAGGGCAAAATAGCGCTCGCCTTCCTTCGGCGCGCGAATCTCGCCTTCGACCGTATCGCCGGTGCGAAGGCCCCATTTACGCACCTGATTGGGCGAAACGTAGATATCGTCGGGCCCGGCAAGATAGTTCGCTTCCGGGCTGCGCAGGAAGCCGAAACCATCCTGAAGCACCTCGATCGTGCCGATGCCCATGATCTTTTCTTCGTATTCCTCGTCTTCCGCGAGTTCGCGGAGGATGCAGAACATGAGGTCCTGCCGGCGCATGGTCGAGGCGCCTTCTACACCCAGCTCTTCGGCCATCGCCACAAGATCTGCAGGTGCTTTTTCTTTCAAGTCCTTGAGATGCATTATTTTTCTCGAATTCAAATGTGTGGAATGGCCGACAGGTCGTATGGGCTTGGAGAAAGCGGACCTGGCCCAGTCTGATAAACGGGGCCCTTAGCCGGTAGGTGTGCTTCGAATAATTAGGCGTGCAGCAGACGTCAATCGGCAAACGACGAGTGGTTGGTCAGAAAGGCTTCACGACGACGAGAACCACGATCAGCGCAAGCAATATCCCGGGCACTTCGCCCCACACGCGCAATTGCTTTTCGCTCATTGGGCGTTCGCCCGCGATCATCTTCTTCGATTGCGCCACCATATAACCGTGGAAGCCGCTCAGGAGTATCACGAAGAGCAATTTGGCGTGCAGCCACCCCTCTCCCCACACCTGAAGCGTTTGTGCCAGCAGCAGGCCCAGGATCCACACCACGATGATACTGGGAGTGAGGATAATCTTGCGAAGAAGGCCCATGCGCCTGGCCCATAACTCCGTTTCGACCGATTTCGGCTCAGCAGAATGGAGGTAAATCATCTGGCGCGGCAGCATGAACAAGCCCGCCATCCAGAAAACCATGAAGATGATGTGGCCCGCCTTGAGCCATAAATAGATCATGGAAAGCACATCCTGCATGCAGGCGATGTAGCGAAGCGGACCGGCATTTTCACCCCTCCCAACCCCGTACCGCGGCGATCAGGCGTTCGACATGCTCGATTGGCGTATGACGGTCGATACCATGGCCCAGATTGAATACATGCGGGCGCTCGGCGAAAGCCTCGAGAATAGTTTGCACGCGCTTTTCGAGTTCCCCTGATCCGGCCAGCAGCAACAACGGATCGAGATTGCCTTGAACCGCCATGCCTTCAGGCAATTCTCGTGCGACCCAAACCGGATCTAGCGTCTCGTCCACTCCCACTGCCCCTACCCCGGTCTCGCGTGCATAGGCTGGCAATTTTTCGCCCGAACCTTTCGGAAAGCCGATTACCGGTGTGTCTGGATGCATTTCCGCCAACGCCGCCACGATCTGCGCATTGGGCGCGATGACCCAGCGTTCGAATTCATCGGGCGCGAGACTTCCGGCCCAGCTGTCGAACAATTGAACAGCCTCGGCTCCGGCCGCAATCTGACCGGAGAGATAGGTGATCGTCTGCTCGACGACGGCATCGATAATCGCCTGCAGAGCGGCCGGGTCGCGATAGGCCAGCGCCCGCGCTTCGTGCTGGTCGCGGCTCCCCTCACCTGCCACCATATATGTCGCCACGGTCCAGGGACTTCCTGCAAAGCCCAGCATCGTTACCCCTTCGGGAAGTCGCTGGCTGCATAGACGCACGGTCTGGTAGATCGGTTCATAGCGCTCAGGGGCCCGGACTAACTCGTCGAGCGAGGCATCGATCAGCCTGGGAGAAAGTTTGGGACCTTCACCGGCCTGGAATTCGAGATGCTGGCCGAGCGCATGCGGTACAATCAGGATATCCGAAAACAAGATCGCTCCGTCAAAACCGAAGCGATCGATCGGCTGAAGCGTAATCTCGCAAGCCGCCTCGCTGTCATAGGCCATCGCCAGGAATCCACCCTTTCGTTCCCGAAGCTCGCGATATTCGGGAAGATAGCGACCAGCCTGGCGCATGAGCCAGAGAGGAACCTGCGAAGAGCGCTTGCGGTTTAGCGTGTCGAGAAGGAGGCCGGGCATTCAGGAGTCCAATAATACTAAGTATATATAAGGTTTGATGGAGTCTGTTGGCCCTGTGGATATTGGGCACAACCGGCTCCTGCCCTATTTATCCCGGAGTTAAAAGGGCCGTGAAGCGCGTTCCGAATCGCCGGAGTGCATGAGTCGAGTCAAACTTCTCCCCGATGTCCCCAGCCTGCGTAAAAATAGTGATTTGGTGTGCGGGAATCACCCCTTTGCATGACTCGTAGTGGGTAGCAATTTCGTCCCCGAACTTGTCGGTAGACCTGTGCCGTGGTTTATCCCAAGGCTGTCCACACCCGCATGAGAGGCAATTATCCCCGACCGTATCCATCTCCACCTACTCTCGGACAGTACCGGCGAAACTCTGGAGATGCTGGCGAAGGCAGCGTTGGCGCAGTTCGATGATGCCGATGTGGTACGCCATTTCTGGCCCATGGTCAGGAGCCGTCAGCATCTCGACCGTATCATACCGGAACTCAACGCCAATCCCGGGCTGGTTCTCTACACGCTGGTCAACCAGGAAGCGCGCACGAAATTGGAGGAAGTCTGTGCGCAGAACGGGTTGCCAGCAGTGCCTATTCTCGATCGCGTCACCGAGGCGCTCGAGAAGGCGCTGGGACAGGAGGCGCATGGTAGCCCTGGTCGCCAACATCAAATGGACAAGGCCTATTTCGAACGGGTGGAGGCAATCCAGTTCACTATCGCGCATGACGATGGCATCGGCTGGGAAAACTGGGAGCAGGCCGACATCGTACTGGCGGGCGTTTCGCGAAGTTCGAAAACACCTACCAGCATCTACCTCGCCAATCGCGGCTACAAAGTTGCCAACATTCCTCTGGTGGTGGAAAGCCCGCCGCCTCCAAAGCTGTTCGAGCTGAAAAAGCCGCTCGTGGTCGGGCTTACCACCGCGCCCGAGCGGCTGGTGCAAATCCGGCGCAACCGTTTGCTGACCCTCAATGAAAAGACCAAGACATCCTATGTCGACAACCAGAAGGTCAAGGACGAGGTCGCTTTCGCGCGCCGGATGTTTGCGGACAATGGCTGGCCGGTGATCGATGTGACGCGCCGCTCCATCGAGGAAACTGCAGCCGCCATCATCCGTCTTCTCGGAGAGCGTAAATCGCGTGACGGCGATCTGTTCGAGGGAGTGAAGGCGATATGACTGATCTGTCGATCCGCACTATCGTGCTCGCATCCCAATCCGCCTCGCGCAAAGCGATGCTCACCGCCGCGGGCGTGGCCTTCGAAGCGGTTGGAGCCGATTTGGACGAGCGCAGGCTCGAAGCGGAGATGGAAGAGGCCGATCCCGCGGAAGTGGCGCAGGCGCTGGCTGCGGCCAAGGCTGTCGCTGTTTCGGACGAGCGCCTTGTCCTGGGAAGCGATTCGCTGATCGAGGTGGACGGACAGCGGTTCGATAAGCCCGCCAGCCGCGAGCAAGCTGTTGAACACCTGCGCTTCTTCTCGGGCAAAGTGATGACGCTCCACAGCGCCGCAGCTCTGGCGAAAGATGGGAAGATCGTCTGGGTCGGCTCAGATTTTGCGCGGCTGCGGGTGCGCGAACTCTCGGAAGACTTCATCGAAGCCTATCTCGGCGCCGAATGGCCCGAAGTTTCCTATTGCGTCGGCGTGTTCCGGATAGAAGGGCCTGGTGTTCAATTGTTCGAAAGCGTCATGGGCGACCAGTTTACGGTGCTTGGAATGCCGCTGCTCCAGGTACTCGCCGCGCTTCGCGAAGAAGGCGTTCTCCGGACGTGACCGACTATGCGGAAGTGATAGGCGATCCGATTTCGCAGTCGAAATCGCCTGCAATTCACGGCTTCTGGATCGAGAAACTGGGACTCGATGCCAAGTATCGGGCTCACCATGTAACCGCTGAAGGTCTGGCCGATTATCTGGCCGCTCGCCGAGAAGATCCTGACTGGTGCGGGTGCAATGTGACCATGCCGCACAAGCAGAAGGTGATTCCGCTGATAGACCGGCTCGACAATGTGGCTGAACGAGTGGGTGCTGTGAACACGGTCCACCGGGCGGAAGACGGTGCATTGGTAGGGCGCAATACCGATGTTGCGGGATTCCTGGAGCCTTTGCGAGATCATCTTGCGCGCCAGCATTATTTCCGAATGGCGCGAGTGCTGGGGACAGGCGGCGCTGCGCGGGCAATCGTCGCCGGACTGGATGAAGCCGGCTTTACCATTGTGTTGGCCGGCCGCGATCCGGAGAAAGCACAAGCGCTGCTGAATGAGTTGAGCGGAGGCGAGCATCATGTGGCGCCGCTGTCCCATTTCGCCGAGCCGACCGATTTCGCCTTCGACGACCGTGAAGGATGCTGCGATCTCGTGATCAACGCCAGCCCCCTTGGCATGCGCGGCCAGCCCCCGCTTGCATTCGACTGGAGCCATGCTCCGCCCGGCTCGATCGCCTATGACATTGTCACCGATCCCGTCGAAACCGATTTTCTCAAATCCGCAGGAGAAGCCGGGTTCGGGACCATCGACGGACTTTCCATGCTGATCGGGCAGGCCGCCGCGGCATTCGTACATTTCTTCGGAGTTGAGCCGCCGCGCGAATTCGATACCGAGCTGCGGGAAAGGTTGATTGCATGACCAAGCCGCTCATTGTGGGTCTCACCGGCTCCATCGGCATGGGGAAGTCGACTGTTGCCGCCATGTTCGAGGCAGCTGGCGTGCCGGTCTTCGATGCCGATGCCGAAGTGCGCGCGATGCAGGGCCCCGGGGGCAGTCTGGTCGAGGAAATAGAGGCTGCATTTCCCGGCAGCACCGGGAAAGAAGGCGTGCTGCGTGACAAGCTGGGGGATCAGGTTTTCGGTGACAAGCGGGCATTGGCCCGCCTTGAAGCGATCGTACATCCGGCGGTGGCCCGGAAGCGCGAAGCTTTCCTGTTCGAACATTACGGGACACCCTTCGTCGTCTTCGATATACCTTTGCTGTTCGAGAAGGGGGGACACAATGAGGTGGACCGTGTGGTGGTTGTCTCCGCCCCGGCCGAAGTCCAGCGCCGCCGAGTGTTGGCCCGGCCGGACATGACGACCGAAAAATTCGCCCACATCCTTTCACTCCAGATGCCGGACGCCGAAAAGCGCCAGCGTGCCGACCACGTCATCGATACCGGCCAGTCGCTGGCGGAAACGGAGCGCGAGGTCATTGCTCTTATCGATCTGCTGCGCAGGGAGATAGCTGGCGAACGGCTCTTGTAATCTTCGTCCGCGAGTCCGATAGATTAACCGATGCGTGAAATCGTTTTCGACACCGAAACCACCGGACTCGACCCGAAGACGGGCGATCGGATGGTGGAAATCGGCTGCGTGGAGCTGTTCAATCTCGTCCCCACCGGAAAAACCTATCACGCCTATTACAATCCGGAACGGGATATGCCCGCAGGTGCAGAGGCTGTGCATGGCCTTTCGAGCGCATTTCTTGCAGACAAGCCACTGTTCCGGGACATCTTCCATGAGCTCCTCGAATTTATAGGGGATGCTCCGCTCATCGCGCACAACGCCGGGTTCGATTTCGGGTTTCTCAACGCCGAACTGGCGCTCTGCAAATGCGAGCCGGTCTGCATGACCCGGATGATCGACACCGTAGCCTTGGCCAAAAAACGCCATCCCGGAGCCAAGCTTTCGCTCGATGCACTCTGCACACGCTATGGCATCGACCGCAGCCACCGCGTGAAGCACGGTGCCCTGCTCGATGCCGAGCTGCTCGCGCAGGTCTATGTCGAACTGAAGGGTGGTCGCCAGATTGGACTGGAACTTGCGGCCGAAGCGGTCGATCCAGTTACCACACAGGATTTGATCGCCGTGCGCAAAGCCCCGGAAGGGCCGCGGCGTGCACCGCGACCGCATGCTCCGACGGCTGAAGAACTTGTACGGCACAGGCAGTTCATGGCCGGGATCGAAAACCCTCTCTGGGGATAAGGTCATGGCCCTGCATTCCGTCCGGGCGGAGCCGGACGAGAGGAAAAGCCGGGGCGCGATATAAGGAGAAAGACTTTATGGATATCCGTGTTTCGGGCCACCAGATCGACACCGGCGCAGCCTTGCAGACCCATGTCGAGGACCGAATGCAGGGCATCGTCGAGAAATATTTCAATCGCGCCATTTCGAGTAATGTCACTTTCGGCAAGGCGGCAGGCGGTGCTTTCTCTTCCGATATCGTCACGCACGTCATGCAGGGCCTGATCCTGAAGGGTCATGCCGAGGCACATGATGTCCATCAGGCGTTCGACCAGGCGGCAGCGAAGATCGAAAAGCAGCTGCGCCGTTACAAGCGCCGGATCAAGGATCGTCATGAGCAGGCCGACCACGCCATGCGCGAACAGGAAGCCGCCTACACCATTTTCGCCGCTCCAGAGCCCGACAATGAGGACGAGGTAGAGCATGACAGCCCGCCAGTCATTGCCGAAACCAGTGCCATGATCCCGGAATGCTCGGTTGCGGATGCGGTCATGCTTCTGGATTTGCAGAATGCCAACGCACTGCTGTTCAAGAACGGGGCTACCGAGGTGCACAATATGGTTTACCGCCGTGCCGATGGTTCGATCGGCTGGGTCGAACCCCGCAGCTGATTAGGGATTCGAGAGGAAAGATGGGCGGAGCGTCAGGCAGCGGAGCCGAACTTCATTGGCGGGCGCTCGAAGGTCTTTATTCTTCCGCTCCGGTCAATGCACTTTTCGATTCGACGCTTGAGGTTACGGGCGAAGGCACGGCACGTATTACGTTCGAAGTCACCGAATCAGTCTATCATGCCGCCGGTGCGGCGCACGGTACCATCTATTTCAAGATGCTCGACGATGCGGCCTTCTATGCCGCAAACACGCTGGTGACCGACCGATTCCTCCTTACGACGTCGTTCAATCTCCACTTCACCAAGCCGGTACGCGAGGGGAAAGTCGTGGCGGAAGGGCGCTGGATCAGCGGTCGCCGCCGGGTCTTCGTTGCCGAATCGAAGCTCGTCGATGCCGAAGGGGAGGAGATCGGCCGGGGCACCGGGACTTTCATGAAATCCCGTATCCCGCTGTCGAGCTTGCCCGGATACGCAGCGTGACTGGTGATCAGAGGCTTCCGGCTCACCTTGAAGTCGCGGGATTGCTTAAACTTGTCCAAGCCCTCGGGGGTTTTGGAATGGTTTTGCAGAAGGGCGAACGTGATGCCGGAACGCTTGTGATATTAACCACAAATGGTGGCAAAAATACCCGCCTGTGGGAGCGGATGCCGCAGATGGATGGCTCCCGCACCTTCGTCTGCACTCGCGAACAAGACGAGGAAAACGCTCAAGAATTCTACGATTATATTGCCAGAAGGCAGCGTCAGGATTCGGATTGCTGGTTCATCGAACTCGATGGTCCCGAAGTGGAACGGTTGATAGATCCCGGCGCGCGTTAACTTGACACAGTTTCAAATGTGACTATTTGGCCCGCCAGCTTCGATGCGCAGGCGGTCGGGTTGGCAATGGTGTCGACGGACTAGCGCGCAGACGGGGAGCAAGCGGCAGGCCCGCAAACGGATCCAAGTTTAAAGACGCATATAACGCGCACCGGATCCCAGCCTGCGCAGCTACTCACCGCCCAGATAAGCGGGATCATGCGTAAATCACTTTTTGGAATTGCGGCTGCCGCCGCAACTATGATTGCAACGTTTGCCGGTGCGGAAGAAACCGGCGCCGAGGTCGCTGAAGCGACCGTAGAGACCACCACCGAAGAAACTGCCCTCACTGAAGAGGTGGTTCCGGTCTTCGTCAGCGAAGAAGTGGTCCAGGAGCTTCCCGAGGAAGCCACAGCAGAATTTCCAGGAAACGTGCCGCAGGCGAACAGCCTGCGCGAACTCGTGGCCCAAATGCCGGCTTCGGGTGAACTTTCCGATGAGATGCGCTGCCTTGCCGGCGCAGTATATTTCGAATCGCGCGGTGAGCCGCTGTCTGGCCAGCTGGCCGTGGCGCAGGTGGTCATCAACCGCAGCGAATCCAGCAGCTTTCCTTCCAGCTATTGCGGTGTGGTCTATCAACGCGCGCAATTCAGTTTCGTGCGCGGTGGCACGATGCCCCGAATCAAGACTGGGTCGAACGCGTGGAAGCGCGCGACAGCTATCGCCCGGATAGCCCACCAGGGCCTGTGGGATAGCGAAGCGGATGATTCGCTTTATTTCCACGCAAAATATGTAAGGCCCAGCTGGGCCCGCAAGAAGGTCGCCCGCGCGACCATCAATACGCACATCTTCTATCGCTGATTGAATGCGGCAAGCGCTCAGGGGCCGTCGCTACCAAGCGGCGGCCCTTTGTCGTTGATACATCAGTCGGAAATTTCGACCCAGACCGGTGTGTGGTCGCTGGCCTTCTCCCGCCCGCGATATTCCTTGTCGACACCGGCGGCGATCATCCGGTCGGCCAGCTCTGGCGAAAGCAGCAAGTGGTCGATCCGGAACCCGTGGTCGCGCTGCCATGCACCGGCCTGGTAATCCCAGTAGGTCCACACGCCTCCCCGCGGGTTGAGCGTATCGATCGCGTCGGTCCAGCCATCGGCCAGCATTCGCTTGTAGGCATTGCGAGATTCGGGCTGCATCAAGGCGTCGCTGGCCATCGCCTTAGGCGACCAGACGTCCTTGTCTTCAGGTATCACGTTATAGTCGCCCAGCACCACAGCAGGGATTTCCTCGTCCCAGATGGCGCGCATGCGATCGCGCAGCCGTTCCATCCATGCGAGCTTGTATTCGAATTTCGGGCCTGGATGCGGATTGCCGTTGGGCAGGTAGAGATTACAGATGCGGACGCCGTTCACCTCTGCCTCGAGGTAACGGGCCTGCTCGCCCTCGCCGTCCTTCGGTCCATTGATGCCCAGCCCGCGCTGCACTTCGATCGGCTTCACTCCGTCGGCGAGAATTGCAACACCGTTGAAGCTCTTCTGGCCGTGCCAGATGGCCTGATAGCCGATCTTCTCGAACTCGTCGGCTGGAAAGCCGTCGTCCATGGTCTTGATTTCCTGCAGGCAGGCGACAGTTGGACGGGTCTCGTCGAGCCACTCGAGCAGGCGCGGCAGGCGGGCCTTGATACCGTTGATGTTGAAGCTGGAAATACGCATGGACCGATCCATGCCCGAAGCAGCGTCGCGGGTCTAACCTAAATCCCGAAACTGGAACCGCAGCCACATCCGGCGGCTGCATTGGGATTCTCGACCCGAAAGGCGGCACCGCCAAGCGATTCGACGAAGTCCACGACGCTTCCGGCCACGAGATCGAGACTTATGGGATCGACGACAAGCCGAACACCATCGGTATCGCTGACTGAATCGTCTTCCTCGGCACCCTCGGCAAGATCGAACTTGTACTGGAAGCCAGAGCATCCCCCGCCTTCCACCGACAGGCGAAGGATTGCCGGCTTGGCCTGCTTTTCGGCAATGGCGGCGACGCGCTTCGCAGCGGCTGGAGTAAGGGTGAGCATTTCGGCCATGCAGGGGATGTAGGAAGTGTGAGGCCCGGGCTCAAGCAGTCCGGATATATTCGCGCATGGCTTCGGCTTCGTGTTGGATTTCGTCGAGGCGAGCCTTGACGAGGTCGCCGATGGAAATGAAGCCGCACATCGCAGATCCCTCGACTACCGGCAAATGCCGGATCCGCCGCTTGGTCATGAGCGCCAGGGCATCGAGAATTGCTGTCTCGCGGTTTGCCGTAATGGCGGGGGACGTCATCACTTGGCCGACAGGTTTGTCGAGGCAGCTCTGTCCTTCCTCGGCAAGGCGATAAATCACATCGCGTTCGGAAAAAATCCCAACAACGGAACCGCCTGCCATAACCGGAAGGGCGCCGATGCGTTTGGCTGCGAGCAGGCCAACTGCGTCGCGGACCGGCCTGTCGACATCGATCGAAATAATGTCTGCACTCGTGCGACCCTCGATAAGTTTTCCGATGTTCATGCCTGCCTCCTCAGTTCCGTGTTGCAGAATGCCATTGATACCATGAATTGGCCAGCCGGGCACAGACGCCCCGTTGAAAGCTTGTCCCCGGCGCGCCATTAGATCGGTCATGGTAGACAAATCACCTCTCGACGATCCGAAGGCGGCGGCCTTCGCCTGGGCGCGCTATCGCCGGATCATGCGCTTCCTGTTCCTGCTGACCGTCGGACTCGTCGCAATCGCCATGGCGTTGCTATGGAAGTTCGAGGATGTGTCGGTGCATTTCTACATTGCCACGGCGCTCGGCATCGGCTTCACGATGTTGCTGACCGGGGCACTGATGGGACTGGTATTCCTGTCCTCGGGAACGGGGCATGACGAAGCGGTCGACAACCGCCTGCCGGACAATTCCATCGACGAGGATTAGGCCTCGTCCACCCCCCGCAGGCGATACTCTTCAACCGGAACGCCGCCGATAAGGTGGCGCTGGATGATCGCTTCGAGCACTTCCTCGGTGCAGGAATGGTACCAGACGTTCTCCGGCCAAACGACCGCGATGGGTCCGTGCGCGCAGATTTGCAGGCAGTCGGCCTTGGTTCGCTGAACGGTTCCGCCCCGTCCGACGAGCCCCAGCTCCTTGAGCCGTTTCTTGAGGTAGTTCCAGGCTGCCTTGCCGTCTTCGCGTGAACAGCATTTCTGTTTTTCGCTGACCGCGCAGAGGAAGATTTGCCGCTCGACCGTCTCGCCGCCAATCTTGGCGAGTGCGTTTTCGGCCTTTGCGAGGCCTCTTTTACTCATCCGGTTTCAGCCAGCGGTCGAGCCAGGCAAAGACCGTATTGTGCCATTGCAGCGAGTTCTTCGCGCCGAGCACCCAGTGATTTTCTTCCGGGAAGACAAGCAGCTGGCTCGGGATCTGGCGCTCTTGCAGGGCAGTGAAGCTGGCGAGACCCTGGCTATAGGGCACACGGAAGTCCTTCTGGCCGGTAACAACGAGCATCGGGGTCTTCCACTTGTCGACATGGTTCACCGGGTTCCAGCGTTCGTAGAGTTCGCTGTTTTCGGAATAGCTGCCGCCGAAATCCCACTTGGGAAACCACAGTTCTTCGGTCGTGTAATAGAAGCTGCGCATGTCGAAGAGGCCGTCATGCTGCACGAGGCAATCGAACCGGTCGGGCCAGTTGCCTGCTATCCAGTTCATCATATAGCCTCCGTAGCTCGCCCCCATGGCGCAGGCACGGCTGCCGTCGATCTGGCCGTCACGTTCGAGCGCCGCAGCAAGGCCCAGCTGCAGGTCTTCGAGCGGTTTTCCGCCCCAGTCGCGATTGATGCTGTCGGTGAAGGCTTGCCCGTATCCGGTCGAGCCGTGGAAATCGACCGAAATCACCGCATAGCCCTGGCTCGCGAGAACGCGCGGATTCCAGCGGCTGGACCAGCCGTCGTTGAAGGAGCCCTGGGGGCCGCCATGCACGTAAAGGATGGCCGGCATCTTGCCGGTTTGCCCTTCCAGCTTGGTGATCTGGCCCCATACGGTATCGCCATTTGCGCCGGAGAAGCTGAACCGCTCGACCGATACCGGTGCGAACTTGCCCACCGTGGGGCTGGCTACCTGCGTAAGCGGTTCCGCCTGGCCCCAATCGCTGGACAGGAACATCTCGGCCGGGGCGCCGATGGAATCGCGAGTGAACAGCAAGTCTCCGTCCGCCAGCGGTGTGACATTGCCGATATGGGCTTCGTTGCCCGCCATCAGGTCGAGCTCTTCCACGGCGCCGCTGTGCGGATCGATGCGATAGGCCGGTGTGTCGAGAACATCCTGCGCCGTTGCGACCAGCCAGCGCGAATCGGGCGTCCATGCGAGCGAACCGAAGCTGCGGTCGAAATCGGCGGTCAATGCGGTGGTGACGCCGCTCTGCAGATCGCGCAGCATGACCACCTGCCGGTCGCTTTCATAGCCAGGCCGCGCCATTGCGACATAGGCGAGATACTGGCCGTCGGGCGACGGGGTCGGCAGCGCATCAAGCGCTTCATTGGCGGCGGTAAGGTTGGTCGGAGCCGCACCGGAAAGATCGGACCACCAGATGTCGAGATTTGTCGAATAGGGTTCGCTGGCCCCGCCTTCGCGCGCCACGAAATACAGGCCCGACCCGTCTGGAGCCCAGGCTATATCTTCGTCGCCGCCGAAAGGCATGGTCGGCGTATCCCCTTGCGGTCCGCCTGCACCCAGTGGTCCATCTGCTGGAGTGAAATCACCTTCGGCTATGCCGTCTACCAAATCGGCGGTGAATACGCGGCTATAGGTTCCCGGCGTTTCCCATGTGTCCCAATGGCGATAGAAGCCGTCATCGCCTTCGTAGAGGCGCCCGTCACCCGGGCCCGGAAGATAGGGTTTGGCGCTATCGTCGCACGACAATTCGGCGCAGCTGCGTGCCACATCCGTCCAGATCGCGATCTTGTCGCCGCTATCTGCAATGCTGTATCCATTCACTCCGCGGGTAACATCGGTAACCTGCGACTTCGCCGTTACCGTTCCGTTTGCGCCGATCCTTGCGCGCCAGACCTGCATCGTGTCGCCGCCAGCACCGCCGGCCATATAGTAGAGCCACCCGTCGCCGCCGAAGCTTGCGCTGCTTCCTTCGAGATCGAGCGCAACCGGTGCAGCATTCCGGTTCACGAGCGAACGCAGGTACATCTGCCCGGAGCGTTCGTAGGTTTCGCTGTCCGTCGTGGTGACGGAATAGATTGCCATGGACCCGTCCGGCGAAACGGTCGGGCTGCCAAGGCGGGGCATGGTCACCAGGTCTTCGGCCTGCATCGGCCTGGCCGCATCCTGCGCGGCGAGCGGCGTGGCGAAAAGCGCAAATGCGCTGGCGAGCGGGAATGCGACCCTGTTGCGTGTTGTCATGGCTGCGCGGTGTAGCGCGCAACCGTGCGCAAGGTAAGGGGTTTAGCGCTTCTTCCCGGCGATCCGGGCGATCTCTGCCTTGACCAGGTCTTCGACCATGCCCGGCAGATTCTCGTCCAGCCATTTGGCGAGCATGGGGCGCAGCATGTCGCGCACCAGCCCTTCGAGCGAAGTCTCACCCTGGCGCACGATCTGGGGTTGCTTGCCGGGCTTGGAGAGCATGGTGAGCGCAGCGAAGTTCTGCTGCATCGCACTTCGCGTGGCGTCGGCGATCAGACCTTCGTCCTCATCCTCGCCGGGTTCCTCGCCATAGATGGCATCGAGGCCGGCATTGTCTTCGATGATCAGGTCTTCTTCGAGCCCCGCACCAAGTTCGAGAACGTCTTCGTCCTCATCCGGACCGTTCGAGTCGGCGCCGCCCGCGACCAGCCCGCGACGGCGTTGCGGCGTCTCCGCGCGCGTCACGCTGTCGCGCGCGATCACCTTCTTGATAGAGTCGAGGATTTCCTCGACCGACGGTTCGTCGTGGTTCTGCATCTTGCGCCCTACCCCTTGGCTCTATCGCAATCCCGAATCGGGACCTGCTTTATTGCTAAGGGGTATCTTCCGGCTCGGCAATCTCGGGAATATCGGCGGTGGGTGCCTCGACATCGACTGTGCTGGTGCTCGTTGCCTGCGGAGCCGGGTCGCGATCCCAGTCCCATATGCTCCCGCTCACGCGCTCGTAATTGTCGATCGGATCGTAGAGAACGCCTTCATCGGCAAGGCCGAGGTCCCGGGCTTCGGCCCGGCCCATGGCTGCAAGCAGAGAAAAGCCGGCCACATAGGCATTGCGCCGCGCGGTCACCAACTGGACGCGGCTCTGCAGTAGCTCCTGCTCCGCATTCAATACGTCCAGGATCGTCCGGTTTCCGATCGAATTTTCGGCCCGCACGCCTTCCAGGCTCAGCTCCGCTGCGGAAACTGCGCTTTGTGAACTTTCGATGATGGCGAGGGACGCCTGCCAGCTCGAATAGGCGGACCGGACCTGTGCGATCACGTCGCGTTCGGCAGCAATGACCTGTTCGAGGGCGGCTGTCGCCCGCGCGGTCGCCTGCCGCTGCAAGGCTGCGGGACGGCCGCCCTGGAAAAGCGGGATACGCAGCGAAACACCTGCCGAAGCGGCGGTGGCCGACTGGTCGCTGGAAACGACGGGGCTTCCGGGGTCCGAAGGATCGAGCGGCCCATCCGCGACGCTGCCGAGATAATTGTCGTAATCGTAACCGGCAAAAACCGACACGCTGGGCAGGCGGCTGGAACCTGCAACCTCTATATCATAGCCCGCCGCCGCGGCACTTTCACGTGCAGCGATGAGATCGGGATTGTTCTCCAGGGCGACTTCGACGGCAGTGGCGGCGTCGCTCGGCAATCCGGGAAGCGGCGGCGGTGCCTGCAAATCAGTCGGAGCCTTGCCAACCAGAGCAATATAATCTTCCCGCGCAGCGATCAGATTGGCCTGTGCGCTGCGCAGATCGCCCTGCGCCAAGGCAAGGCGCGCCTCGGATTGGGCCACGTCGGTACGGGTCAGATCGCCGATTTCGAAGCGGTCGCTGGTGGCTTCGACATCGATCGACAGCACGTCGACCTGATTTGCCGACAAGGATACGAGAGCCTGCCCGCGAAGCACATCCATATACGCGGCCACCACCTGGGTGAAAACCGCGCTCTCGGTGGCTCGAAGATCGGCCCGGCCAGCTTCCACCCGTTCTTTCGCGGCGCGCACGGAATTCTTCACCGCGCCGCCGGAATAGATGGGAACGCTTAGGTCGATTCCCGCTGTAAGGGCGCGGTCGGGCGTGAAAAAACTGGTCGACCGCTGCTTGAGGAATTCGGTCACCGAAGCGCTCGCTTCGGCAGAGGGCAGCCCCGACGCACGCTCGATCGGAACGTTCTCGTCGGTAGCGCGCAATCCGGCACGTGCCCCTTCCAGTGTCGGGTTATTGTAATAGGCGTCGGTCAGCGCTTCCTGCAGCGTATCGGCCGATGCCGGAACTGCAACGAGGGCGAGCGCGATGAGACTGCCCGAAACTGTCAGGTGTTTCACGACCCCTCCCTTGTGCATTCAGAAACTCCAGCTCTCCGGTTTGTCGAAAGCGCCCATCCGCGGCACGCCCATTTCGGCGAGCGGAAGAAGCGCGAGTGCATTCCCGGATTTCCGACCGGTGGCGAGACGGGTTACGCCGCGTTCGACGAGCCCGGTTACTATCCGGCCGCCTTCGACAACCGATTTTGCCAAATTGGCCGGCATCTGTTCGATCGCGCCGTCGACCAGCACCAGGGTAAAATCGCCCTTCTTCACCTTGAGTGCTTCTGCGGGCGACACGGTCTTCACCGATTTTACCAGCGGTTCGACCAGGGCGGTCAGATAGCCGCTGCCGCCGTCGATCACGAGGACCCTGTCCTCGCCCGTTGGGCGGGCTTCGGCCAGCATCGCACCGTGAAACAGCGGCGCAGGAAGGTAGCCACCCTCGCCCAGCCGGATCGCGCGGTCCATATAGGCCGTGCCCTTCGCGCCTTCGGGCACGAAATCCTCGCGGGGGACGGTGCCCATGCGATCGAGCACGAAGGCTTCGTTGACGCCGCTGGTGCGCAGCTGGCTGTCGATCATCGCCTTGCGGGCGGCGGTGTAGTCGGGGCGTGTCTTGGTGATGGTCATGTCAATTCCGAACGCTGTATTACATCTATAACACGGCTTTGCAAGCTCCCCGTTGCCTTAGGCGCAAGACCTTTTGCTTCCAAGCGCTTTGACCGATGGCCGCAAACCCGCCTATCGGGGAGCGCAAATCTGCAACATGGGAACGCGCGGCGATGAGCGACATGACCGTCATCAAGGAAGAAGACCTGATCGAGAGCGTGAAGGACGCTCTCCAGTACATATCCTACTATCATCCGATGGATTACATCCGCGCATTGGGAAAAGCCTATGAAGCGGAGCAGGGGCCGGCAGCCAAGGACGCGATCGCGCAGATCCTCACCAACAGCCGCATGTGCGCCGAAGGCCACCGTCCGATCTGCCAGGACACTGGCATCGTCAATGTTTTCGTCAAATGGGGGATGAACTGCCGTCTCGACACGCAGCGCAGCCTGCAGGAAGTGGTCGATGAAGGCGTGCGCCAGGCCTACAACCACCCGGACAACAAGCTGCGCGCTTCGATCCTTGCCGACCCGGCCTTCACCCGCCGCAACACCCGCGATAACACGCCCTGCGTCCTGTCGGTAGAAATGGTGGCCGGCGATACGATCGACATCGATGTCGCGGCCAAAGGCGGCGGCAGCGAAAACAAGTCGAAATTCAAGATGATGAACCCGTCGGACAATATCGTAGACTGGGTGGTCGAACAGCTTCCTTCGATGGGTGCGGGCTGGTGTCCGCCGGGCATGCTCGGCATCGGTATCGGCGGCACGGCGGAACATTGCATGAAGCTTGCCAAGCTGAGCCTGATGGAGCCGATCGACATGGGCCAGCTCAAGCAACGCGGCGCGCAGACCGACCTCGAGCAATTGCGCATCGACATATTCGACGCCGTCAATGCGCAGGGCATCGGCGCTCAGGGCCTGGGGGGCCTATCGACCGTTCTCGACGTCAAGATTCTCGATGCGCCCTGTCACGCGGCGGGCAAGCCGGTGGCGATGATCCCCAACTGTGCCGCGACGCGCCATGCGCATTTCACGCTCGACGGTTCGGGCCCGGCCTATCTCGAACCCCCGAAGCTCGAGGAGTACCCCGACGTGACCTGGCAGCCCGACGCGGCTGCGAAGAAGGTCGATCTGGACAATCTCACCCCCGAGCAGGTCGCCAGCTGGGAGCATGGTGACCGCCTGCTGCTGTCGGGCAAGATGCTGACCGGTCGCGACGCAGCCCACAAGCGCATCCACGATATGCTTGAGAATGGTGAGGAACTGCCGGTCGAATTCAAGGGCCGCGCAATCTATTACGTCGGTCCCGTCGATCCGGTAATGGGCGAAGTCGTCGGCCCCGCGGGCCCCACCACCGCCACGCGGATGGACAAATTCACCGAGATGATGCTCGATCTCGGATTGCTCGCGATGATCGGCAAGGCCGAACGCGGACATGACGCGGTGGAGGTCATCAGCCGCTTCAAGGTCGCCTATCTGATGGCGACAGGCGGCGCTGCCTATCTCGTCAGCCGTGCGATCAAGGGTGCCGAGGTGGTCGCTTTCGAAGATCTTGGCATGGAAGCAATTTACGAATTCGAGGTGCAGGACATGCCGGTCACGGTGGCCGTCGATGCGCAGGGCAACAATGTCCACACGCTTGCTCCGGCCCGCTGGCGCGAAAGGATTGCAGCGGGTGAGGTCGAGCCCGCCGAATAGCATTTCGGCTCGACCAACGTCCTAGCGCGGTCGATGGCGGCGCTGGCCATTTGTCTCGGCTGGGAGCAGAAGCTACCTGTTTTGGACAGTGAACCCCAGATTAATCCGGAATCGCCGCGCGTAGCGGCGAAGGTCGTGCTTTTCTCAATCTTCGGATTGTGGGTGGCTTATTTCCTGCTGATCACCGCGCGGGGTGCCGTAGTCGGACTGGAACTGCAGGACGAACTTCTCTGGCGCCGCGTTATCGTGTCCCTTGCCGGCGGGGGAGTAACCGTACTCCTCTGGCAATTCCTGCGCTTCTTCGACGATCGAAGTCTTTCCGTAAAGGTGGCCGTAGCCATCGTTGCGGCCCTGCCCGCATCCCTTGCCATTGCCCAAATCAATACGATGATCTTTGCGCCGATCGAAGACCAGGTGCGCAAAAAGATCGGCGAAGAGCGCGGCCTCAACATCCGCCGCGATGAGTCGGGTAACCTGCTGCTTGATATTCCCGGCCAGATGACAGGCGCTGAATTGCCGGGAAGCGATGCATCGGCGGGTCCCAGGTCCATCGTCATCGAGCCCGCACCTACTCCGGCAGACTATTGGCGAAGGCTGACCGATCTGGCTCTGAGCCGCTATTTTCTCCTTCTGGCTTGGGCCGCTCTCTATCTGGCAATGGTGGCAGGTGCGCGGGCCAGAGCTGCTGAACGTCGCGGCGAGAGATTTCGGAGCGCGGCAAAGGCAGCGGAACTAAGAAGCCTGCGCTACCAGGTGAACCCGCACTTCCTGTTCAATACCCTCAATTCGCTCTCCGCTCTCGTGCTTACGGGCAAAGAAGACCGGGCAGAACAGATGATCCAGTCGATCTCGCGTTTCTACCGGCATTCGCTGGCCGACGATTCCACTGGTGACGTGAGCCTGGAAGACGAAATCGACCTGCAGGAACACTATCTCGAGATTGAAGCCGTCCGGTTTCCCGAGCGGCTCAGAACCCGCGTCGATCTTCCGCCCGAGCTGAGTCAGCTGAAGGTTCCGGGCATGATCCTGCAGCCGCTGGTCGAAAACTCGGTCAAATACGGTGTTTCGGCCAGCAACCGCCCCGTGACGATCTGTATCGTCGCACGCGAAGAATATGGTCGGCTGGTTCTCCGCGTAAGCGATGATGGGCCCGGTCTGCCAAGCGGGCATTCGGGCGGTTTCGGAATTGGCCTTGCCAACGTTCGCGATCGGCTCGAAGCTCGGTTCGGGCGCGAAGCGACGATTTCTTCGGGCCAGACAATTGACGGATACGAAACCGAACTCAGGCTACCGATGGTGAAACATGGCTGAGGAAGCAGGCGACACACTGCGTACGCTGATTGTCGACGACGAGCCGCTCGCAGTAGAGCGTATGCAGGTGATCTGTGCCAAGATGGATGACCTGAACGTGGTCGGCACGGCTAGCGATGGGGCGCAGGCATTGCGACTCGTGGAGGCGCTTCAGCCCGATCTCATCCTGCTGGATATGACGATGCCGGAAGTCGACGGACTTTCGGTTGCAAGGGCCTTGGCGGAAGCAGACGAGCCGCGTCCCGCCGTCGTCTTCGTCACAGCCCACGACAATTACGCAGTCGAGGCCTTCGATCTCGATGCCGTCGATTATGTTCTCAAACCCGTGAAGCCCGAGCGGCTGGAGCGCGCCATACAGCGCGCGATTGCGCGACGCGGCGAAGGGAGTGCGAAGGACGGCAAATGGCTGGAAGAGCTCTGGATACCCCATCGTAGCGAGCTGATCCGGATCGACACCGAAGAAGTGTCGCGGATCGATGCGGAACGCGACTACGTCCGCCTGCATGTCGAGGATCGGAGTTATCTTCTACTCCAGACAATCGCGGGGTTGGAGAAACGGCTCGATCCGGAAAAGTTCATCCGGATCCACCGTTCGACGATCTTGCGTAAGGATCGGATCAAGGGCCTTCGCCACGATGGTCTGGGTGTCTGGTCTGCCGAGATGGAAGGTGGAGAGGCGCTGCGGATCGGGCGGACCTATCTGCCCAAGGTCAAGGCAATGGCAGGCCGCTAGACTCCAAAAGCCAAGAGACACCCCGACCGGGGGACTGCAATCCGGTCGGGGTGCCAGGTACGGCTGACTCGGGTGTCAGCCGCCCTTGCCTTCCTGTTCAATGAGAGTGGCGAACTGCTGCTTGGCCTTCGTCTTCATTTCGACGTAGCATTCTTGCTTATCGCCCGACCGGATCCGTGTTCCGGTCGTCAATGTGTCGAAACCGCAGGCTTTTCTCGCGGCCCTGTCGATCCTCCGATCGAGTTCCTTTTGGCCCTTCGCGCTGGCAAGATCGAGATCGCGGTAGGTCACTTCGAAGTGAACTTCCTGGGCGCTCGCGGGCAGGACGATGCCGGCGGCAGCAATTGCTGCAATTAGCGTTTTCATGGCAATTTCTCCTCGTTTGCGGCGGACCCCTTCGGGGTTTGGGGGACTGGACTGTCGAGGTCCGCCGCGTTTGTGTATTGAACGGTTACAACAGTAATTGCACTGCCCGGTCGACCGGTGTCGTAAGTTTCTGGACCGAGACCGGTTCGGCTCGACCAAGCGCGATTGGCAATCGGCGAACGGCATCCCTATGTATTCTGCATGCTGCTCTTCGCCTTGTTTCTCTTGGGGATCGGCAATTTCGCCGTTCACAAGGCGGTTCTGGAAAGCCGCCATCCCATGCTCGACGCTCTGCCTGGCTTCTATAGGTCTGGAGGAGGTCGCTTTTCGCTGTGGTTCGAATTCGTGATACTGCTCGCGGCGATGCTTCTGACTGGCAACGGATGGCCGGGAATGGCGATCGCCTACGGCATCTACAGCCTGCTCAATTTCGGCACTGGCTGGCTGATCCTTTCCGGAAGGGTCTGACCCTTGGGAACCTCGTGCGGGAGCGCGCGCTTCTGCAGCATGCTAAACGACCAAACGATCTGGCTGCTCGTGAATGCGCGATCCGGCAGCAATAGTGACGAGGCGATCGAAGCATTGGAGAGGCATTGCCTTCAGCACGGCTTCGAGATCGACCGGAAAATACGCTTCCCCGATGACGAACTGCCGGGCGCCGATGATCTGGATGCCGCTGGGATCGGGCGGTTGGCAATCTTCACCGGGGACGGTTCACTGAATGCGGCAATCACGAATCTCGGCGGTTGGGCTGGCGAAGTCATCGTTCTTCCGGGTGGCACGATGAATCTCCTTTGCAAGCGTTTGCACGGCCCGGATGCGGATCTCGAAACGATTGTCGAGCGTTTGGCGAAGGGTGCCTCGCGTGCGGTCCGTCCGCTCGTGGCTCGCTGCGAAGCTGGCGACGCGCTGGCAGGTTTGCTGGCCGGCCCGGGCACCTCGTGGGTCAGTGTTCGCGAAGCCATGCGCGATTTCGATCTGCCGGCGATGGCCGAAGGAACGAGCGAGGCCTGGTCGGAAACGATCGGGGGATCGATGGTGCGTTGCTGCGATCCTTCGCTCGGCCGCGAAGATGGTTATCCCCTGATCGAGTTCACCCCCAGCCACCGTGGACTCCAGCTCGACGCATTTCACGCGGAAGGAGCCGGCGAGTTGCTGCAGCAAAGCTTTGCACTGCTTCGCAGAAGCTTTCGGGAAGGTCCTCATACGCGGCTGGGTCTGGTGGATGAAATCACCCTGGAAACCTGCGACGGATCCCCGTTCCAGATACTTATCGACGGTGAACCGGCGACCTTGCCCGCCAAGGCAAAGTTCACGGTGGCCCCTTGCGAGGTCGATCTGCTAGCGACGCATCATGGCTTCTGAAGCGCGGCGCATTTTTCACCTTTCCGATATCCATTTCGGTCTCGAGAACAATCGTGCGCTCGATTGGGTAAAACAGGAAATCGAAGAAAAGCGTCCGGACGCAGTCGCGATCACGGGCGACCTCACCATGCGTGCGCGTCATCGCGAATTCAAAGCGGCAACGCACTGGATCAATTCGCTGACCGCGCCTGTCACCGTGGAAGTGGGCAATCACGATATGCCCTATTTCAATCCGATCGAGCGCTTTTTTTCGCCTTACAAGCGGTTCCGCGGAATGGCGGAGAAAGTCGAAAAGGAACTGGATCTCGGCAGCCTCGCGGTTGTGCCCCTCAAGACAGCCGTCCGTGCCCAGCCGCGGTTGAATTGGTCCAAGGGTTGGGTGACCGATGCGGCCCTCGAGAAATGTCTTGCTGCCATCGATTCACTGCCCGATGGTACGCAAGCATTGGTGGCCGTCCACCATCCCCTGCGCGAAGTCGGGACGGAGGGAACGGCCTTGACGAAGAACGGTGACAAGGCCCTCCGCGCCCTCGCGAAACGCCCTGTCGCTGCGGTGCTGTCCGGCCATGTTCACGATGCATTCGATATACTGGAAAGCACCACTGATGGTCCGGTCCGCATGATCGGCGCTGGCACGCTGTCGAAGCGGACCCGCTCCACTCCGCCCAGCTTCAACGAAATCGATTGGGACGGAGAGACGCTGACTGTTCGCGTCCGTAATCTCGAAGACATCGACACTCGTGCGATGCAGATAGACGACGTACCCGAGGATGCGATGCCTCCGCGTGGACCGGCCGACCCCGTCGCTCCGGTCCGACAGGTGCCACGGGTTGATCCACCCGTGCATTAACCGGGGGCAATTGCGCTACCCCAACCATTAGCTGCGACAATTCCGGCGCATATTGGCGGAAGCGATGGGACTCTTGTCTACGCTTGCAGCGAGTCCCGGGAGGGCGGATTTCCGGACACGAAAAAGGGCGGCACCTTGCGGAACCGCCCTTCTTGCTGATCCTGCGATCTGTATCGAGGCGAATTAACGCTTCGAGAACTGGAAGCTGCGGCGTGCCTTCGCACGGCCGTACTTCTTACGCTCGACCACGCGGCTGTCGCGGGTCAGGAACCCGGCAGCCTTGACCGTCGAACGAAGCGCCGGTTCGTATTTCGTGAGAGCCTGCGAAATGCCGTGCTTGACCGCACCTGCCTGGCCCGAGAGACCGCCGCCCTTTACGGTGGCGACCACGTCGTACTGGCCCTGACGGTCCGTAATGGCGAAGGGCTGGTCGATCACGAGGCGCAGGGTCGGACGTGCGAAGTAGACTTCCTGGTCCTTGCCGTTGACGGTGATCTTGCCGCTGCCCGGGACAAGCCATACGCGGGCAGTCGCGTCCTTGCGGCGACCGGTGGCGTAGGCGCGGCCCTGTGCGTCGAGTTCCTGCTCGCGCAGGGGAACGTCGGCTTTGGCGGCGATGTCAGCCGAATCGCCCTGCGGCGCGTCGGAAGCGATATCCTTCAGATCGGCGAGATCCGAGACGGTGTCGTTCTTGTTTTCGTCAGCCATTATGCAACAGCCTTGTTCTTGCGGTTCATCGAAGCAACGTCGAGCGTCTTGGGCTTTTGCCCGTCATGCGGATGCTCGGTGCCGTTGTAGAGGTGGAGCGCCCTCATCTGCGCGCGGCCAAGCGGGCCACGCGGGATCATGCGCTGAACGGCCTTTTCGAGGACGCGCTCGGGGAAACGGCCTTCCAGCACCTTGGCCGGAGTGGTTTCCTTGATGCCGCCCGGATGGCCGGTGTGCTTGTAATAGATTTTGTCGGTCATCTTCTTGCCGGTGAATTTCACCTTGTCGGCATTGATGACGATGACGTGATCACCGCAATCGACGTGCGGAGTGTAGCTCGGCTTGTGCTTGCCGCGCAGGATGTTGGCGATGATCGCGGCGAGGCGACCGACGACGAGATTCTCGGCGTCGATGATGTGCCATTCCTTTTCGACCTCGGCCGGCTTCGCCGACTGGGTCACTTTCGTGAGAGCCTTCATGGGCTTGATGTCCGTTTGCTCGAGTTTGTCGCACCCTGCAGGATGCGTTTTGTCTGGCGGACCCGCATAAACGGATCTGCAAAGCGCGCGCCCAATGGCGCCCAATGCGTGATTCGTCAAGCTAATCCGCGGGTCTCACGTGGGGTAAAATAATACCCCAAGCCCGTAGAGGGCAAAATCAGTGGCGGATATTACCGCCGCCGCCAAGATTTCGAAGCCAACTTTCAGCGGCCTTGCCCGCTACACATTGCCAGCCGAGTACAGCAGGCGCGTCGTAGGGATGTAGTTCCTCGAGACGCGAAATTGCCAGTTCCAGCAGATCTTCATCGGTCTTCAAGAGTGCGGGATATTCCTCGCCTTCACCCTTCTCGCCGCCCCATATGAAAAGCGATTGGATCGGGCCGCCGACATTGATGCAGCCGATCAGGCCTTCATCCAGCAACTGCTCTCCGATCTTGCGGGCGCTCTGGGTGTCGGGAAAGGGGCAGTAGATCAGCGCGCTCATCGGGCTCGTCCCAGCACATGGGCTCCCCATATATAAGCCGCCACCAGAAGTGCGCCAACGAGTTGGTGCAATACGGCCAGATGGAAATCCACGCCGGTCATCACGGTTGCGATGCCAAGCAGGATCTGGAGTCCGAATGCCGTGTGGATTGCAATCGAGACACGCCGATCCAGCGCTTTGACCTTGCGGGCCATGATTATCAGTGCTGCCACTGCGACCCAGGCCCACCATCTGTGCATCCAGTGAATAAGGAAGGGATCATGCGTTGCCGCCCAGAACAGGCCCTGAGAAAGGTCGAATTCAGGTATCAAGCGTCCCTGCATCAACGGCCAGCTGTCCGAAGCGAGTCCGGCGTTCAGCCCGGCGACCCATGCCCCCAGGAGTAGCTGGGCGAAAAGTATCACTCCGGTCCATGCTGCCAGCGCAGTCAGCCCGGCGGGCTTCGCCTGTCCGGCAGCCAGTCGCCTGAGATCCAGTGCGGTCCAGATAAGCCCGCCAAGCAATATCAGCGCAGTACACAAATGTATGGCCAAGCGGAAATGACTCACATCCGTCCGCGTTTCGAGACCTGAGGCCACCATCCACCAACCGAAACTGCCCTGCAGACCGACCAGCGCCACCAGCGCAAACAGGCGCCAGAAATAACCTTGGGGAATCATTCGGCGGATCGCGAAGATTATCAGCGGCATTGCCAGTGCGAGCCCTATGACACGGCCTAACTGGCGGTGAATCCATTCCCACCAGTAGATTGACTTGAAAGCTTCCAGATCCATGCCTGCCGGCCCGTTGATCTGCTGATATTCCGGAATACGCTGGTAGAGTTCGAATTCCGCCTGCCAGTCAGCCTGGCTCAGCGGCGGCAACGCCCCCAGAAGCGGTTTCCACTCGGTAATGGAAAGCCCGCTTTCGGTCAGGCGGGTTATGCCGCCGACCGTGACGATGGCCACGACCAGGGCGGCAACGATGAAAAGCCAGTTGGCAAGTAGCCTGGGGCGGGCATGCGATGTAGCATCGGTCATGGCGGGCGTGTTCGCTTCGATGACGGGTTTTCGCAAGTGCAAATGCCTCAATCGACGTAGCGACCCGGCAAATGACGAAATACGTCCCGATAGAAACTGGCTCTTGTAACAGGTAATACTATCACATATCTGCCATGACATGTTGCAACGCGCCATCAATCCGATTCGGCAGCGGCTCGATCGTATCGGCATCGGGCTGTCCGGTCTGTGTGCGCTGCACTGCCTTGCCAGTATTGTGCTGGTTTCGGGGCTTGGTATCGGCGGCGAACTCTTTCTCGCGCCTGATATTCACCGTTGGGGTCTGGTCGTGGCAACGCTGGTCGCGGCCGTCGCGATCGGGTGGGGCGCGCTGCGTCACCGGATGGCCATGCCCTTCGTCATTGCGATGACCGGGCTGACCTTTATGGGCGCCGCTCTCGCCGTTCCGCACGGCTACAAGGAAGCAGTGCTGACGATCATCGGGGTCGGCCTCGTGTCGCTCGGCCACATCCTCAACCTTCGTCACTGCCACTCTGCGGCTTGCAAGGAGCGCTGCGGGGACTAAGTGACGCGGGCTATGATAAGCCTGACCGTCAATGGCGAAACCCGCCGCACCGCCGCCTCCACCATCGCCGAACTCGTGCGCGAACTGGATCTCGACCCCGCCAAGGTCGCGGTCGAGCATAACGGCACTATTGCGCCGCGCAGCGAACTCTCCAAGCATACGGTTGCCGATGGCGACGTGCTTGAGATCGTGCACTTCGTTGGCGGTGGACATGCGGACGATAGCTGGAGTGTCGCGGGGCATACCTTCCATTCCCGCCTGATCGTCGGAACAGGCAAGTACAAGGATTTCGAACAGAATGCGGCTGCACTCGACGCCAGCGGGGCCGAAATCGTCACCGTGGCTGTCAGGCGGGTCAATGTGAGCGATCCGAACGCGCCGATGCTGACCGATTATATCGATCCGAAGAAGGTCACTTATCTCCCGAATACCGCAGGTTGCTTTACGGCCGACGAAGCCATCCGCACACTGCGCCTCGCGCGAGAAGCAGGGGGGTGGGACCTCGTGAAGCTCGAGGTGCTGGGCGAGGCGAAAACGCTTTATCCCGACATGCGCGAGACGTTGAAGGCGACAGAGGTGCTGGCCAAGGAGGGCTTTCACCCGATGGTTTACTGTGTCGACGATCCCATCGCTGCCAAGCAGCTAGAGGAAGCGGGTGCGGTGGCGGTCATGCCCTTGGGGGCGCCGATCGGCTCCGGGCTCGGTATCCAGAACCAGGTGACGATCCGGCTTATCGTGGAGGGGGCGAGTGTCCCTGTGCTAGTAGATGCGGGCGTCGGCACGGCCTCGGATGCGGCAGTGGCTATGGAACTGGGCTGCGACGGGGTCCTGATGAATACCGCGATTGCCGAAGCCAAGGACCCGATCCGCATGGCGCGTGCCATGAAGCTCGCCGTCGAGGCAGGGCGCGAAGCCTATCTCGCAGGCCGGATGGGCCGGCGCAAATATGCCGATCCGAGCTCGCCACTCGCGGGACTAATCTGAAGGTCGGGGGAAGGATGACGGACTTGCAAATCGAACTTGAGGAAACGGATAGCAAGGGCCGCTATTTCTACCGCCCGGAAGGTACCGATGATGAAGCGGAGATTACATTCTCGCGGGTCAGCCCTACGCGAATCATCGTCGATCATACTGGTGTTCCCGACACTATGCGCGGCCAGGGTATCGGTCAGCGGCTTGCCGAATTTGTGGTAAGGGATGCGCGGCAGAAGGGCATTTCCATTATTCCACTCTGCCCCTTCTTCAACGCGCTGGCGCAGCGCCACAAGGAATGGCAGGACGTCGTTCAACTCTAGCCCTTCCGTCCTTGCAGCGAAAAATTAACCATATTCGCCGACACTCCGATTCGACAGGGGAGTCGAATCATGGCTGTTACCAATGCTGCATCGCTGACCATCGCCGAGATGCGCGAATTCGCCGGCTTCACCGCTGCCGAGCAGCGCTATATCCGCCGCAGCCTCGATATCGGGTTAAGTCGTTGCGATGCCTTTCGCATCTGGGGCCGTACCCAGGGCGAAACCGCGGCGATCCGTAGCCAGTATGTTGCCTATCAGGAACTGAAGGCCCTGCGTGGTGCCATCCCGCATGAATCGGGCTTCGATGCCATCGAAAGCTTCATCGGCAAGATCACCCGCGTTGCTGCGTTCGATCTCGCACAGGAACGAATCGAGTGTTTCTCGGCCTTCCGCTTCTTGTACGAACGTCTGCTTGGCCCCGATGCTCGTCCATGGCTGCCCAGCGCCTTCTGCGCTGCCGCTGCTCTGCCGCAAATTCGCCCCGAACGCCGCAAGATGTTGCTGCAGTCATTGAGCGAAGCCGCAGCGACGGCTCCCGGGTGGAGCGACCGCGCGCCGAGCTTCTATCCCGAATTTATCGAGGAAGTGGCTGCTTGATTGATGGCAAATTCCACCGAGGCGATTTCAGCTGTAAATCATTGGCGCGGCCAGTGTCTTGATAACTTCGCTCGCGTCGAGAGGGCGATAATTGAAGCATTCTCTTCACATGGCATTTCTAATGCTAACCCTCCGCCAAAACTACACGAGAGCGCCGCTCAGCGGACCCGCAATCTAGCTTCGGCCTTGAAACAAAGTTTCGGCAAAAATCCTAAAGCTGCGAAAGCTGCCGCTCGTCTCCTCCATTGGTCACTACGAGAGAAACAGCGAAACTCGCTCGCTCACGGCTGTTTTACCGTGAGGGGAAATGATGCGAAGGATTGGTCGTTGGTGAATGAGACTGTCGAAGTAAAAAAGGGTGTGGCCGTCTCGACCAAAACCCCGATTTCCGCCATTGAAGCAGTGGCTTTTCTCGAAGCGATTATCAACGAACGAAAGGAATTGGAGTCCGCTTTGGCCGATCTAAAAGATCTGTCGAGCTAGTTCCGATAGAGCCCTTCTATCCGGTCGCCATAGCGTTCCTTGATCTTGTGGCGGCGGATTTTCATCGAAGGGGTCATTTCTTCGTTCTCGATGGTGAATCCTTCGTCGGCAAAGGTGAACTGGCGCACTTTCTCGATCACCGACAGATCTTTGTTCACCCGGTCAACTGCCTTTCGCACAGCACTGCGGAATTCGGGATCGTTCTGCAGCGCGGCTATGTCGAATTTCTTGCCGTTTTCGCGCGCCCATTCGAGTGCCCATTCGGCATCGGGCACGATCAGGCCGACGATATAGGGGCGCTTGTCACCGGCCACCATTGCCTGACCGATCTCGGGCTGTAGCGTAAGCATGCCTTCGACCTTTTGTGGGGCGATGTTGTCGCCCTTGTCGTTGACGATCATGTCCTTCTTGCGGTCGGTGATGACGATGCGGTTCTTCTCGTCGAGATGGCCGATATCGCCGGTATGGAGCCAGCCGTCCTTGATCGTCCGTTCGGTCTCAGCCTGGTTCTGCCAGTAACCGTGCATAACCAGTTCGCCGCGGCACAGGATCTCGCCGTCTTCCGCGATCCGGACCTCCACTCCGCGCATAGCGGGACCGACAGAATGCATGGCGATCCCGGCACTTGGGCGATTGCACGCCACGACCGGACCGGCTTCGGTCTGGCCATAGCCTTGCAGCATGGTCAGTCCCATCGCCTCGAAGAAAATGCCGACTTCGGGATTGAGCGGTGCGCCGCCTGAAACCATGGCCTTGATGCGTCCGCCGAAGCGCTGGCGTATCTTGGGTTTCAAAAGACGGCCGACGATCGCATCCTTGATCCCGTCGCCGAATTTCGATTTCCCCTCTGCCCGCCGCTCGCCGACCTCCAGCGCGGTCATCATCAGTTTTTCGGCCAGGCCGCCCTGCTTCATGACCTGCTTCATGATGCGTGCCCGCAAGACCTCGAACAGGCGTGGGACAACGACCATGATGGTCGGTTTAGTTTCCTCGATATTGCTGGCCAGCTTTTCAAGGCCTTCGGAATAATAGATCTGCGCGCCCACGCCGATCGGCAGGAATTGCCCGCCGGTGTGTTCGTAGGCATGGCTGGCGGGAAGGAAGGAGAGGAAGCGCTCCTCATCGTCGATACCGAAATCCTCAATCAGGATTTCCGCCGCGCCCGCGATATTGCAGAGGATCGCTCCGTGGTGCTGCATAACGCCCCGCGGTGCGCCGCCAGTGCCGCTGGTGTAGATGATACAGGCGGTATCGCCGCGACCGATCTTCGCAATGCGCTCTTCGACCGCCTTGCGTGCCTGTGCCGGATCGCCTTCCAGCATTTTCGCCCAATCATAATAGCTGAAACTGCCTGACTGCTGGCGGTGGAGATCCTCGATCCCGATCACATGCTCGGCAATACCGGTGGCCTGCAAGGCTCCGTGTAAGGGGCCAAGAAGCTTCTGATCCGAAACAATGACCGCTTTCGCCCCCGAATTGTCGAGGATGTGAATGTGGTCACGCTCGGTATTCGTAACGTAGGCGGGTACCGTGATGCATCCAGCAGCCATGATGGCGAGGTCCGATATGCACCACTCTGGCCGGTTCTCCGATACCAGGCATACGCGGTCGCCGGGTTGCAGGCCGAGGCGACGGAGGCTTTCCGCCAGCAGGCAGACCTGATCGGCTGCTTCGCGCCAGGTGATCGTCTGCCATTCTCCGTCGCGCTTGGCGCCGAGAAAGGCGCGATCGGGCCGCTCGTCCGCGCGTTTCAGGAAGAGTTCGACAAGGTTGTTGGCGGAATCGATATCCGACAGCACGGCAGGCTCCTCGAAATTATTATTCTTTTGTTGTGCGACCAACTGAGCGCGGATGCTTAAGCTCCCCCCGACGCTACGGCAAGAGAGGCTCTCGACTCCTCAGGGCATTTCGAGCTGGCTGGCGAGCCGCGGATCGCGCGCGCTCTGCCATTCGCCGCCGCGGTACAGCAGGGCGCCGCCCTTGAGCGGAGCGGGGCGGATCTGCAATTCCCGATGTCCGAGCGCGCGGAAGGCATCGGCAGACGCTTCCAACCATGTACCTTCTTCCAGTAGTACCTGGTTTCCGAAAGCCATCACGAAAGGAAGGCCCAGCGTTTCCTCCGCATCCAGTCCGAAATCGATAGCACCTATGATGCTGCGGGCGGTTTGTACGGGAATGGTGCTGCCGCCCGCGGCGCCGACAACCATGAAAGGCTCGCCTTGCGGGTCGTAGACCACGGTCGGTGACATCGAACTGCGAGGACGCTTGCCACCCTCCACCCGGTTGGCAACGGGCTTCCCTCCGACTTCTGGCGAGCGGCTGAAATCCGTGAGCTCGTTATTGAGATAGAAGCCGCCTACCATCAGCCCAGAACCGAAAGCGCCCTCGATGGTCGTAGTATAGCTGACCATTGTCCTGTCGCCATCGATTACTGCGAGATGGGATGTGCCCTTCTCCTCCGGCTCGTCGCCATCGGCCAGTGCCTGGAACGCACCTCGCGGATTCCCGGCCTCCACATTGGCCATGGCATTATCTTGTGAAATCAGGGCACTGCGCTGCGTCAGATATTCTTCGGCGAGCAATCCTTCAACCGGCACGCTGACGAAATCGCTGTCGGCAAGATAGATCTCGCGGTCGGCATAGGCGAGACGCTGCGATTCCAGGAACAGGTGCCAGGTGACGGGATTATCGATCCCCATTTCCGCGAGATCGAAGCGTTCCAGTTGGCCGAGCATCTGCTGCACCGCCACACCTCCCGAAGTGGGCGGACCCATCGAGCAGATGCGGTACTCGCGATAGGGCGTGCACACCGCTTCGCGCTGCCTGGCCTCGTACCCTCCGATGTCATCCAAAGTCATCGCACCCGGCCGGGGCGTTGCTGCGGCTACAGTAGCAGCCAGTTCTCGCGCCAGATCTCCCGAGTAGAAACTTTCCGGCCCTTGCTTTGCGATGGTCTCGAGCGTGCGGGCCAGGTCCTCGTTTCGTATCAACGTGCCTACAGGGTACGGTTCGCCCGAAGCATCGAAAAACAGCGCGCGGCCACTTTCGCTGAAAGCGGCGCGATTCTTTGCGGTGGATAGCGAGTTGTTCAGTCTCGGATTGATGCGGAACCCTCCCCGCGCAAGGCGTATGGCGGGCACAAACAGCTCGGCCCAGGCGAGCCTGCCATGCGCCTCATGAGCCTTTGCCGCGAGTGCGATATTACCCGGCACGCCTACACTCAGCCCGCTCAGAACGGAATCCATGAAGGGCGGAACCTTGCCTTCTCCATCGAGGAACCAGTCCGGTGTTGCGCCGTCCGGTGCGGTTTCACGCCCGTCATAGGTGATGACATCGCCATCGGCCTCGCCCCGGACGAGGAACCCGCCCCCGCCGATGCCCGAACTCTGCGGTTCCACCACGGTCAGCGCCAGCATCACCGCGATCGCGGCATCTGTGGCGCTCCCTCCCTGCCGAAGAATTTCCTCTCCGGCAGCTTGCGCGCGCGGGTCGGCAGCACTGACCTGGCCGACGAAGGCCTTCGCTTCGGGCTGGAGAGGGGCGGTGGCGCAGGCGGAAATCGCAAGCGCGGCGATCGCAAGGGGCAGTGTCCGTAACATCACGCGCGACGCTATTCGCTTCCAACCGCCTCTGCAATCGAGGAAAAGCCGTCACGCAGCATCAGGTGTTCTAGGCCGTGTATAATCTTTCGCGGCAGGCCCGGACCTTCGTAGACCATTGCGCTGTAAAGCTGGACGAGGCTGGCACCGGCCCTGATGCGCGCCCAGGTCTGCTCCGCAGTGGCGATACCGCCGACGCCGACGAGCGGTATTGCTCCCCCGGTTGCCTTGCGAAAATCCCGTAGGCGCTGCAGTGCGAGATCGTGCAATGGCGCTCCAGACAAACCGCCTGCTTCGCCCGCATGGGGAGAGGCAAGGGCGGGTCTGGAAATGGTGGTATTCGAAACGATCAGCGCGCCTAGTTGCTTGTCGATTGCAATCCTTGCGATGGCGTCGATGTCGGCCGGTTCCAGATCAGGAGCAACCTTGAGAAACACGGGCGGACCCCCTGGTCCCCGCGCATCGAACACCGCATCGAGCAGGCTGATCAACGCACTTTCGTCCTGCAACGCCCTAAGCCCCGGTGTGTTCGGGCTGGAAATGTTCACCGCGAGGTAAGTGGCCAGCGGCGCCATGATCCGGGTCATCTCGGCATAATCGGCGATGCGGTCGGTACTGTCCTTGTTCGCGCCTATGTTGATGCCGAGGACACCGGCGCGCTGTTTCCTCTGCGCAAGCCTTTGTGCTGCTGCTTCGGCGCCGCCATTGTTGAAACCCATGCGGTTGATGACTGCCCTGTCCTCGACCAGCCGGAAAAGACGTGGCTTGGGATTGCCCGCCTGCGGCCGCGGGGTGATCGAACCCACCTCGGCGAAACCGAAGCCCAGGGCGAGGAGCTTGTCAGGGACCTCGCCATCCTTATCGAAACCGGCGGCCATGCCCAGCGGATTGGGGAACCGGATGCCCGCCACTTCGGTTTCCAGCGGACCTGCTTCCGCAATCGGCCCCAAAGGAGCCATCTTGAGGGCCGCCAGCGTCAGCCGGTGCGCATGTTCCGGATCGAGGGCAAACACCGCGGGGCGAAGGAGATCGAACAGCATTGCGCGGCCTATGACCGAGGTGCAGGACCATGTCGAGTATACCCATTGTCCTGCGGCGGGACTCTATTGTAAAATTCCGCCAAAGTGGCTTCTCCGGCACGACCATGTCGCGTGGATACAATCATTTGAAACAGAGAACCGCTATCACGATTCCTGCGACCCGAAGGGCTCGAAGCAGTAATGCAACGAGTTCTCACCTATAGAGGGCGGCTCCCTGTGGGCCGCCCTTTTTTTGTCTAATATCGCAGGGCTCTCCATCCTTGTCGTATTTATACTGTTTACTGGTAGACCCCGACATGCTTGGACGTACTCCAGCGACATCACGAGAGGGTAAAAATGCGGCTTTTCAGCAAGTTTTTCGCTTCGGGCATATCGGCACTGGCCTTGTCGGCCTGTGCGACAACCCAACCCATGCCCGCGGAAAACGCCCAGGCGCCGGAACGCTCGCAATCGGAAAAAGAACGTCTCGCCGGGCTGTTCGAGGAATACGACCGCGCCTCGCTCGAGCTGTCGCCCCTGAGCAAAGCCTATCGCGGAATCCGGGATGAGGATTACGGGGAATGGGGCGATTTTTCCGAGGCCGCCGAAGTGCGCGAGGAGGAATTGCTGCAATCGACTGCAGCGAAGATGCGCAGCGACTTCGATCTTTCTGCTCTCTCGGCCGAAGACGCGCTGAGCTACCGTCTGTTCGCCGCCATGGCGGAGCGCAGCGCAGCAAGGTTTCCCTTCCGCGACTATGACTACATCTTCGACCAGATGAACGGTGCGCAAAGCCAGCTTCCGGCGTTTCTCATCAATATTCACCGCGTAACAGATACATCCGATGCCGAAGCCTATATCAGCCGGATCGAAGGCATGGGCCCCGCACTCGATACGCTGCTTGCACAATCGCGCGAGCATGCCGATGCCGGCATCATGCCGCCCGACTGGGTCTATCCCTACGTGATTTCGGACATCGAGAACCTGCTGGCAGCAGGTAACGACAACGCAATTCTCGAGGATTTCCGAGGAAAGGTCGCCGAACTCGATGGCAGCGCGACAATGATCGAGACGGCCGAAAGCGCATGGGCTTCCAGCGCCAGGCCGGCATATGAGCGATTGCTGGCGGAAATGAAGCGCCAACAGGCTATCGCGCCGACCGATGACGGCATCTGGCGTTTTCCCGAGGGCGCAGCCTATTACGAAGCGCTGTTGGCAAACTACACCACCACCGACCTGACCGCCGACGAAATTCACAATATCGGGCTGCGCGAGATCGAGCGGATCCACGGCGAAATGCGGGCGATCATGCAGCAGGTCGGCTTCGAAGGCGATCTGCAGGATTTCTTCCAGTATACCCGCAGCGACGACCGCTTCTATTATGATAGCCGCGAAGCCTATCTGGCCGATGCGGAAGCGAAGCTGGATGCGATGGAAGCGAGACTGCCCGAATATTTCAACACGCTTCCCACAGATCCGCTGGTCATCAAGCCGGTCGAGGCATTTCGCGAGAAGAGTGCGGGCAAGGCGTTCTACCAACGTCCCGCACCCGATGGCTCGCGGCCCGGCACCTATTATGTGAACCTCTACAATCTGAACGACATGTCGAAGAACGAGCTGGAGGCTCTCGCATATCACGAAGGGCTTCCTGGCCATCACCTCCAGCTTTCGATCCAGACCCAGCTGGGGGATGTGCCACCCTTCCGGCGTTTCGGCGGAGTTACGGCCTATAGTGAAGGTTGGGGCCTTTATTCCGAGGAACTGGGCAAGGACATGGGCTTCTATACCGATCCCTACTCCGATTTCGGACGGCTTGGCATGGAGCTGTGGCGCGCGGCCAGGTTGGTGGTCGACACCGGCATCCACCACAAGCGCTGGAGCAGGGAAGAGGCGATTGCCTATCTCACCGAGAACACGCCAAATCCCGATGGCGATATCCGGAAGGCCATCGAGCGTTACGTCGTCTATCCGGGACAGGCGACCGCCTACATGATCGGCAAGTTGAAGATCATGGAGCTGCGCGGACGCGCCCGGGAGCAACTGGGCGAAGATTTCGACATCCGCGCCTTCCACGATGTCATTCTCACCAGCGGACCCGTACCGCTCTCGATCATGGAAGAGAACGTCGATAGCTGGATCGCGCAAAACCGGTCTGCAAGCTGATCTTTGCGCTGACGGGGCGGACAGTATGGCCGAGGGGGACACGGGCGCGGCAGATTATGCGTTCGAGTGGGTGGAATCGCCCACCGATATCGCGCCCTATCTGAATTCTCTCTACATTCTGCGCTCTGGTGGAGCCGTGGTCGAAGATATGATGCCTGCGTACTCCGGGCAGCTGGTGGTATTGTTGCAGGGCGGCGGGAAAATGTTCTTCGCTGGCGGCGGTCTGGCCCATGCCCGCTCTGCTTTTTTCCAATGTCCGTTAACCCGGGCGCACAGGTTCGAAATCCAGCCGGATACCGTCATGCTCGGTGTGTCGCTCAATTTCCGCGGCTGGGCTGCACTAACGGGCCTCTCCGTGGATAAATTCAGGGATTGCGCCCTGCCCGTCGAGGAGGTTCTTTCCAAACCACTTGCCGAGCGCCTTCTTGCGATCTCTCCGCGCATAGGCGCCGGTGCACTTTCGCAGCGTGAGGCGCTGGAAGAGCTCGCTTCGATTGTGCGGGACGGGATTTCCCCGATACCGGTTCGCCACAGGCAGGTGATTGATCGCACACTCCTATGGCTGTCGTCGTCCCTCAAGCCGGAGGTCGCGACGCTTTACGAAGCGCTGCCCTATTCGGAGCGTCAGGTGCAGCGTTTGGTTGCGCGCTTTTTCGGCCAGCCTCCCGTGAGACTGATTCGGCGCTACCGCGCGATCCGCGCGGCTACGTTGCTATCGCTGCCGGAGCTTGCGCCTGGACTGGAAGCCGAAATCCGCGAGGCGTTTTACGATCAGGCTCACATGATCAAGGAAATACGTCACTTCACCGGCCGCACGCCGAGGCGGCTGAAACCGAAAGAGAAGTCGGTCGTCAAGGAAACCCTCGGCGAACCCGGCTATGGCTCGGTCGATCTCTTCGGCGGCAGTCAGGACGAGGCACTGGGACGCGGCTGAAGGCCCTGAGCCAATTGCTAACGACTCGCAATTGGCGGTTTTCCGTTGAATTTCGAAGGTCCGGCCCATAGCTGGTTAATCGGAGCGGATTCGTCCGATTTGAAATTATGCGCCTTTCGAACCTTGCAGATTATGCCGTCGTCACGATGAGCCAGGCTGCCCGCCATTGCGGCGGGGGCAGGGTCAGTGCGTCGGATCTCGCAGCCGAAACCGGGCTTCCGGCACCCACTGTACAGAAACTGGTCAGCAAGCTGGTTGGTGCAGGGCTGCTGCGGTCGGTGCGCGGCGCCGGTGGCGGGCTGCAACTGGCCCGCCCGGCCGCTGCGATCAGCCTTGCCGATATTGTCGAGGCGGTGGAGGGGCCGATCGCACTGACCGCCTGCATCGAAGGTACCGAATGCGTGGTGGAACACGAATGCCGCATCAGGCCGCACTGGCCGATGGTCAACGAAGCTCTGCGCGGCGCGCTGGCGGGGATCCCGCTGACGCAGCTGGCGCAGGAAAAGGAAGTAGCGTGAACGAACAGGTGGACATCCAGGACCGCGAAGCGAAGGAAGCCGCTGCGAAGGCTGCGGAATACGAGCATGGCTGGTCGTCGGACATCGAGACCGAATTCGCCGAGAAGGGGCTGACCGAGGATACGGTTCGCTTCATTTCGGCCAAGAAGGGCGAGCCCGAATGGATGCTCGACTGGCGTCTCAAGGCCTTCCGCATCTGGCAGGAAATGGAAGAACCCAACTGGGCGAAGCTCGGCTATCCGGCGATCGATTACCAGGACGCCTATTACTACGCTGCTCCGAAGAAGAAGGTGGAGCTGGAATCGCTCGACGAACTCGATCCCGAGATCAAGCGAGTTTACGACAAGCTTGGCATCCCGCTTGGGGAGCAGGAGGTCCTTGCCGGAGTCAAAGGGGCGAAGAAGGTCGCGGTCGATGCAGTGTTCGATAGCGTCAGCGTCGCCACCAGCTTCCGCGAGGAGCTGAAGAAGGCGGGCGTAATCTTCCTGTCGATCAGCGAGGCGATCAGGGAATATCCGGAGCTGGTGAAGAAGTGGCTCGGCAAGGTCGTGCCGCAGAAGGACAACTATTTCGCCACGCTCAACTGCGCGGTCTTTTCGGACGGCACCTTCGTCTACATCCCCGAAGGGGTGCGCTGCCCGATGGAACTCAGCACCTATTTCCGCATCAATGCGGAGAATACCGGCCAGTTCGAACGCACGCTGATCGTTGCCGAAAAGGGCAGCTATGTCAGCTATCTCGAAGGCTGCACTGCACCTATGCGCGACGAAAACCAGCTCCATGCCGCCGTGGTCGAACTGGTCGCGATGGAGGATGCGGAGATCAAGTATTCGACCGTCCAGAACTGGTACCCCGGCAATGCCGAGGGCAAGGGCGGGATCTACAATTTCGTCACCAAGCGCGGGCTCTGTCAGGGTGCGCGCAGCAAGATCAGCTGGACGCAGGTCGAAACCGGCAGTGCGGTGACGTGGAAATACCCTTCCTGCGTACTCAATGGCGAAAACAGCGTGGGCGAATTCTACTCGGTCGCCGTCACCAACAATTACCAGCAGGCCGATACCGGCACCAAGATGATCCATAACGGCAAGGGAAGCCGCTCGACGATCATTTCCAAGGGCATTTCGGCAGGCAAGTCGAACAACACATATCGTGGCCTTGTGCGCGTGGCGGCCAATGCCGACGGGGTGCGCAACCGCACCGAATGCGACAGCCTGCTGATCGGCGACCAGTGCGGCGCGCATACCGTGCCCTATATCGAGGTGAAGAACCCCTCCGCCCAGATCGAGCACGAGGCGACCACCAGCAAGATCAGCGACGACCAGCTCTTCTACGCCATGCAGCGCGGTCTGGATGAGGAAGAGGCGATGGCACTGATCGTCAACGGCTTCGCCAAGGACGTGATGAAGCAGCTGCCGATGGAGTTTGCTGTAGAGGCGCAGAAGCTGCTGGCGATTTCGCTTGAGGGGAGTGTGGGGTGATGCTCGGACTCTTGTCGATACTTTTCTTGATTGGTTTCCCCGCCGCGGTAGCCGCTTTTCTGGCTTATAGGATTAGCGTGGAGCTGCGCACGGGCCGCAGCTATGTCTTCGGCTACTGGACCAATCGCGAGGTTCAGCCGCGCATGTTCTGGTTTGACATCATGCTGAAGGCGGTCGGCATCGTTATTTTCATCTACCTGCCACTCTCGGTGGTTTGGACTTCGGTAGGATCCTTCGTCCAATGACTGACCGCAAGACGCTCCAGCTTCGCGATCCATCCGAGACCGCCGACGAGGCCCCTTCGATCAAGAAGAAGGGCCGGGGTTGGGAAATTTCGGAGAAGCGTCTCGACGCCCTGCACGAACAGGCGCGCGAGATGCGGCGCTATTCGACCGAGGCGCACAAGGCGCTGGCCGAGCGTTTCGCCAAGGCGGACATGGGCCGCTATACCTTCAAGCGCCACGCCGTCGTCGGCAGTGCGATCGTCGATTTCAACTGCCACAATCTCGGCATGGCGATCATGATCGACGAGGAAGGGCAGGACGATGCCCTCGCCAAGCGCCGCGACAAGAGCCTCGAATCGGTCGGCATTCGCGTGATGCGGATTGCCGCCAGGGACATCCTCGAGAACATGGACGCGGTTCTCGAACGTATAACGCTCGGCATGCGCAGCCGCATCGCCGACAAGCAACAGGCGCGCCGCGAGCACCAGCGCAGCAGCGCGCCGCGCCCCCGCTACACCAGGAACGACAATGCTTAAGATCGACAATCTCACCGCCGAAGTGGGCGGTACGCAAATCCTCGACGGCCTAAGTCTCGAAGTCCCTGCCGGAGAGGTCCATGCCATCATGGGCCCCAATGGTGCCGGCAAGTCGACGCTCTCCTATGTTCTGGGCGGTCGACCGGGATATGAGGTGACGGGCGGATCAGTCACCTTCCGGGGGCAGGACCTGCTCGACATGGAACCGCACGAGCGCGCTGCTGCCGGCCTGTTTCTTGGTTTCCAGTATCCGGTCGAAATCCCGGGTGTTTCGAATGTTCAGTTCCTTCGTGAAGCGCTTAATTCGCAACTGAAATCGCGCGGCGAAGAACCGCTTACGGGCGGCGAATTCCTCAAGCTGGCCAAGGAAAAGGCCGCTTTGCTCAAGCTCGACATGGACATGCTCAAGCGCCACGTAAACGTCGGCTTTTCCGGCGGCGAGAAGAAGCGCGCAGAAATGGTCCAGATGGGCATTCTCGATCCCGCCTTTGCCGTGCTCGACGAAACCGACAGCGGTCTCGACATCGACGCATTGCGCGTCGTGGGCGAAGGGATCAACGCAATCATGCGCAATCCCGCCAAGGGCGTGCTGCTGATCACTCATTACCAGCGCCTGCTCGAGGTGGTGAAACCCGATCGCGTGTCGATCCTGAGCAAGGGGCGGATCGTCAGGACCGGCGGGCCGGAACTTGCCCAGCAACTCGAAAGCGAAGGCTACGATGCCGTGATGGAGGCCGCATGATTCTCGCTGCACTCACCCTCCTGCTTGTTCAATCTGCCGCGCCTGCAGCCGCATCGACGCCGACCGAAGAGGACGTCGCGCGCGAAACTGCCGCGATCGATAAGGTGTTCGATAAATGGCAGGGCGGCGTCTACAAGAAAGAGGACGACAAGCTGACGTGCCGCATGAAGCAGAGTTCGGGCGACCAGGCGGTCGACCTGCTGCGCTGCGGTGCCATGATCGGCTGCTATGCGCCTCGCGCAGAAGAGCTCGATACCATCGCCGCCTCCGATGCACCCGCCGAAGACCGCAAGGCACAGATGCAGGAAGTGATGGACGAGGTTCAGCCCTGCATCGAAAAGGCCCACCGCGAGGGTAAGCGCCGCATCGCCATCGTGAGGGCGGCAGAATGAGCGGGACGCTCGACCTTCCGACCCGCAAGGATGAAGCCTGGCGCTATGCCGCGGTGGAGAAACTGCGTGCGGACGATCTCGGCAAATGGCGTCAGCTCGACGTGGCGGCAGGCGAGAGCGTGCGCGAACTTGTCGTCATAAGCGACGAAGATTCCGGCGAAACGGAGCTGGTCCAGCTGCGCGTGAACCTCGGCGAGAATGCCCGCTGCGAGATTTTTGGCGTCATTGCTTCGGGCGAATATGCCCGGGTCGAAGTGGAAGCGACGCTCGGCAAGGGCGCGCATTTCGAAATGGGCGGCATCACCGTCGGCGGCCGCGATACAGTGCGCGAGTTCGTCACCCACGTGATCCATGCCGAACCCGATGGAACGAGCAATCAGACCGTACGGAGCGTCCACTGGGGCAAGGGAACGGGCAACTTCCTCGGCAGCATCGATGTGGTGCGAAACGCCCAGAAGACGGACGCGGCGCAGGATTTCAAGGGCCTGCTCCTCGAAAAAGGTGCAAGCGTGAATGCCGTGCCGCAGCTGGAAATCTTCGCCGACGATGTGAAGTGCGCGCATGGCGCCACCGTGGGCCAGCTCGACGAGAGCGCACGCTTCTACATGGCCGCGCGGGGGCTCTCGCCCGACCTCTCTCGCCGACTTCTGGTACAGGCCTTCATCGGCGATGCGCTGGTGGGTCTGGATGACGAGAAAACGCAGGAGCGGTTGATGCAGATCGCGCTGGACAAGCTGGACAAGCACTTGTGAGCGAAGCTGCCACCCTTACGCGGAAAGCCGATTTTCCCGGCCTTGTCACCCAGGACGGCAAGCCGTGGCACTATCTCGACACGGCCGCCTCGGCACAGAAGCCGCAGGTCGTTGTCGACGCGATGAGCCGGGCGCTCGGCCGCGACTATGCGACCGTGCACCGCGGCGTCTATGGCCGTTCGGCGCAGATGACCCTGGGATACGAAGCAGCCCGCCGCCGGGTCGCCGATTTCATCGGTGCGCGGTCGGAGAACGAGGTGGTGTTCGTACGCGGCGCAACCGAAGCCATCAACCTTGTGGCGGCGACCTGGGGCATGACCCGCATTGGCCAGGGCGATCGGATCATCCTCTCCACGCTCGAACATCATTCGAATATCGTGCCGTGGCAAATGCTTGCCGAACGGACCGGAGCGGAAATCGAGGTTTGCCCGCTGACCGAAGACGGCCGGATCGATCTCGGCGGACTGGAAGCACTCCTCTCGCAGCGAACCAAATTGGTAGCATTGGCACATGTGTCGAATGTTTTAGGTTCGGTACTCGATGCACGCAGGGCCGCCGATCTGGCTCATTCTGTCGGCGCGAAAATCCTGCTCGATGGCTGTCAGGCCGCCCCACGCATGAAGCTCGACATGGCTGCGCTGGATTGCGATTTCTACGTTTTCTCCGGCCACAAGCTTTATGGTCCCACCGGCATCGGCGTACTTTGGGCGCGCGAGGACATTCTCGACCATATGCCTCCATACCAAGGCGGCGGTTCGATGATCGAGAAGGTCGCATTCGACGGCACGACCTATGCCCCGCCTCCGCAGCGCTTCGAAGCGGGGACACCCATGATTACCGAGGCAATCGCGCTGCATGCCGCCATCGACTATGTCGACGCGCTCGGACCGGATTGGCTGTTCGAACATGAAACTGCCTTGGCAGCCAAGTTACGCGCCGAACTGCGCAAGCTGAACGACGTGACGCTTTTCGGACCTGAGGAAAGCGCCGGAATCGTATCCTTTGCACTCGATGGGGTTCATCCGCACGATTTGGGCACCATATTGGATGAAGAAAACGTCGCCATCCGCGCCGGACATCACTGCGCACAGCCTTTGATGGAGTATCTGGGCGTTCCGGCCACGGCCCGCGCCAGCTTCGGCCTCTATAGCGACGAAGACGATATAGCCGCGCTGATGCGCGGAATCGAAAGGACCCGGAGGATCTTCGGATGAACAAGCCAAGCGACGACAAGGATTTCATTGCCGCCCCCTCGCCTGCCGATACGATTGTCGGCAAACCCCCGCGGGCGCGTGTTGCGGACGCCGTCGATTCCGATGAGACTGCTGGCGAGAAGCTCGAGCGCAAGCGCGATTATCTCGAAGGCTTCCTCGCCAAAAAGCCCGAGACGGAAAGTGCTTCGGGTCCGGGCGGCAAACTGCAGCAGGCGGTGATCGATGCGCTCAAGGAAATCTACGATCCCGAAATTCCGGTCAATATTTACGATTTGGGCCTGATTTACGGCGTCGAGGTCGACGACGAGTGCGATGTCACCGTCATCATGACGCTGACCACACCTCATTGCCCGGTGGCCGAAAGCATGCCCGGCGAAGTGGAATTGCGCGCCGCCAGCGTACCCGGTGTCCGCGATGCCGAGGTCAATCTCGTCTGGGATCCGCCCTGGGGCCCCGAAAAGATGACTGACGAGGCCCGTCTCGAACTGGGGATGCTGTGAGCGATGCCCAGCCCGGCACTCTCGCTTGCTGCGAACGGCACCGCACTGCGCTTCCGGTGCTCACGGACCGGAAGTCCGCTGCGCCCCGGTTCTCGTGCGGCACCATTCTCGCGGCGCGATAGCACCAATCTGGACACCGCTCAGGAGAGCGAACGATGACCGAAACGAAAACCCGCCCCGCGCCCAAGGCCGCCGTCGTCCTGACGAAACGTGCCGAGGAGCGCATTGCCGAACTGATGTCCAAGGCACCCGAGGATGCGATCGGGGTCAAGCTCTCGACCCCGCGCCGCGGCTGCTCGGGGCTGGCCTATTCGGTCGACTATGTTTCCGAAGAGGCCAAGTTCGACGAGAAGATCGAGACGCCAGGCGGAGTGTTCTACATCGACGGGGCCAGCGTACTCTACCTCATCGGAAGCACGATGGACTGGGTCGAGGACGATTTCTCTGCCGGATTCGTTTTCGAAAATCCCAACGCCAAGGGCGCCTGTGGCTGCGGCGAAAGTTTCATGGTCTGAGGCTGACTAGCGCCGCAGGGCCCGGACACAACTTGCGCGGTCCACGTCCTCGCCATCGCTTGCACGCCGTGCATCTACATGGGTGGCGCTGGGTTCTGCGCCAGGCCGGAGCGGATATAGATAGATATCCAGCACGCAGGGACTGCCGCTGAACTGAAGCTTCATCGCGTCGCCCTCCTTAACCTCCAGCCTCGGCGGGCCGAAGATATTGGCGAGCGCCGTCGCGTTCCGGCCGATAACCCCCTCGAGACCTGGCACGTTCATCACCTTAGGCGCGATGAATGCCCCGGTCGAAGGCGCAGGCCGCACCGGCTGCTGTGGAGGTGGGCGAGTACTCGTCACGGGCCGCTGTTCTGCCGGAGTATAGGTCTTGGGCGCGCTCACGCAGCCTGCGAGGCTTGCGGCGAGCGCCACAAGGGCGAATATCTTATGCAAGGGTGGCTCTCCTGCGATGCACAAGGTGGGTGGCGCTCGCCGCACCAAGAACCGGGGCGAGCAGATTGAGGAACGGGACCATGAGTAGCGCCGCGACTGCTCCGCCAAGCAGAAAGCGCCTGCCCTGGCCCAGCGGTGCGATCTCGGCCGTATCCCTGCGATGCCGCAGCCAGACCATGTCCTGCAGCTCGCGGCCGAGCAAAAAGGCGTTCACGGCCCAGAACAACAATGCGGTGCCGATACCGGTGACCAGGAGCAGGATCGCGAACGGCAGGGCGACGAGATTGACCAGCAATGCGCGCAGGGTGGACCGCACGCCGTTCCGCATCTCCTCGTGAAAGGCGAGCGACCGTGCGGCGCTGGCGGCTTCAGGGTAATGCCTCGCCTCGACTGCCCGGACCACTTCTTCCGCAAAGAACTGCAACACGAACAGGGCGACGAAACGGAACAATAGCCACGCGCCGATCAGCGTGGCGAGGACGGCCAGCAGCGTTCCGGCATCGCTCCCCTCTTCCAGCCCCGCCCATTCCAGCGCGGCTTCGAACCCGAAACTCAGCCCCCAGCCGAGAAGGAGGAAAATTGCCAGCGTGATCAGCAGGCTCTTTCCCAGCACCTTGAGGATCGCCGGATCGCCCAGCTGGCTGAAGGACAGGGCAAGGGCGCGCGGAAGTGAGATCATCTTGCCGGATCGAATCGCCCGTGCACGCAGACAAGTCAACGCCGCCCTTGGCCTTTGTACGACGAACCGCTAACCGCGCCCGACACATTCCAAGTTTCGTTCACCTTCCGGAGTTTTCATGACCGACCCCCGTTACGACGTCGTCGCGATCGGCAATGCCATCGTCGACGTGATGGCCCCCTGCGAAGACGAGCTGATCGAAGAGCTCGGTCTTGCCAAGGGCGGGATGACGCTGGTCGATACCGAGCGCGCGCAGGAGCTTTACGACGCGATGGGCCGCGCCACCGAAATCTCGGGCGGTTCTGCGGCGAACACGCTCGCCGGGATGGCCGCGCTGGGCGCGCAATGCGCCTTCGTCGGCCAGGTTGCGAAGGACCAGCTGGGCGACATTTTCGCGCACGACATTCGCGCCGTGGGCATCGATTTCGACACTACCCCGCGGGAAGGCGATCCGCCGACTGCGCGCTGCCTGATCTTCGTTACGCCCGATGGCGAGCGGACGATGAACACCTTCCTCGGCGCTTCGCAATTTCTGCCGCCCGCCGCGCTCGACGAAGAGCTGATCGCCAGCGCGGGCGTGCTCTATCTCGAAGGCTACCTGTGGGACCCGGAAGAGCCCCGCAGCGCCATGCGCCGCGCGATCGACGTCTCGCGCGGTGCGGGCCGCAAGGTCGCCTTCACTGCCAGCGAAAGCTTCGTGATCGAGCGCCATGGCGACGATTTCCGCGCGCTGATCGAAGAAGGAAAGATCGACATCCTCTTCGTCAACGAACACGAGCTGGCGACGCTGACCGGCAAACCGGACTTCGAAGCCGGTCTCGACGCGCTGAAAGGCAAGGTTCCCACGCTCGTCGCCACCCGCAGCGCCAAGGGCGCAGTGGTCATCGCCGATGGCGAGCGGGCCGAAGTCCCCGCCGAGCCGATCGCCAAGGTGGTCGATACCACCGGCGCGGGCGATCTCTTCGCCGCCGGTTTCCTCACTGGCCACACCCGCGGTGAGGATCTCGAGACCTGCCTGCGCATGGGCGCGATCTGCGCGGGCGAGATCATCAGTCACATCGGCGCACGCAGCGAGAAGGACCTGAAGGCGCTGGTGGCTGAGAAGCTGGGGTAGCCCCCGGACCGATCATCGGGTTACGATATCGACTTGCCGCCTCGCCGCATCAATTGCCATTGATCGATCATCATCATCACGCGCCAAATCGTGCTTTCCGATGTTCCAGTAGGCATCGGCCCGCATCCGCAAGGCGAAATAGTCCTCTGGATCGATCTCCAATGCCTGTGTAAGATATCTGATTACTATGGGATAGTTTTCGCTCTGAAAGGCCAGAACCGCCTGTCCGCGTAAAACAACCGGCCAACCGGGATCGCCCTCCCTTATATGTTTGAAATCGAGCTCGGCCATTTTCCGATTCCCAAGCCATGCATGGGCGATTCCGCGGTTTGCAAGTGCATAGGGATTGTCCGGATCGCTATGATGAAGTTGTGTGAAATCATCGATTGCTTCTCGAAACCGTCCGGAATCCAGATACGCTAAACCCCTGAGCAGGTATGCTTCCTCATTGTCTGGCCGCAAATCGAGTGAGGCAGTGAAATCCTCTATCGCCAGAGGAAGATTGCCCTGCTGCTCGTAAATAACTGCACGATTGTAGAGAGCGTAGGAATCTTCGGGATCGATCTGAAGCGCCCCGGTGTAATCACGCAGCGCGAGCGCATCCTTGCCCAGGCGGTGATGGACGCGTCCGCGACCCGCGAGCAGCTTGGCACGCCGTTCTGGACTAAGGCTATCCTCTGCCAGCATGGAGTTACAGGATTCCAAGGCTTCGATCAGTTCGTTTCGTTCGCCAAAATCGTTGCAATCTGGGTATTCGTTGTCGTAAATTACTCCTAGCGACGCGGTAAAAAGTGCCGCCCCTAAAATACCGTTCCAAATAAGCGATGCCCAATAGCGTTTGGGGTGTTCGGCTTTGCGATAGGCCTGAGCCACGCCGCGAACCAGAGGTTCTATTTCTCCGCTGCGCCAGCCGGATACGGCCGTCCCGAAAGCGTAGCTCCCCATTGCGCCGAACAACGTCGGAGCAAAGTAGTCAGACTTGGCAAAATCCTCGGCAAGAGGAGTGAAAATGAATACGCCTATTCCAATCAAGCCCAAAAGTATCGCGAGGCTTCGATATAGCTGTGGTTCCGATTTCCAGCTCAAGTCCTCCTCGGGAAGAGTAATGTCGCGGGGCACCCTGCCATGAGTAAAGTACCGCCAAGCATAGGTCGCTGGAGCCAAAGCCGTTATTGCCAGAGCAAGGGCGATCCAGATTTGCGGAGAAACATTATCGAACATGGGATGGTTAAATTATCCCCGCTCGCGCCGCACTTCCCTCTGGCCGATGTCGCGGCGGCAGAAACCATCCGGAAAGTCGATCGCATCGACTGCGGCATAGGCGGCGGCTTGCGCTTCGGTCGCGCTTGACCCGCTTGCCGTCACGTTGAGGACGCGGCCGCCACTGGCGACCAGCTGGCCGCCTTCCAGTTTTGTCCCCGCGTGGAAGACCTTGGCACCGTTCGCCTCGGCCTCGCCCAGGTCGATGCTGCCGCCCTTCTTCGGCGTGCCCGGATAGCCCTCCGCCGCCATCACCACGGTCAGCGCGAAAGTGTCGCTCATCCTGGGCGCCTCGATCTCGCCCAGCCGCCGCTCGGCGCAGGCCAGCATGAGTTCCACGAGGTCGCTTTCCAGCCGCATCATCAGCACCTGGCATTCGGGATCACCGAAACGCACATTGTATTCGATCAGCTGCGGTCCGGTCTTCGTCAGCATCAGCCCGGCGTAGAGTACGCCTGTGTAGGGCATGCCTTCCTCGCGCATGGTGCGCACGGTGGGTTCGATGATCTCGCGCATCGCCTGGTCGCGCAGGGCATCGGTGAGCACGGGCGCGGGCGAATAGGCACCCATCCCGCCTGTGTTCGGTCCCTCGTCGCCGTCGCCCACGCGCTTGTGGTCCTGCGCGCTGGCGAGCGGCACGATGGTCTTGCCGTCGGTCAGCGCGAAGAAGCTCGCCTCCTCGCCGGTCAGGAACTGCTCGATCACAACTTCGGAGCCTGCGCTGCCGAAGCGGCCGTCGAACATTTCCGACAATGCGTGCTGCGCTTCCTCGCGAGTTTCGGCGATAACCACGCCCTTGCCCGCGGCCAGCCCGTCGGCCTTGAGGACGAAGGGCGGGTCGAATTTCTTGAGCGCACCCCATGCCGCCTCCAGCGAGGTGCAGCGTTCGAAGCGCGCGGTGGGAATATTGGCGCGGGCGCACAGATCCTTGGTGAATCCCTTGCTGCCTTCCAGCTGCGCTGCTGCCCTGGAAGGGCCGAAGCTGAGGATGCCCGCCTCCTCGAGGCTATCCGCCAACCCTTCGACCAGCGGGCCTTCGGGGCCGATCACCACCAGGCCGATGGCGTTATCCTCGCAGAACTTGACCACCGCACCATGATCGCTGCTATCGAGCGCGACACAGGTGGCGCATTCTTCCATGCCCGGATTGCCGGGGCTCGCCCACAGCTTGTCGCAGCGCGGCGATTGCGCCAGTTTCCAGCACAGCGCATGTTCGCGGCCGCCGCCGCCGAGCAAGAGGATATTCATGGCCGCAAGTTTCCCACCGGATAGAGACAATGACGGACTGGTAGCGAAGCCCCGCCCCGGCGACAACGCCGAGCCGCTGTCGGTGAGCGAAATCTCGCAAATGCTCAAGCGGACCGTGGAGGATCGCTTCGGCTTCGTGCGGCTGCGCGGCGAACTGTCGGGCGTGAAGCGCGCGGCATCGGGCCATCTCTATGCCGCCCTGAAAGACGACAAGGCGGTGATCGATGCCGTGATGTGGAAGGGCAATGCTGGGCGTCTGCCCTTCCGGCCGGAAGACGGGCTGGAAGTGGTCGCCAGCGGCAAGATCACGACCTATCCGGGCCGCTCCAAGTACCAGATCGTGATCGAGCGGATGGAACTGGCGGGCGAAGGTGCGCTGTTGGCGCTGCTCGAAAAGACCAAGGCGCGGCTGCAGGCCGAAGGGCTGTTCGACGAGAGCCGCAAGCGGGCGCTGCCCTTCCTGCCGCGCACAATCGGTGTGGTCACCTCGCCCACCGGCGCAGTGATTCGCGACATCCTGCACCGGCTGGCGGATCGCTTTCCGAGCCGGGTGATCGTCTGGCCGGTGCTGGTGCAAGGACAGGGCGCGGCAGATCAGGTGGCGGGCGCGGTCCGCGGCTTCTCAGCCATGGCGCAAGGCCATCCCGATCGGCCCGATCTGGTGATCGTGGCGCGCGGCGGCGGCTCGATCGAGGATTTGTGGAGCTTCAACGAGGAGGCGGTGGTGCGCGCCATCGCCGAATGCTCGATCCCCACGATCAGCGCGGTGGGGCACGAAACCGACACCACGCTGGCCGATTTCGCTGCCGATCGTCGTGCGCCGACGCCCACTGCCGCTGCCGAGATTGCCGTACCTGTCCGTGCCGAACTTGCCGCCGCCCTCGCCGATTATGGTGCGCGCAAGAAACGCGCGATCCTGCGCCCGGTGCAATTGGGCCGCGAAAGGCTGGAGGCGCGCGCCGAGCGGCTGCCCTCGCCCGAGGCGCTGTTGCAACCGCAGGCGCAAAAGCTCGACGAATTGGCCGACCGGCTGCGGCGCGGATTGCAGGACCGTGCAGGGCAGGGGCGCGAAAAGCTGGGCAATTTGCGGCTTTCGCCAGCCATGCTGACACGCGGCTTGCGCGAGGCGCAGCGTTCGCTCGCGGGCGTGCGCCTGTCGCCTGCGGTGGTGCGCAAACCGATTGCGGAAGGCCGCGAACGGCTGGCGGCGCTGGAACGCGTGATGCGCTCGCTGGACCCCGATACGGTGCTAAAACGCGGCTATGTGCGGGTTACTGGCCCCGACGGGCGGACCCTGACCGACCGCGTCGAGGCCGCGAAGGAGGCACTGCTGACGCTCAAGTTCCGCGACGGCGACCTTGCCGTCTCGACCGGCGCCGCGCCACCTGCCCCAAGCTCGCCAGCACCGCGGCCCAAACCAGCAAAAAAGGGAACGCCGCCCGCGCAGGACGATTTGTTCGGATAGACACGACCTGCTAGGGAGCTTCCCATGCTGATGAACAAGAATTCGGGTCCCGCTTCGGGCGAGGCCAAGCTGCAATACGGACCCAATGGCTTTCGCGTGCTGCGCGCGGGCAATCACGTGTTCTGCGCGGCGAGCGGTGTGCCGATTCCGCTGGAGGAATTGCGGTACTGGTCGGTCGAGCACCAGGAGGCCTACGCCACGCCCCAGCTCGCAACGGAGCGGCTAAAACCGTGAGATTACGCCGGGTCGCGCCGCTTTTCCTCCTTGCCGTTTCAGCCTGTGTGGCGCCCTCGCAGCCGGTGCCGGTTGAGCCTGCACCGCCCAGCGAGGTTGTGCAGCCGGTGCGCGAACCTGATCCTGCGCCCGCGCCTTCTCGCCCGGCGGTATTCTCCTTCGAGGGCGAGCTGACGCAGGGCGGCTGGATCCGCGGCACGGTTCCCGGTGGGACCGAAAGTGCGGCATTGGGCGAGAACGAGCTTGTCTTCGACGAGAAGGGCAATTTCTTCGCCGCATTCGACCGCGATGCAGGGCCGAGCGAAACGCTCGTCGCCACGCTGGCCGATGGCAGGGTGATCGAGAGCCCAGTCGCCATTTCGCCGCGCGATTGGGACATAGAGCGGGTCAATGTCGCCAGGCGTCCCTCGTCCTCTTCCGAAGCCTTTCTTGCGCGCCGCCGACCCGAGCTCGAAGCAATCTGGAACGCGCGGCAGGAGGAAACCCCGGCCGAGGGCTGGCGACAGGACATGGTCTGGCCGGTGACCGGACGTATCTCGGGCCGGTTCGGATCGCAGCGCATCTACCGCGGCGAACCGGGCAGCTATCATTCGGGCCTCGATATCGCGGGCGGCGCGGGAACGACCTATGTCGCCCCCGCCGACGGCATCGTGGTACTGGCCGAACCCGATTTCAGCCTCGAAGGACAGCTCCTCATCATCGACCACGGGCAGGGCCTCAACAGCGCCTTCCTGCATTCCTCCGAACTCTTCGTGCGCGATGGGCAGACGGTAAAGCAGGGGCAGCCGCTGGGCCGCATCGGCTCGTCGGGCCGCGCGACGGGGCCGCACCTCCACTGGAGCCTCGTGTGGCGGAACCTGCGGCTCGATCCGCTGCTGTTCCTGCCGCCGATGCCCTGACGACCTGGCTGCCCCGCAGCTACGTCGATCTGGGGGATGCTCCCAGTCCCGAAAACCGGTGGCGTAGAGACTGGACACGGCAAAAGGCGCGCAGGTGAACCCGCGCGCCTTTGCGTGATCGATGAGGAAAGCGCCGAAGCGCCGCGCAGCTTACGAGGCGGCGGTAGCTTTCTTCAGCTCGCGCTTTACCTTCAGCGCACCGGCCGAAAGCTTTTCGTCGCTGGTCTTCAGCAGCCAGTTGTCGAGACCGCCATTATGCTCGACCGAACGCAGGCCCTGCGTCGACACGCGGAACTTGAAGCTGCGATCCAGCTTCTCGCTCATCAGCGTGACGTTCTGCAGGTTCGGCAGGAAGACCCGCTTGGTCTTGTTGTTGGCGTGGCTCACATTGTGACCGACCTGACGGCCCTTGCCGGTGAGTTCGCAAATGCGCGACATGGATTTGTCTCTCGTTCGAATGGCTGGGCGAGTTCCCTTGGCCGCAAATGCGGACGGGGGCCTCATTTATCCCGGAAAGCGGCGCGCATAGCGGCGAGGGTGCGAATCGTCAAGCACGTTGCGCGGGATCGAACCGGGGGCTAGCGAGGCGCTGGTATGACAGGCTGGACCCTTCCGCAACCGATGCAACGTGCGCTCGAACTGGCCGAAGCCTCGGCCGCGGCGGGCGAAGTGCCTGTGGGTGCGGTGATCACGCGCGGCGGCGAGGTGATCGCCGAGGCGCACAATGCGCCGCGAGAGACCAGCGATCCCACCGCCCATGCGGAGATGCTGGCGATTCGCCGCGCGGCGGTGGCGCTCGGGCAGGAGCGTCTGACAGATTGCGAGCTTTGGGTCACGCTGGAGCCCTGCGCCATGTGCGCCGGCGCCATCGTCCACGCGCGGCTGGGCAAGGTCTATTATGGTGCAAGCGACCCCAAGGGCGGTGCGGTCGAACACGGCGCGCGCGTGTTTGAACAGAAACAATGCCTACACCGCCCGGAGGTCTACGCGGGGCTTGGTGGAGCAAGAGCGGCGGAGTTGCTTCGCGACTTCTTCAGGGAGCGTCGCTGAAACTGTCCGTCCGCACAGCATAGTGTTTCCATTTAGAAAAAGGGCTGCATGAAGCGGGTGGGCAATCCGTCGAGCTTTGGTTACGGTCCTGCCCGGAAGGGGGAAATACTGCATGACGAATTTTGGGACTGCGATTCTCGTCGCCGGTGCAAGTCTCGTGCTGTCCGGTGCGTCAGCGATGGCACAGGGCAGCGAGACAATCGGCACCTTTTCGCGCAGCGATCTCGAGGTGGCGCTAGGAGCGAACGATACGAAGTGGGAAGCGCATCCCGATAATAACTCGATCAACGTGATTTTCTCGAACGGCTTTCACGCGAATGCCGCCCTGATGGCGTGCGAGGATTCGGACATTCTGGAGAATTGTTACGGCACCTCGATTCTTGCGACCTTCGCGCCGCCCGAAAATGCGAGCCCGGCGGATATTGCGGAAGCGGTATCGGCCTATAATTACCGTCAGAACTTCGGCCGCGCCTATGTCGATCCCGAAGGCACTCTTTCGGTCAGAATATACATAATCTCCGATGGCGGCATCACTCGCGAGAATTACCGCCGGCAGATCGAGCTATGGTCGATGTCGCTGGAGAAGCTTTACGGCTACTTCGATTCTGCGGAATAGGAATCGCGAAATCGCAATGCTGCTGGGCTGGCTATAGCCCCCGCCAGATTTTCGCCGCCTCGCCATCCTTCGCTCCCGACCGGCGCTCATCACACGCCTTGGGCATGAAGCGTTTATCGTAACAGAGGCGCAGTTCCTCCAGCCATCCCTTGCCGTCCAGATGCACGCCTACCGCTTCGGGGAACCAGCCCGGGTTGGCATCGGCGAAGCGAGTGCGGATAGTGCCTGCAGTGAGATCGTCCTCGCGGCTGATGCGGACGAAATCGGGCCAGCGGAGGCCGCCGAACAGAATGCGCGTGACCTTGAGGTAGGTTTCCGGGCGGCGGGTCATGTAGGTGCCGTGCTTGGCCCATTGGCGCGTGACCAGCGCAGCGTCGGGGCTGATGCAGAGGTTCTTGCGCAGCGCGGCCAGCTCGATCGGTGTGCGGCTGCACCATTGCGGCCAGCTGCGCCCGCTGTCGGGCCAGAGCCCGTGGACCGTGAAGCCGAAGCGTCCCTCGCGCCCCGAGCATTGCCGCGCATGGCGGCGTTCGCTCTCGCGGAAGCGGCAGAATTCGGGAGTCCAGCTCAAGGCAAGCGTATAGCCCGTCACGGGCAGGCGCCGCGGCTCGCCCTCGTCGACATCGGGCACATGGGTGCTGCCGGGGATAGTGCATTGAAAGGCCTGGGCCGCAACTGCACCCGGCGTTGCGAGCGCGACTGCTGCCGCGATTGCCGCGGCGGATTTCATAGCGGCATAAAGTCCAGACCGATATCGGCTGCGGGCGCGCTCTGGGTAAGCCTTCCTACCGACACATAATCGACCCCGGTGGCCGCCTTGGCGCGGATCGTGTCCAGGTTGATCCCGCCGCTGGCTTCGGTGGGCACGCGCCCTGCCACCAGCGCCACGGCTTCGCGCAGGGTCGGCGGTTCCATATTGTCCAGCAACAGCCGCGTTGCGCCCGCTTCCAGAGCCGGTTCGATCTGATCGATCCGGTCGACCTCGCAAATGATGTCCCTCACCCCGGCCTCGACCGCGCGGCGTACCGCCTCTCCCACGCTTCCTGCGACGAGCACGTGGTTGTCCTTGATCATCGCCGCATCCCACAATCCCATGCGGTGGTTCGCCCCGCCGCCCATGCGCACGGCGTATTTTTCGAGATGGCGCAGGCCCGGAATGGTCTTGCGCGTGTCGAGCAGGGTGCAAGCCGGATTGTCCATCACTCGGACGTATTCGGCGACCATGGTGGCGATGCCCGAGAGGTGCTGGACAGTATTCAAGGCGCTGCGCTCGGCGGTGAGCATGGCGCGGGCATTACCTTCGAGCCGCATCAGGTCGGTCCCGGCGGGAACTTGCGCACCTTCCTCGACGAGGATGTCGATCTGCATATCGGGATCGAGCGCGCGGAAGAAGGCCGCGGCCACGGGCAGGCCCGCGACATGGATCGGATCGCGTGTGTCCATCGTTCCGGAAAAGCGGGCCTGTGCGGGGATTACGCTTTCGCTGGTAACATCGCGTCCGCCGCCGGACATTCCTTCGCCGAGGTCTTCGGCAAGCGTATCACGGATAAAAGCGGAAAGATCGAAACCGTCGAGCTTGAACAACTGACAACTCCCGTTCGTGCTGAGCCTGTCGAAGCACCGTTCTTGCTTTGGGCGCAGCGCTAGAAAAGAGGTACGGCCCTTCGACAAGCCCGGGGCGAACGGATCGAGGACTCAGCCCTAGTGTACGAACCGCGCCACGACGTCGCGGTAGGATCGCGAAACCTTCACCTCGGCCCCGCTATCCAGCACGAGGAAGCATTCGCCATTGGTATGCGGTTTCACCTGGCGGACCTGGTCGAGATTGACGATGGTGCTGCGATGCACGCGCTGGAAGGTCCGCGGGTCGAGGCGACGCTCAAGGTCCTTCATCGTCTCGCGCAGGATCAGCGAATTGTCGCCGGTATAGATGCACATGTAATCGCCTGCAGCCTCGATATGCTCGATCGTATCGACCTCGACGCGGAAAATCTGGCCGCGATCCTTGATGTTGATCAGCCTTTCATAGCGGCCGCCGGTCGTCGACTCGGTCTCGTCGCCATCCATGTCCTCAACCGCCTCGGGCGCCACTTCGGACAGCACGCCGCGCAGCCGGTCGGCCTCGTCGCTGCTCTTCTTTTCGGCCAGGCGCTGGCGCACACGTTCGACCGTGTCGGCCAGCTTGTCTTCGTCGACCGGCTTCATCAGATAATTGACCGCGTTCGCTTCGAAAGCCCGGATTGCGTGTTCCTGGAAGGCGGTGACGAAGACGAACAGCGGGGGATCGATTTCCATCACTCCCTGGACGACCGAGAAGCCATCGAAGCCGGGCATCTGGATGTCGAGGAACACGAGATCGGGCTTCAGAGTCTTGATTGCGCGGATCGCCTCGCGTCCGTTCTGGCAGGTTTCGATCACCTCGACATCCTCGAAGGGTTCCAGCCGCAGCTGCAGGCCCTGGATAGCGAGTTTCTCATCGTCGACGAGGATCGTTCGGATAGTCATTTGGCGGTACTTACCTTTTGGGGGGAATTCTCGGTTGCAACGGCTGAAGCGCTGGCCGGTTTCCCGGCGGTTGTCGCGGGCGGTGCGGCAGACGGCTCCATCTGATCGGCGAATTCGTGCGGAATCTCGATCAGCACCGTGAAACCGCCGCTCTCGGGCGAGCGGATTTCGAAACGGTGATCGTCGCCATAGGCCTGCGCCAGACGGTCGCGGATGTTGGCAAGTCCCACGCCGGTGGAATCGCGCCGCTTGTGCGTGGCCATAACAGCGGGGAGATCGTCCGATGTGCCCACGACATCCACGCCGGGGCCGGTGTCGGAAACCGTGATCCGCAGCCTCGGCCCCACAATCTGGGCGAGCAGGGAAATCTCCGCCCCTTCTTCCTGTGGGCTGACGCCGTATTTGATCGCGTTTTCGATCAGCGGCTGGAGCAGCATGGAGGGTATCTGCGCCTTGGCGGCATTCTCCTCGACGCGGAAATCGGTTTGCAACCGCTCTTCAAACCGCATCCGCTCGATCTCGAGGTAGAGCTTTAGAGTCTCCACCTCCTGCGCCACGGTAACCTTGCCGCCGGGCTGGGTGACGAGCGTGTGCCGCAGGAAGCTGGACAGGCGCGTCAGCATGGCATTGGCCGGCTCGGTTTGTTTGAGCAGCACCAGCGTACTGATCGAATTGAGCGTGTTGAAGAGGAAGTGCGGATTGAGCTGGTAGCGCAGCATGGCCAGCTGCGCGCTGGTCGCCTGCGCTTCGAGCCGTTCCAGCCGGTCGGCCTGCTGTTCGACCTGAAGGAAGAAGTTGATGGCGTAATAAAGCGCGGACCACGCGCCCAGCAGCGTCAGATCGAAAAAATAGATCCCGATGAAGATGCGCACGAAGTCGGAATCGCCTGAGGAGCCCGTCAGGCCCAGTACCCAGCTGTCGATGAAGGAATAGACGCTGACCGCGATGGCGAGCGCAACTGCCGTCCCGCCCCATGTCACCAGCGGGCGCTGCCGGATGAGATAGGCATAGACCACCGACAGGATCAGGCTGATCGAAAAGCCGGTTATCATGGCGATCAGGATGACAAAGAAGAATTCCAGCGGCTGGCCGCCGGCAAAGGCCGACATGGCGCGTAGCACGGCCGTTCCGCCCCAGCCGGCCAGCTGGAGGTTCCAGAACGCCTGGTTCTTGTTCTCGAAGAAGGGCGTAGGGGTGAGGGGCAACACGGCCATCTGCTTCGCTCTCTAGCGCAATTGCGCGGGGCAATGCCAGTCGCTACTATCGCACGTGAGCAGGAGAGAGATGATGAACAAGCCCGAAAACCTCGCCCATTCGCTGGCCGAACGCGCCAAGTTTCGCGAAATGAAGGAAGGGACCAAGGAAGACTGGGCGATCATCGGGGCCGAATACCGCGAATTTGCCAAAGACCTGCCCGACCGCGTGCTGGAGCATCTGAAACTGCTCGACGGCGATTTCGGGGGCTTTCCCGTCTGCAGGTTGGAGCATTCTTTGCAGACTGCCACGCGCGCGCACCGCGACGGGCGGGACGAGCAATATGTCGTGATGGCGCTGCTTCACGACATCGGGGATACGCTTGGCAGTTACAATCACCCCGAGGTGGGTGCGGCGATCATCAAGCCCTTCGTGACCGAGGAAATCCACTGGATCTGCCAGAATCACGGCGCATTCCAGGGCTATTACTATTTCCACCATCTCGGGATGGACCGCGATGTGCGGGAGAATTTCCGCGCCTCTCCGCATTTCGAAGCCTGCGCGGAATTCTGCGAGAAATACGATCAGGCCGCGTTCGATCCGGATTATGACAGCGAGCCGCTGGAGTTCTTCGAACCCATGGTCCGCCGCGTGATGGCGAAGCCGCTGGCTTCGATGTACGCGAAAGCCATGGAGGAATAGGGCCTCAGCTGGCCGCGGTACCGGTTCAGCCGTCGCTATCGCCGACGATCTGCGCCAGCCGGTCGTAGCCGACTGCGCCCTCGAAGACCTGATCGTCGAACACCCAGCTGGGCGTCCCCGTGAAGCCGAGCTGGCGTGCGAAGGCAGCATTGCGCGCGAGTTCTGCAGTAACTTCGTCCGAAGAGCCGAATTCGCGGGCGGCGTCCATATCGATGCCTGCGGCTTCAGCAGCGCCCGCGATGCCGGCCGCGGTGGGTTGGCCGTTGGCGAACATGGCGTGATAGAATTGTTCGAACTTGCCCTGCTCCGCCGCAGCAAGACCCATGCGCGCGGCGGCTTCGCTTCCCTCGAAGATCGGCCACTCGCGCACGACCACCCGTAAATCGGGATTGGCGGCAATCAGGCGGTCGATGTCGGGGACGCTGGAGCGGCAGTACCCGCAGGCGTAATCGGTAAATTTGACCAGTGTTTTCGACCCGTTCGGATTGCCCAGCACGGCCCCTTCGAATGGCTGGGAAAGATCACCCGAAACCGATGCCAGCCGATCCTGCGCCTCCTGTGCCTGATAGGCATTGGCCATTTCGGGCAGGATATCGGGATTGCTCACGAGGTATTCGCGCGTTTGCGAATGGCCCAATCCGCTATAGGAAAAGGCCGCTGCACCGGCGAAGCCCGCCAGCAGAGCGACCACTACGGTCAGCACATGTTTCATACTTTACCCACCCTGTTGTTCAGCGCCTGCGATCGTCGCATTCGGCCCTGTCCATTTCGCACAACTGTTCCATCAGCGCACGCGCTTCCATGGCGATATCCTGCGCGCGCAGCCAGTCGGGCGAACCGTAAGGCAATTCTGCTTCGGCCGCCTGAGCACTGCGAAGCGCAAGGGGATATTGCCGGTTCATCACCTGCTGTTCCGCACTGGCGAGTCGTGCGCGCGCCATGTCGCCCCTTGCGGCATAGACTACGCCCAGCTGGTACCAGGCGAAAGGATTGTACCGGTCGCGGCCCACTGCGGCGCGCAGAACGCGCTCGGCCTCTTCGTAATTCGCCTTGTCCTCGGTCGCGATCAGCGCGTGTCCCAGCATGGAAGCGATCAGCGGTTCGGAACGGGTCAGTTCGGTGGCGTTTCGCAGCGGATCGAGCGCTTCATTCGCACGCCCGGATTCGAGCAGGACCTGGCCCTTCAGCTCGAGGAAGTAGGGATCGTTGGGAGACCGCTCGATAAGCGTGTCCGCAGCCGCCAGTGCCCGATCGATTCGCGCCTCCTTGTGATAGGCATAGGCGCGCGCAAGCAGGGCCGGGGTCGAATCGTCGCCCTCGGGGTAATCGCGCAGTGTATGTTCCGGATCGGCGACATAGCCTTGCAGTTTCGCCTTCACCCGCTGGAAACGGCTTTCCCACGCTGCGTTGAGCGGGGCATCCCAGGCGGGATCCTTGCGATAGGTATCGGTCAGCTTGGAGATGCGGTCCCCCGATAACGGGTGGGTGCGATAGAAGCCTGCCTCGTCGTTCTGAAGAATGGCGCGGCGATTTTCCTGATTGAGGAGCTTTTCGAAGAAGGCGAGCGAACCCTTCCCGGTAATGCCTGCCTTGGAAAGATAATCGGCGCCGGCGGCATCGGCGCTCGCTTCCTGGGTGCGGCTGAAGGCGAGGAATTTGCCCAGCGCAGCCTGCTGTCCTGCGGCAATGATGCCCATGGCCGCTTCACCGCCTCCTGCAAGGGCCGCACCGATCCCGGCGAGCATGGACAGGATCGAGATCCTGCTGGCCGTGGCCAGGCCTTCGCCGGTGCGGATCACGTGTCCCCCGGTAACGTGCCCCAATTCGTGCGCGATCACGCCCTGCACTTCATTGGCGGTGTCTGCCGCATCGATCAGCCCGCTGTGGATGTAGACCGCCTGCCCGCCGGCGACGAAGGCATTAATCGACGGGTCGTTGATGAGGACGACATCGACATTGCCCGGTTCCAGCCCGGCCGCTTCGATGAGGGGCGCTGAAATCTCGTCCAGGAAAGCTTCGGTCTCCGCGTCGCGCAGGATCGATTGCGCAGCTGCGGGCTGCGCGACGAGTACCGCGAGCGCGAAAAGGGCGAGGAAATGAGAGAGGAAGCGCATCGGCCGCGACACTAGGGCGTTTCGGCCTGAACCGGAACTGAAACCGGAACTGCGCTGCGGAGGAATTTCACGACCCGGACGAAAAACGAGCGGATTGCGCCGCAAGGGATGGGCGCCGTCTCACGTCATCGCCTCTGCTTCGCCCTTGCCGACCGAGTCGACGATCTTCGTCGCCTCGTCATCTTCCAGGAGGCCTATCGAGGCGAGAAATTCATGGCCTTCGCTGTAACCCTCGCCCAGCCAAAGAGGGATGTCTGCCGCTTCCAGCGCTGCCTTTGCAATCAGTTCTTCCGGGCTCATCGTCTCCCCGACCTTGCGAATGAAGACCGCGCGAATTCGTGCGGGATTGGCAACCGCGATGTCGGAAAAGGCCGTCAGATCGCCCTGCGAATCATCACCGATCAGCGCAAATTTCATCTCCGGATAAGTCGCGACGATCGCTTCGATTGCAGCGCGCTTGTGCGCCCCGTGGCTGGAAGAGGCGAACGTCTGGCGATTCAGGCCCCAGTCACGCAGGCTGATGGGCCCGAGCGGCAAACCGCGTCCCTTCATATAAGCGACGAGATAGGAGAACAGGTTCCAGGGGCTCGATGAGACGTAGAAGAACGGGCGGCGCGAGGCGTATTGGTGCTCGCCAGTGTGGCCCTTGCCTTCGGGCAGGCCCTCGTTGCCACCGAGGGCATTGTAGAACACGTCCGCGCCGGGCACCAGGATACGTTCTTCGGGCATTTCCATCAACACGCGGCGCCAATTGCGCATGACCGCGCGAAAATTGCCGGTGATGCCGGTTTCTATGATCGTGTCGTCGATATCGGAAATTACCGCCAGTCCGGTCGCCGTGCCGGGGGCAAGGACATGGCCGTCGATGCATTGCGCGCCTTCACCGTTGTTCCAGTGCAGGGTTACGGTCTCCCACTGGGGGTGCTCTTCATAGTCCCATTCGCCCTCCAGCCGGATGTCGAAATGGACGAAGCCCTCCTTGTCGGTGATCGCCTGGTGACGCCGCGTTTCACCGCCGGGCGATTGCACTTCCAGCTCGACCGGGAGGTCCTTCACCTCATGGCTGGCGAATTGGGCCATCATCGTGCGAAGCGCGCGCCATTTGCCCCTCTTGCCGAATTCGCTCTTGCGCGAGCGCAGGGCGCGCACGGTGATAAATAGCCGCTCCCGGTTGCGATAACCGAAATACGGCTGGATGCGGACGGGCGCGCGGAATGCGAATGGCATGGGCGGTGCGCTAGCCTGCGCGCCGCCGGTTCCCAAGGCCTTTATTTGCTGGCGAGTTTGAGCGTGGCCGTTTCCATCAGGATGCTGTCATGCGGCACTTCGCCGACAACTTCCGTTTCGCCATTCGCCTTGCGGCGGACCATTACCAGCGCTAGTTCCGGCCCGTTTTGCGATACCGCATCGACCGGGAATTGCTCGACCACGCCCCGGCTCGTGCCGGGATGGCGTTCCGAAGCGATCACCGCCTTGATGCTGACGTCGAAGGCGCGCCCGACAGCTTCGTAAAGTGCCCTGCGGCCGAGATCATCGGTCGTACGGGCAGCTTCCGTCAGGTCGCGCACCGCGGCGAGCAAACCGGTAAGGCTCTCGGGATCCTGCGTCTGCAAAGCATCGCCGCTTTCTTGAGCTTCGGCTCCACCGGTTTCCACCAGCGCGACCGACTCTTCTTCGAAAGCTTCCTCGGGCGACGCGGCTTCGGCGGTTTCGAATTCGCCGTACTCGGCTTCTGCGGCCGGCTCTTCGGCCTCCACTTCGGCATATGCCTCCGTCACCTCGGCTTCCGTCTCGCCGGAGGTTTCCTCGATGATCATTTCCTCGCCCAGCTCGAGCGGTTCTGCGAAAGCCTCCTCCGCGTGCTCGACATTCGCAGTCTCGGTGGGGCCGGATTCTGCCATTTCGGCAAACTGACTGGACGGTACATGTGCCGGTTCCGTCTCGCCGTGGCTGTAAGACACATCCTCCACCGGGACTTCGCAGGCGAATTCCCCGGCCATGTCGTAAGCTTCGAGCTCGTCCTCTTCTTCGTAAGGCTCGGGCGACAGCAACGTATCGACCGATGGTGCCTTGGGACGGAAAAGCTGCCGTTCTTCCTGCGCCTCTTCCTCGTCATCGGACGTTTTATCGGACAGCGTGCCGAGATCGACCGTCTTTTTCCCGCGCGTGCCGGCATTGACCAGCGCCAGCAGGCGGCTGTTGAGATCGATGTTCGCCAGCGGGTTCACCAATTCGTCGACATCTTCAGCTTCCGGCTCTTCCTCGTCCCAATCGGGCAGGCCGTAATCGGCGGCGGTGGTGATACCGGTGGGAGAAACGTCTTCCTCAGCGCCTACTTCCGTTGAAGCGCCTCCAACAACCGGATTGCCGAGCGCATCCACCGCCCGGTTGCGTTTGGGCGTCATGGGCATTTCATAGCTCCGGGAATCCTCTGAATGGGATAGGCCGTCGTCGTAACCGAAGCTGGGGGTCGGCAATTCACCGGAAGAACCCGTCTCCACCTGGGCATCGCGCAGGTCGAGGATGTTATCTTCGCCATCCCAGTGGGTTTCTTCAGCGGTGTCTTCGATGTCTTCGACCGGTTCTTCAGCTGTGTCATAAGCGTCGAAATGAACGATGTCGGCGGTCGTTGCCGGTGTGTCTTCCACCACCGCGCCTTCTGCCACTGTGCCAAAGTCCATCGCGCGGTCTATTTCCTCAAGGAGCGCATCCGCGGTCTGGGCGTCGGCGATTTCCTTCCAGTTGATGACGGCATAAACGAAGTCGATCGTGTCGAAATCGCTCGAATAGGGTAGCAGGATGCCGCGATAGGCGACGGTCTTGCCCCTGCCATTGGCCGATTCGGCCTCGAAACTGACCGGGGCCTGTGCCGAGACTACCTGGAGGTAATTTTCGGCGATCTTGCTCAGCAGTGAATTGCGCGGAATCTCCTGCAAGGTTTCGATGGCATCACCAAGCCTGCATTCCCTGCTCAGCTCCCTGCCGATGAACTGGATGGTGGGCGTGGTGCTGCCGGTCGAGAAATCGAGCAAGACGCTGTAAGGGCCGAAATCTCCAAGAAATTCGGGTTCCAGGTCCTCGATATGCGGTAGCTTCTCGCTGCCTAGCAGGCTTGACCAGTGATTGTAGGCGCGCACCTGCATGCGGCGTTCGTCCTGGCCTACCGGCGAAGGAGGCGGGTTGGAATGCGCGCCGTCGTCGGCATAGCCGCCTTCATCGCTATCGTCGAAATCCCGGCCTGCACCGAATGCGCCGAATTCTCCGCCAAGCCTGTCCATTGCAGCAAGTGCCCCCGAAACGAGTGGTTATCGGGCAAGGCTATGCGCCGCGCGTGCTGAAAAAATGGTTAAGGTTAATCGATTCCTGCGCGCTGCAGCGTCAGAGCATGTACCGCATCTTGATTGCCATCGAACGATCTTCGCCCGTCATTTCGAACACGGCATCGGAAAAGGCCGGCGGGCCCATGCGCACCGGCGCATCGCGGGAAAAGCCGAAGCCTTCCTTTGGCATCATGCCCAGCGCACGGTCTGCCTTGCCGTTGGAATTCTCGTCATGCAACAGTGCGATTGCATAGCGCCCCGGTTTCACGCCCCTGAAAGTGAGGGTTAGCGTGCCTTCGCGTGCATCTACGGTCGCAGCATGGGCACCTGCCACTCCGCGGCATTTCGGGAAGCTCTTTTCGACACCGGTCATGCAGGCGCGCACGATCCCGTTGGCATTGCGCAGGTTGGTGATGGTGATCGTAATCGTCGATCCGTCCTGCTTGGCGGGGACTCCTGCACCCAGTGCCAGCGCAGCGAGCGGCAGGAACGCCAACCGCTTCATAGCGCCTTGCTCAGCCCCTTGTCGGTTCCGCACAGACGGTCCCAGAACCGGAAATAGAGGCCGTAATTGCATCGATACTCTTCATGGTGCCGTTGATGGTGGCTGGCGGTTATCAGCCATCCCCCTAACGCCGAGTGAACCAGTTTGCGCGGAAACATCTCCCAGCCCATGTGGTTGGTCACCCCCATTACGGTCATCACCAGCAGTACCAGGCCGAGCATGGCCACGTGGATCGGCACGGCGAAGACCAGCAGCGGAATGACGATGGCACCGGTGATCGCTTCCCAGGGATGAAAGCTCATCGCGGCCCATGCGGTGGGCGGGCGGCTGGCATGGTGCACCGCGTGCATTGCCCGGAACCAGGCGGGCCGGTGCATCAGGCGGTGGGTCCAGTAAAACCATGTATCGTGCAGGAAGAGATAGATCAGTGGCGCCAGCGGCAGGTACCACAGCGGCAGCGCGTCCCAATGGGTGTAGATCCGCGTCCAACCCCGCTCCTGCCAGCCCCAGGCGACGACCCCCGCAGGTATGCCGTAAATTGCCGCCGAGGCGAGCGACCAGCCGATTTCCTTGCGAATCTGCTCGCCCAGTTTCGCGTGATAGTCCGGCAGCCGGCGATGGGTGAGCCAGGCGAACACCCCGCTCGACGCGAGATAGCGCAGGGCGACGATCCCGGTCATGGCGGCGGCGGAAAGTAGAATGGCGGTCCACATGGCGTAGCGCCCTTATGCCGCAAAACACCCCGCTTTCACAGGCAAACCGGCTATTCGCTGCCGCCCCAGGGCGCGCAATGCGGATCGATGGCAACAGTGGCCCGGCGCATGGCGGCTCGGGCAAGCCGCTCCACCTCGGTTTTGCGGCGCGTGGCGGCCAGCGGGTGCAGCGGCGCCGGCCGAACGATTTCGCCATCGTAACTATCGGCTACCACGATGCCGCAGCAATCGGGGCGATAGTCCTCGCCATTGAGAATATTCCGGTCGAGCTGCGGCGGAAGGCCCCAATAGAAGCGATCGCAGAAGTCGAGATAATCGGGCCACTTGCCGTCGCCCAGCAAATCACCCCGCTGGACCTTCACTTCGACGATGACGATCCTGCCCTTGGTGTCGAGACCCATCAGATCCGCGCGGCGGCCGTTGCGCAGCGGCATTTCAGGCATCAGCCAGATATCGTTGCGGGCAAATAACCTTTGGATGCCGCGGCAAACGCTGCCGGCATCGAGCGGGGTTTCGATAACAGGGGAATCGCTCATGGCGACCAAATGGAACAGAAAGCGAACGCGGTCAAGCGCGCGAACCGCTACTCCGGCGGTGCGAGAGCAAGTATGGCTGCCCGCGCGCAATGGAATTCACGCCACAGGGTGAGCGCGGCACTGGTGGTGTCGTGCCCCGTTGCGGTCAGCGAAAGCAGTGCCCGCAGGCCCGGTTGCATGACTGCGGCAAGATCGTCGACGCCGCGCGCCACCGATTCCAGGTTCAGACCGCCAAGTTCCAATGCCCGCTGCGGGAGACTGCGAATTTCCTCGCTCTCCTCTTCCTCGCCGAGTTGGGCGAGGATTCCGACCGCCGCTGCCGCTTCGTGCACCGCCTCCCATTGTGCGGTGAGCGCAGTAAGCCTGTCCGTGCGCATGCCCGGCTTGTCGGCTGGTGACAGCACCGTCGCTAGCGACAGGTCGAATTCGTGGGACATCGCGCTCATAGCTTGCGAAGCTACGCCAGCGCGCTTGCCAATTTCCTAACGCAGGATTCGCATTCGCGATTTTTCTGGCAGCATGGCGGACGCCTTGCTAAGCGCCCCGGCCACGGCATGCACCCGTAGCTCAGCTGGATAGAGCGCTGCCCTCCGAAGGCAGAGGCCACAGGTTCGAATCCTGTCGGGTGCGCCATTTTCTCAAATTAATTTAATGGCTTAATACGAGGACGATGATCCGACGTTTGCATATGTTCCCCATTTGTTTCATTTACAAATGTTGTACAAATCAGGTTTAAATCCGTAACCGTCTGAATATACTCGACAGATGACAGACGACCATCATGCCGACTCGTCAAATGGGCCAATCGATATTCGTGGTGACGGTCGGATCGTTCTCTACAAACGAGAGGGCTTGAAGAAGCCGAAGTGGCAAGTTCGGATAAGGGTACCAAATGCTACCGGCTATCGGATCGTCTCCAGCAAGACCTCCAACTGGGATGAGGCAAAGCGATTTGCCACCGATCTCTATGAGCAGACCTACCTGCATGTGATGAACGGTGGGCAAATTCACTCGAAGACATTCAAGCAGGTTTTTGAGGAATGGGAGAAGGGCCTCGACCAGTTGGCACCGAACCGACAGGGTGGGTCGTGGAATGCCAGTCTCGAAAGGGTGAGGACCTATGCCCTTCCCTATTTTGGCTCGATGAAGATCGAGCAAATCGGCCCAAAGGAATTTGGAGCTTTTTGGGAGTGGAGAAGAACCAACTTCGCCAAAAAGAAGCCTTCAAACGGCACCCTCGGAAGGGAACGAAATGCGATTGTTCCGGTGTTCAAATATGCTGTTTCCAAAGGCTACATTACATCGGTGCCGGAGATGGTCGTGCCCAAGGCAAAACATGCTCGACGGCCAACATTCACGTTACAGGAATATCGGGTCCTCATTCGGAAACTGAGGAGTTGGGTCAAGGAGGCTGAAGGGAAGGCTAACTGGAGAGATAGATATGTCTTCCAACAGGTGTTCCTTATTTTGGCAAACTCGGGGCTACGTGTCGGTGAACTCAGGGGCCTTCGATGGGCCGATCTAAGGACCGTCAAGACCGTCGAGGGGCCTAGGATGGTAGGTACCGTTACCGGAAAAACGGGGGCACGAGAGTTCGTTTTTCAGCCTTCTGGGCCGACCTATATCGAAAGATTGAAACAACTCAGAAAAGAGGAACTAGGGGTTGAACCCCCAAACTACGGACTGGTTGTTTGCCATCGTAACGGGGAAAGAGTTCTTAGCTTCAAGAGGGCCTTTCGGAACCTGCTTGAGTATGCCGGTGTCCCTGAGACACGGGATGGTATGTCTCGCACGATCTACTCACTAAGGCACTTCTATGCCACTCAACGACTAAGCAATGAAACCAATCCCTTTTTGCTGGCTCGGCAAATGGGAACCTCCGTAGAAATGCTTGAGAAGTTCTACGGGCAAACCGTGACATCCGATGTTGCTGTGCAATTGACCAAGGGTGGCTTGGGAATCAGATGATCTCGACGACCCTCGATTGTGCCTGGCTATCGAACTCGATGTACCTCTGCGTGGTGTGGAGAGACTGATGGCCAGCAAGTGCCTGAACATCACGAAGAGAACCACCAACGGTCGATATCTTCCTTGCTGCATTCGTTATGAAAGTCCGTCGGCCACTGTGGGAGGAGCATCCTTGCAATCCCATTTCAGCATACCATCGATGGAACATATTCACGATGACCTGAGGGGTGGTTCGGCCCTTCCTTTCCGTTGTCACGATATGGGTGAATGCAATCGGGCTCGTGCCATTTTTGGTAGAAGTCTGAAGCAGTGCCGAAAGGGCAGTCTTCAAATCTTTGTTGATCGGGATGCACCTGCCCGATTTGCCCTTTGATGCCTCGTCGGTAAGGAGGATGTGGTTTCCTATGGTTCCATCGGCATCAAGGACCATCGGCCAAGTGAGGCTCGCAATCTCTTTGGCTCGCAGGCCTGCCTTCACTGAGAGGAGAAGGATCACCTCGTTCCGAAGGCTATTCCTTTTCGAACGAACATGGGCCAATGCTTTTGCGAGGTTTAGCTTTGTTAGAACTCTTGCTTGTCGTCTTAGGGCCATTCTTCCCTCTTCTGATTATATCAATCACTCCAAAAAATATAATATAATCAGAAACATAGGTACACCGTAGAGTGTCCAGAAATAGCCGATTGAGTTTAATGGCTTAGGTGAACTGATTATAGAATTGTAATTAAATAACCGGACTAGATAGGGTCGGTTCAACTGTAATCTTCGGTGGAGGTCAGGGACTTGAAGGGGGTAAACTTTGTAGCAGTTGGTGGCATCATTTGCTTGATCAGCCCATTCACGCCGATGCTATCGTCCCCTCTGCATGAACAAGCAAACCTCCTGACTTTAGAAGCACAATTAGCCTATATCGCCTCAGCATTTGCTGTCTTGGCTCTTTTGCTAGCCGCATTTAATCTCTCTCGAATAGCGATGTTTTCTGGCTTCGTTAACGCACTGCTCGTTGGTGTGGTGTTTCTCCAATATTCCGAAATGAAGGAGAAAGCCGAAAAGTTCGCTGCAAATACGGAGGAATATGGCTCCTTGGCCGGTCTTCTAGGCGAAGTCGTGTCAAATTCCGTTGTTTTGCATTGGGGTTGGCCAATTTGGTTGGTTGGCTCGGGGTTGATTATATATGGAAGCAACAAGGCTGCATCTGAGTATAGAAAGCAAAACCCTGAAATTTACGGTCCAGGACTACTGTCTACTCTGAGGGACGGCATAAGAGACGTCATACCATTTGGGGATAAATATACCCATTCTGCGGATGAACCTTATGTCGATTTGAGGGCCGACAAAAATGTTACTCAAGAAGAGCCGGTTTATTGTGACGAAGACCCAAATTTCGTCGGATTGGAGGCAGATGGCTCCTCTGCTTACACCGACACACGATCCAAAATGGTCGGTATTGGCGTAGTTATCCTCGGGGTAGTTGCCATAGGCACCTTGGTTTGGACGACATTCGGACGACCAGTTTCCAGAAATCAGGACGCATTCTTGGTGACCGACTACACGAACGTTCGTGATGCCCCGACGACTGAAGGCAGCCAGATCGTTGGGGAGGTATTGGCTGGAGAAAGGCTGTCCGGGGAGTGGTTAGGTGATGGGGCCGGACCAGACCAAGAATGGCTCAAGGTTAGTGAGGACAACGTAGAGCGTTATGTCTGGGGGGGGAACCTGAGGCCAATTTATCCATCTGACGAAGACGACATGGCATTGGCTTCTCGAGAGTGGACCTGTTCCTTTTTCCTTGTTCCGGGATTCGTCAGAGGAGAAGAGGTTGAGGTTGCCATCATAGATTTAGCCAATCTCTACTACGGGGTGCCAAAGTGGAACCAAGAGGGAGGACTAAGGCAGATCGATAGTGCGAACGAGGATGGGTATATTTTCAGGCGATATCGGGCCAGCAATCATCCCTTTGAGGTCGTTTCCGTCACTGCACCAGACGGACGAGAAAGCGTCTTTCATTATGGAACCGACAGTGGCGATCCAATCGACTGCATTTCAAAGGATGGCACCAAAGGATGGTTCACAACTGAAGTCCTCGACTATTGATGGCCTCATTCATGCTCGGAGATGAAGAATCTTGGAGGACCTTCTTCCTCATCGATGTGCGATTGAGATTGCATAAATTGGCGAAATCTCATGATTGTCGAGGAACTCTGATTCAGCTCGGCTAGCTGCTGTTTCTTAGCAATGCGCTCTGTGACAAGTTCCTCATTTTGTATCAAGAAGTCTTCGATCATCTCATTGAGAACTCTGCTTCTCGTTGTCCCGAGGATCTGACAATATTCGTCAAATCTGACTTTGGTTTTTTCGGGTACGTTGAAATTGATCAGTTTGGTTTCGATCTTCATGTTTTCTACCTTTTAGGTTGATTGTTTTGGATAAGATTCATCCATCAAGGCTGAACGAGGTTCGCCAAGTGGATGTTTACGAAAGACTGGGGGCCAAGAGGGGTCTATACCCAGCAATTGGAACACTCAGGAATTTAACCCGGAGTGCAGTTTTCCCAATCGATGGATGAGGCAAAATCACTCTTGCCACGGAGCTTTGTGATGTAGCTCAGCCAACCTTCGTCGGCATTGAGTTCCACATGGGTTTCAGAGAAGCCCCACTGCGTCTTTCCCCAAAGGGTCGAAACTCGACCTGCAATCTGCTCGTGGCTCTCGGCCTTTGGCCAATCAACCAGAAGGTGATAGTGCAATCTGGTCGTCCCGGTGCCCTCAAGAACCGCAATTGTCGGCATCCGGTAGCCAAAGCGAGAAGCCTTTTTGCCGTGGTAATGAGAGTTCAACAGGCTCAAGAAATGACGTAGATTTTGGCTAGCTCGATCAGGGTTTATCGATGTGAAGCCAGGACCATCTCCACCATTGAGCCTTATGCCTTGCTTCAGTGTCAAAGTTACAGCAACAGGTTTTTCAAACTTGAAATTTGAAAAATAATCACGAACAGAATTTTGAATGATTTTAGATTGAACAATACTCAATTATAACTCCATATTTAATATTAAATATGGCTTATTTATAAGAGTAAGTTATTTGGACCAGAATTTCGGGTCAATCAGTTCCTTAGACTCACGGTGCGAGCTACTTGCGAGATTGCTACCTGTCGGTGGGCTTTGCTGAGCCAAATTGGTCGAGGAATGCGGCTAGGTTTTCCCTCGTGACCTTTGCTTTGAACCGCCCCGGGATTGCCGGAGGCCATTCGGTTTAAATTATGCCGCCATGGGCGTGTCGTCCAGCATGGCGTAGTATCGTGCTTCAGCTTCGGCAGGCGGGATATTGCCGATGGGCGCGAGCAGGCGCCGGTTGTTGAA